>DASZQG010000039.1:0-7919 GCA_035550075.1 Hyphomicrobiaceae bacterium | reverse complement strand
CCGATCCCCGGCGCCCGGAGGAAGTCCCGCGTGCCCAGCGCCAGCCAGCGGAACGGGTCGGCCGGGGACAGCGGCCGCAGCACGGGCAGCAGGCTCGCGGACTCTTCCGCTTCGGGTTCGACGGGATGCGCGGGGACCATGGGTCCATTCTAATGCGGCCGGCATGGCCAGGGGCGCAGGGCTTGCGCCCCGATGGCCGTCAGGTTCGCAGCGGCAGGGCTGCCCCGATGGCGATGAACAGGCCGCCGCAGGCGCGATTGAACCGGCGCCCGACCCGCCGCAGCCAGGGCCGGACCTGGTTCGCCGCGCAGGCAAGCAGGTATTCCGTGACGACCTCCGTGGCCACGAAGGTGCCGGCCAGGATGGCGAACTGGAGCAGCAGGCTTCGACCCGGCTCGATGAAGTGCGGCAGGAAGGCCGTGAAAAACAGCAGGCCCTTCGGATTCGTGGCGGCGGACAGCGCCCCCTGGCGGAAGAGCGACCCGGCACTCGCCTGCCGCGGCCTCTCCCCGATCTCGATGTCGAGCGGCGGAGACCGCCAGACCTGGATGCCCAGCCAGACAAGATAGGCGCCCCCGACCCACTTGAGTACCGTGAGCCAGGCCACGGACGACTTGATGAGCGCCCCGATGCCGAACATCGACAGTGCGATGATCGCCACGAAGCCGAGCGCGCCGCCGAAGATGGTGAACAGGGTCATGCGCCGGCCATGGAGCGCCCCGTGGGTGAGGGCAAGCAGCCCGTTCGGTCCCGGGGAAAGGGACAGGCCGATGGAGGCGACGAGGTAGAGGAGCCAGGTTTCCAGCCGCATGCGCTGCCCTCCCGGGGCCTAGGGATTGCGATGAGGGGCGGCGCCCGGCCTGCCGGGGGACATCCTCACGGGGAAAGGCCCGCGCGTTGCCGCCGATATGGGCGTGCCCGTCACGCAGCCACGCCAAACAGCGCGCCGACGCCGGCCGTCAACGCCATGGCCAACGCGCCCCAGAACGTCACGCGCGCCGCGGACACGAGCAGTGGAGACCCGCCCGCCCGTGCCGCAACCAGGCCCAGGAACGCCAGGAAAAAGAGCGAGCTTCCCGCGACGCCCCACATGAGCGCCGCGGCAGGCAGCAGGAGAACCATCAGCAACGGCAGCGCCGCCCCCGCGGCAAACGTCGCGGCGGACGCGAGCGCGGCCTGCACCGGCCTGGCTGCCAGCGTTTCCGAGATGCCCAGTTCGTCTCGCGCATGCGCTGCCAGCGCGTCGTGCGCCATCAGCTGGGTTGCGACGCTGGACGCCAGGTCCCTTTCGAGGCCGCGTTTGACATAGATGGCCGTCAGTTCCGCGTGCTCCTGCTTCGGGTCTTCCGCGAGCTCGCGCCTTTCCCGGGCCAGGTCCGCGTTCTCGGTGTCGGCTTGCGAGCTGACCGAGACATATTCGCCGGCGGCCATCGACATGGCGCCCGCAACCAGGCTGGCAACGCCCGCGACGACGATGGCCCGGCTATCGGCCCCCGTGGCGGCCACGCCCAGGACCAGGCTCGCCGTGGAAACGATGCCGTCGTTGGCGCCCAGCACGGCGGCTCGCAGCCATCCCGTGCGGTGCGTCCTGTGTCTTTCGCTGTGTCTCATAGGTCTCCTCCCGGGCAGCGGCCATGTCGATGTCGGCCACCGCAAACCCGGTCATTATCGTCGCACAGGGCGCTGAACGTTGGCATTCACCCGCGAGTGCAGGCTGGCGAAGCCAGCCGTGGCAAGTCGGGAGCAACGACGAACTAGACCGCGCGCGGATCAGGGCCCGGGTCATTGGTAGTCGGCGAGACCGGGATGGGTGACTTTCATGAAGTCTTTCAGGCGTTCACTTCGCCGCTTCATGATGTGGGCCCGAACCGTCGCAATGTACTTGCGGCGTTCGGTCTTCGAATCAATTGGCGGATCCGGCACGAAATCGGACTTCAAGCGGTTGCACACGGTGCAACTGAGAATCAGGTTCTCAAGGTCGCGCGCCTGCCCGCCTTTGGACTGTGGAACCAGATGATCCTCTGTGGCCATTACGAAGCGATCGAAATCCGCTTTCAGATCGAGTCCGCAGTAGACACAGCGACCTTGATCGCGCTCGAATAGTTGAAGGAACTTCGACTTGATGGAATGTGTCATGTGCACTCTAGCGTACGCGTTGAGCGGCGCGCCACGCCGCGGGCAATGCTCGCCACTCCCGCTTCCGACGCGTCCGCTCCAACGCAGGGTTAGCCTTCACGCCGGAAAACCAGGCTGAAGTTGTTCGCCGGCATGTCGACAATCTCGGTCAGCACGAATCCGGCGCGACCCGCGACGTCCGATACGGCTTCCATGTCGCGGAGGCCCCATTCGGCATTCTGCGCACGAAGATCCGCGTCGAACTGGGCATTGCTCTCCGAGGTGTGGCGGCCGAAGCGACGGTACGGCCCGTACAAGTACAGGACCTGCCGCATCGGCAGCAAGGCTTTTGCGCCTTCGAGCAATGCCAGGGTCGCGGACCAGGGAGCAACGTGAATCATGTTGATGCACAGTATTGCATCCGCTGCCCGCCAGGGCCAGGGAAGTCTGGCCACATCCAGGTCAATGGGGTGATGGACGTTCGCGAGCCGTTCCTCTTCGATGCGCCGGGCAATGGATTCTCGAAGCTCCGCGTCCGGATCGGACGGCTGCCAGGTGAGGCCTGGGAGCGCCTTGGCGAAATGGATGACGTGCTGTCCCGTGCCGCTGGCGACCTCCAGCACGACGCCTCGCTCGGGCAGAACGCGCGCAAGGACCTCAAGTATTGGGCCTTTGTTGCGTTCTGCCGCGGGAATGGACCATTTCCCATCGGCTGTCCTGGCGCCGCGTTGCTTGAGCATCGCCCTAGTCCGTGAAAGCTAACGTATGAGCTGAGCGGACCTCAAAGGCTGGCCGCGCGAAAGTGAGAATGATGATGCACTGTAGCGTAGCTAATCTTTGCAGGTCCGCGACTCGAGCGAAGGGTTGGAGCGCACCGAGCCACCTAGTCGCCACCGCAGCCGCCCCCGCAACCGCCGCTGTCGCCATGGCCACCGCAACCGCCACCTCCCGAAGACGAAGGTTTCCTGAATGTGGAGGGGTCATGGACAACGGCGCCAGGGACACCGAGCTTTGCGTCCAGCGCAAAGAGCAGCGGCAAGCGCGTGGCCTTGAGTGGATTGATGTTCTCCTCCAGGCAAGCCAGGCGCCACGTTCGCCAATTGGCCGTTTGATCCGTGTCCGCGGAGCGCATGGCGGCTTCCGGGAGATGGTGGAAGTAGGAGCCGAATGCGGCCCGGCAAAAGGCGCGATAGGCGCGAGTATCAAGAATGAAGGCGTGCCAAAGCGCGTCGGCGACTTTGGAGGGCATTGCAACGAGACGCCCTCCGGCCCTCGCGTGGACGAGGAAGAACTGGCGTAGCGCGCGTGCGGCAAGCTGCGCGTCCTTGATCCTTAACTGCGGGTAGGTCTTCAGGAGATCCTGCAGCACACCAGCAGGAAAGACGTAGGCGCGGATGTAGTGCTCGCGCGCGAGTGCACGTCGGCGGCGATGCTGCCAGGCCGCGAATGCTGCCAAGCCGACCAGCGCTCCGACCAGGATGACGACACTCGCTTGCATGCGGGGGAGTGAAGTTGTGCGCTCTAACGTCTTGGTGAACGGCGGGCCAGTGTGGACGTGGATCGTTGCATAGAATGCATATCGCCCGTCCGTTCCACCTAGAGTTAGGGCCTTGACCGTTGAAACGCGCGACGCATCATCAAGACGATGGAGCAGGAAGAGCTGAATAGCTTCGACTGACAGTGCGAACATTTTCTGTTGCACGATCAATTCGCAAAATCAACGCCTCCCAGTTAACAGGTTTCTCCGGGACGCGCTGAACCTCGCCATCGCCGCTTAGCAACCAACCAAATAGCTTCCGAGCGAGGAATCCCACTCCAAAACCTACAACACCGTTGAGAACAACTTCAGTTGCTATGTCCGAAAGCAGATCGGTTGCTACAGCTGCAGTGCCAATTGCCGCAGCCGAGGCTGCTACAGCGCGTGTTGCTTGCTCGGGCGTCCGATCGCCCTTGGCAACCCAGTAGAGGTTCAGCGCCAACGGAAGTCCTGGCAGCACAACACCCCAACCACTATCTAGGAGACTAGCGGCAGTTGCATCGCTCAACCCCTCTTCCAGTGCGCTGTTGGAAATGTCGGATATCGAAATGTCCGTTGTGGCGCTTGAAGCACTCCCGACTTCGGCCGTCGCTACGATTGGAATTTCCGGATAGCGTTCTGCGGCCGCCTCGACATGGGCAATCAAGTCCGTAGATTTCAGCTGAATCTGCTCGGCAATCGCTCCATCTGATCCATATATCGCAAGATCCCAACCCACCTGCGTTGGACTGTCGGCAAGGACTGCTCTTTGTCCAGCTTCAAGGTGCCAATTACCGACCCACTCTCCATCATTGAGGCTGTCGCGAACTTTTATCTCGAATAGCTTTCCCTTCCATGCATTGAGCAAACCGGTGAGCGCTCCTCCAGAGTAGTCAGAAACGTCCTCGACACTCAGATTTGGAAATGCAAGGTTGAATGCCTCTCGCTGCTGTGCATCAAGGCGCTCAGGATCGAACGATCCTCCTGACCACAATGCTGACACTGCTGCACCGCACGCCAATGCTTCCGCAAGTGGCCTGACCCGTCCATCGAAATACCGCTGAAAAAGCTCATCAACTTGTCTTCGACGTTGCGCGGATGTACCTCCCAATCGCGCCTCATAGGAGACCGCGATCCTCTCCAAAACCTCTTGATCTTCCTTCATCGCGCAAATATCGCCAACACTACCAGTGCCGTCGCTATTCCGATAGCCCCCAATAGAAGGTGGCGTGTCTGTCTGGCAAATGCTTCTACCTTCGCTTGGTGCAGTGTTTGCAGCTGCTGAAGACTATCAAGACACTTGGCATTTTCGCTCCTGGTGTACTCTAGCAAGGCGCGGATATCTTCGAATAGACGTGTGGATGCTGCGTCGATTGCGTCAAGTTGCGTTGTTATGGCGTGGCGCGTCGTTTCGACAGCGCTCTCTAGCTCCTTGCCCGCGTTCCCGATGTCTGAAGCAATCGACTTAATCTCCTCCCGACTCGAAGAGACAGCCACCTGAACGGACAGGATTTCTTCGCTACGTTTGCGAGCCAATTGGTTCCACTCGGCGATTTTCCTATCGACTGTTTGCTGTTGTGCTTGCAAATCCTGATGCATTCCAAGTAGCACCGTTCCAAAAACATCAGAGTACTTCTTGATGCTCTTCTCCAACTTCGAATCAGATGCCATAGTGAATTCGCGGTGCCCTAACGTTGGAGTTAACCCGCTTGCGGAAACGGGCAAAGTCCGCTGTAGCAGGCCGGGCGCAACGACGGGTTAGACCCCGAAGAGATCATGTGCGCGATGCTCCAGACGGTACTTCTCGAACTCATACATGTGTGCGAGGCGACCAGTCTTCTTTGGCTTGTGCGTCGGATCCGTGTACATGTAGATGTGCAGCCGGCCGCTGGAACGCTGCTGGGCGAGGATTGCGAGCTCCTGCTTTAGAAAGAGCCACAGGCGCTTTGACGAGAGATCAACGAGCGCCACAAGTTGTGCGGGGTTATCTTCTGTGATCCACCAATCGAGCGCGGCCTTTCCTTTGCCACCACTGGGCTTGGCCTTGTAGTTCGACTTCACCTGAATTGTCTGTGCCTCTTGCGACTTTGGCGAGTAGGCCACCAAATCGACGCCGGCATCGGTGCTTAACGGAGCTGACTCGACGCCGAGGAGCAGAAGCTCATACTGGACGAGAAGCTCGCCGCAGCGCCCGATCTGAGCCGTTGACAGAGCCATGACGTGATTCTCGGCGTCTAACTCGCGTCAGACAATAAAAATGACATCTAACTGGACTCCCAGGCGCCCAACCAGTCCGCAATATTCCCCAATTTCGCTCTTGCGTAAAGAGCTTGGCGTCACGCAGTCCATCCGTTGGCTGGACATGATCCGAAGCGGATCCGCCAATTCCATCACAGCCTGGGGACGGAGGATGGTTATGCTAAATGGATCAAAGGGTTCGTCCGTTGGAATGGCTTGTGGTACGCGGCAGCAGCGGACCAGGTCGAGATGGATGACGCCTGTCCTGCCTTGGCAACCAAGGCGAAGTATCGTCCCGCCCGACGCGGCCGAAAGTTCAGGCAGAGGCTGACGAGGGTCCGGCCCGCCAGCAAAACCCGTCCTGGCCGTGCGCCGCGCTCAACCGCCCAGGGTCGTGTTCTCGCGCCCGTCGAGCGCCGCTTCCAGCGTATGCCAGCCGAGCAGCGCGCAGTTCACCCGGGAGGGAAAATCGGCGATCAGTTCCAGCATGGCGATTTCGGCGGCGCCTTCGGGAGGATTGGAGGTCGCGCCAGGGTTGCGCATCAGGCCTTCGAAGTGCCGCAGCAGCGCCTTTACGTCGGCGACGCTCCTGCCCTTCACGGCCTCGGTCATGATCGACGCCGAGGCCATGGAGATACCGCAGCACTCGCATTCGAACGCGGCCTGGGCGATGCGATCGCCTTCGAGCTTCACGTAGACATTGAAAGTGTCGCCGCACAACGGGTTGATGCCGTGGGACTTGCGGTCGGCGTCGGCGAGCGCCTGGAAGTTGCGGGCGTTCTTGATGTGGTCGAGGATGACCTCGTTGTAGAGGCTCCTGGCTTCGGCCATGGTCTTCAGGCCAGCGGCCGGCCGCCGTCGACCGGGAAGATGCAGCCAGTCGAATAGGGAAAGTGGGTGATCATCGCCAGGGTGGCGGCGCCGATCTCGTCGGCGGTGGCGAGGCGCTTGAGCGGCGTGCGCGTCGCCTGCTCGTCGCGCCACTTCTTGTCCAGGCCCTTGACGAAGTCGGTATCCACCAGCCCCGGGGACACCGACACGACGCGGATCTCCGGCGCCAGCGCGCGGGCGAGGGATTTGGTCATGGAATCCAGCGCCGCCTTGGAAGCGCAATAGGCAATGTTGCTGCCCATGGCGGTGACGCCGGCGATGGAGGAGATGTTCACGACCAGCCCGTTGCCGCTGGCGGCCAGCAGCTTGCGAAAAGCCCGCACGGCGGCAAACGGCCCGCGCACGTTCACGCGGAAGATGTCGTCGATGAGCTGGTCGTCGAGGTCGTCGAGCTGCGGATGCGGCACGTAACGGGTGATGCCGGCGCAATTGACCAGCACATGCAGCTTGCCGAACTTCGATTCGACCTGGGCGGCCAGCGCCGCGAGGGCCGCGCTGTCGTCGACCGGAACCCGGGCGCTCCAGTGCCCCTTGCCCGGCAGGCCGGCGACCAGGTCCTTCGCCGCCTTCTCGCCGCCGTTGTAAGTCACCGCGCAGGTCGCGCCCGCCGCGGCGAAATGCCGGCAGATGGCAGAACCGATGGCGCCCGAGCCGCCGATGATGACGGCCACTTGTCCGTGAAGCGGGGTATCCACGTTGGAGGTCTGGCGAGCCGGGTTGGTCGTGACGACGTGACTACCGTGACCACGTGACTGTCGGCAAACCCTTACGAGTCACGACAATTACGGCAGTCACGACAGTCACGGCTTCTCACGCGGCCCTCAACCGCCCATAGCGCTTCACGCGCAGGTCGGCCTGGGCCTTGTGGCCGGCGAAGCCTTCCACCGCGCACAGGCGCGAGCAGTAGTCGCCGATCATCGCGGAGGCCTCGGGCTTCACTTTCTGGTAGGTGCAGGTCTTGATGAACTTGCCGACCCACAGGCCGCCGGTGTAGCGCGCGGCCTTGCGCGTGGGCAGGGTGTGGTTGGTGCCGATCACCTTGTCGCCGTAGGAGACGTTGGTCTCGGGCCCCAGGAACAGCGCGCCGTAGTTGGTCATGTTGCGCAGGAAGTAGTCCGGGTCCTTGGTCATCACCTGCACGTGCTCGGAGGCGATGCGG
>DASZQG010000038.1:0-2624 GCA_035550075.1 Hyphomicrobiaceae bacterium | reverse complement strand
CGCTGCGCAGACTCGATCAGCGTATGCATGGATGCCCTCGAGTGGCAGCGGGCGAACCGCTGGAAGGCTGCCTGGCAGGGAGGTCCCCCTGCTGTCGCCTCTGAGGGCGCCTTCATCGGTTCCGAGCATGGCGCCGGCGGTGAGGGCGACGCTGGTCGACAACAGGAATTCGCGACGGTTTCGCTTGTCGATGTCTGACTCTCCGGCTAGAAAATCGTGGTCGCTGCCCCGCTTCATGATGCACGAGCCGCGAGGGATTGCCAATGGACCGCCGTCGCCGACGGTAGGCCACATGCGTTTGCCTAAGTAGGTTAACGACGAGGGTGTCCCTGCTCCCCATTCGTCTTCCTCTAGGGCTGATCAGGTGTCAGCAGACGGGGCGCAAGCCGTTCCTGATGGAGCGCTCTACTGCGACGTGATCGTTCAGCGGTGGGAGAAGTTCACGGGCGGGAAGGCGGAGCAGGTGGCCGAGCAGTCAAACGACAAGGCGCAGCTCAAGTTGCTCGAGGAGACAACGCGATACCGCACCTATCGGTTCTCCGACAGGCAACTCCCCGCCATGATGCCGCATGTCATGGGGTTGATCTACCTTAGCGAGCAACTGGAACACGGGACGATGTGCCTGCTCTCCCTCTAGACCTTAAATAAGCGTACGCCGTATCACGGTGGCGGCCTCACGGGCGGCGCAGCCGCCCGCAGCGGACCCCGTCGGAGCCGTTGGCAAGATCTCGAATTGTCGGTCCGTCATCAAGGGTTCCTTCAGGGCTAGGCGCCACGGCGAGCCGGAACGTCCGAATTCCGGCACCAAGGTGACGCGGGCCGCGCCGGCCGTACGGCGCGGCCGCGCCGGCACGTCAACAACGCAACGGCCGAGCGATTTGCGCGACGAGGCGAAAGAACACTGGCTGCCAGACATTCCAAGCCAGCAGGCGATGCACAATCTTGCGGCCCGTTTTCACAATCTGACAGGGAATGCGCAGGAAGGTGTTCGCGAACGTGCGGAATTCCATCCGCAAGAGACGTTCTTGTTCCATCGCGTGTTTTTCACGCCAGCGGCCCTGAGGCGGAGGTAATGAGAGGGCCAGCCAAGCCTTCACGTTCCAGGCCTGCGCCGTAATCAGCATGTAGACCCAGTTGCTCAGCAAGGTATTGAGCGGAGCCCGCAGAGCGCGGACCTCCCGGAGTTGCGCCAAGACGTTCTCCTGGTTACAGCGGTCATTGGCAAAGAAGACGACTTCGGAAGGCGTGCTTTCCCGGTCGTTGGTGATGTAAATGAAGTATCGGTAGTCGGCAAATAATCGCCCCTGCTTGGGCTCGCTCACCATTTGGTTCTTGCGGACGATGACCAGTCGGTACGCACGACGGCAGGCGACTGGTCGGTAGTCCATCTCCGCCACCCATTCATCCACTTGCTGGATGTCTTTAAAACCACGTTCTTCGACGACCTTCTGTTTCACTCGTTCGCGCTGGCCGCGCAGTTTCCCGCGGGGCACATAGCGAGGCGGCCGAATCAGCGGTTTCCAGGCCGATTTCGGCAGATCGTCGGCATCCACAAAGCGCGACGGACATACGTCCAGCCCAAAGGTGAACAGCACTCCCTCGTCATGCCAACGATCTAAGTGCTTCGTTTGGCTGAAGTCGGTATCGCCGCACAGGCGAATGCGGCGGAAACCGGCCGCACGGCAAACTTCCTTGGCCTCATCCAGTCGCCCCGCCGCGCCTTCATGCGAGGGCCGATTGCCGGGCCGGTTCACCAACCGCAGCACTTCACCTGTGTTACGCAACGTAACCACCAAGGCATGATAGCCCCACACGCCTTTCGAGGAGATATCCATGCCTTCTTTGCACTCACCGTTGGTGGGGACCAGGATGCCATCGGCGTCCAAGCACGCTTCTTCAAAGAATTCTTGGGGCTGTGAAGCCCAGACCTTCTTCCGCCCCGCGTCGAACGCATCGTGCAGCGCCTCGATGTGGGGCAGTCGAAACCGCCGACAGAAGTCGCCGGCGGTGGTGGGATCGGGGATGCGTTCGGCCCCCAAGGAGTTGAGGTAGGCTTCGTCTTGTCGCCGTAGCTCCAAGTCTTCCAGGCAACGTCCTTCGCACAGGGCGTTGTAGAGCAGATTTAGCACATGATCCGATTCGAAGTACGGCAGGTGGATCTTGAAGACCGAAACGCGCCGGTTGATTTCGCGCGGCAGCTCCAATCTTTCGAGCAATTGATGGATCAAGCCCATGCCACCGTAGGCGGTGCCGCTGGCTCGACTCGCCAATTCATAGTGCCGGTTCGTGCCTCGCATCATCGGCCGGCTCATGTCGTCCGGGAACTGAAACCGATCCAATCGCCGCTGGATGCGCCGCTGGCGTGACGCCATCCGTTTTGAAATAATGTCGCTCACTCGAAAACCTCCGTGCAGGTGTGGCGTGTTTGTTGGCGTTCAACACAAATACGCCCCAAAACGCCGGAGGTTTTCGATTTTTTTCGCCGCGGCCGCGGCCGCCCGGCTTCTGGCTATGCTTGTTTAAGGGCTAGCGCACTTCCCCAAGGAGCGGCAACTGTCACCGGACCAGCGTATAAAATCAGCGTGAGCGTTCTCGTGGAGAACGGGGTCGGTGTAATCAGTAAT
>DASZQG010000037.1:0-2546 GCA_035550075.1 Hyphomicrobiaceae bacterium | reverse complement strand
TGGATACCGGCGGCCAGCTCACGACGCTTACCCAGTCGCTGTTCACGGGCGAGCACCTGAAGAACGTCGAGATCGAGGCCTATCGCGCCACGGGCTCGGGCAAGGCGATGCTGGTGGACGAGTTCAAGTTCAACGACGTCCTCCTCACCAGGCTCGACGGCGGCAACGGCGCCGGCGACAACACCCTGGGCTTCGACTTCGGCAGCTTCACCCACGGCCACGTCGAGCAGAGCAAGAGCGGCGGGATCGGCGACATCACCACCACGGGCTGGGACTTCAAGACGAGCCAGGAGCTCTCCGGGCCGCAGCCCCAGGCCGACGGCACCAAGATCCAGGACCTGGACCAGGTGGCCCCGGACAGCATGGAGTACTACGTGCGCTTTGACGGCGCCGAGGGCTGGCTGCAGGTCTCCGGCTTCAGCTTCGGCTTCGAGAACACCGGCTCCTTCGGCAGCGGCGGCGGGGGCGGCGGCGCGGGCAAGGCCGGCAAGGAGGACGTGGGCCTGACGCTGGGCGCCAGCGGCGAGCTCCTGGCGCTGACCCTGGCGCTGGCCTCCGGCGAGCACATCAAGAACGTGGAGATCGAGGCCTACCGCGCCAGCCTCGTGGGCAAGGAGCAGCTGGTCGACGAGTTCCGGTTCAACGACGTGATCATCACCAAGCTCGACACCGTCAACGGCACCGCCAACGAACTGGCCTTCGACTTCGGCAGCTTCACCCACGCCCACATCGAGCAGACCTCGTCCGGCGCCACCGGATCCACCACCGACAGCGGCTGGGACTTCCAGGCCAACACCCACGAGGCGGTACCGGCGCCCCACGCGGACGTGCTGTTCGGCTGAAGGAGCGTGCGCCGGCTGCGCGGCCGGCGCACGCGTGCAATTCGATGCCCGGCCTCGCGCCGGGATTTTTTTGACCGGGGAACAGGAAACCATGCAGGATCAAACGTGGGCCGACGGCTACGTCGTCGACATCGGCTATACCCACGGCTTCTACCGGGAGTTGACCCCCGCGCTGCTGCGCTTTGTCACCGTCCTGGGCGAGCTCGAATCCGTGCCGGACGGCAAGCCCTATGCCTACTATGAGCTGGGCTGCGGCAACGGGATGAGCACGGTCCTGCTGGCCGCGGCCAATCCCCTGGGCCGGTTCATCGGCGTCGACTTCAACCCGACGCACATCCACAATGCCCGCCAGCTCGCCCGGGAAACGGGCGTCGCCAACGTCGAGTTCCTGGAGAAAAGCTTCGCGGAGCTCGTCGCGATGCCGCTCGAGGACGCCGATTTCATCACCCTGCACGGCGTCTGGTCCTGGATCAGCGCCGAGAACCGCAGGTTGATCGCCGATTTCATCCGCGCCAGGCTCAAGCCTGCCGGCATCGCCTACATCAGCTACAACTGCCTGCCCGGCCATGCCCAGCTCATGCCCCTGCAGCGCCTGCTCGTCGATCGCGCCAGCCAGGGCGCCGGGCCCCTGGGCGCCCGCATCGAGGAATCCGTGAAGTTCGCCCAGAAGCTGGAGAAGGCCGGCGCCGCCTTCTTTCGCATGAGCCCCCTGGGCCGGGCGCGCCTGGCCAACATCACGAAGCAGGATCCGAGCTACCTCGCCCACGAGTACTACAACGAGCACTGGGCCCCCTTCTACCACGCCGACGTCGCCCGCGACCTCGGCGAAGCCAAGCTCACGTATTGCGGCTCGGCAAGCCTGCTCGAGAACTTCGACCCGTTCATCCTCTCCGCAGACCTGCTCGCGGTCGTGGCCGAGGCCCCCAATCGCACCGCCGCCGAAACCCTCAAGGACTTCGCCTTCAACCGCGTGTTCCGCAAGGACGTGTTCACGCGCGGCGCGCCCAAGGTTGCGCCCAAGGCGCTGGAGGCCCTGCTCGGCGGCATGCGTTTCTGCCTGGCGCGGCCGCGTCGCGGCTGCAAGCTCAAGGAAGCGACGCCGGCCGGCGAGCTCACGCTGGAAGCCGAAACCTACGTGCCGGTGCTGGACGCCCTGGCGCGCCAGCCCATGACCTTCGATGAGATCTGCCGGTCTCCCGAACTGGCCGGCAAGTCGCGAGCGCACGCGCGCCAGGCGCTGTTCGGCATGGCTGCCCTCGGCAACGTGCTGCCCGCCCTGCCCGTGGATGGCGAGGCGCAGCGGCGCGCCGCCACCGCGCGGTTCAACGGCGCGCTGCTCGCCCAGCCGCCCTCGAGCCGCAACCTGATGCTGGCCTCCCCCGTGCTGGGCACGGGCGTCACGCTGAACCTGGTCGACCGGCTGCTGTTGCAGGGGCCGCGCAACCACGGCGACGCGGTGGAGCACGCGCTCAAGGCCTTCCTGCAGATGAACGCCAAGGCGCGCCGCGGCGACAAGCCGATCGAATCCACGTCCGAGACGCGCGCCATGATCGACGAGCGCGCGGCGTTCTTTTTCAGCGACCTGCTGCCCTACCTGCGGCTGGTGGGCGTGGCGGAAGGGTAAGGGGAAAGGAAGTACGGCGTGCTGCGTGCTGAGTGCTGCGTGCTGCGTACTGGGTAAGAGCAAAAGGCACTAAGGCCCTG
>DASZQG010000036.1:0-1667 GCA_035550075.1 Hyphomicrobiaceae bacterium | reverse complement strand
CGGCCCTGATCGCTTCGATGCCCGCGTCGCGGTCCGCGCTTTCCGGATACCAGATCAGCAGCATGCGCGATGTCTCCTTCACCAGCGTGTCCCCCGTGCCGCGCCATTGTCCATATCCGGTGAGCACCGTCAGCCCATCGGGAAACCTCGGCGTGACCTCGGCATCGAGAAACGTGCGCCAATCTGCCTCGCTCACTTCGCCGCCGCCTTTGCGGCTCATGCCGAACAGCAGCTCCAGGCGGTGCATTTCTTTTCCGCCCGCCCTGCACGCCGAAACCACCGGCAGCACGGCGCGATAGACGCCGGCCGCCACCAACGCTCCTGCCACCGCGGCGATGGCCGCGTAGCCCGCCGGATGCACCTGCCGCCTCATGTCCTCCGGGCCCTTCCACTGGGGTGCGCGCGCGGAACCATGCTAAGGTCGGCCATTCAACGCTCCGGGGAGTTCGCAAAGGTCATGGCGCACTACAAACTGCATTGCTTCTGCCAGTCGGGAAATTCCTACAAGGTCGCGCTCTACCTCAACTGCACCGGCCTCGACTGGGAACCTGTTTTCACAGATTTCATGAACGGCGCCACCCGCGACCCGAAATGGCGCGAAGCCAACAACGAGATGGGCGAGGCCCCGGTGCTGGAGTTCGACGGCCGCAAGCTTACCCAGTCCGGCGCGATCCTGACCTACCTTTCGGACAAGACCGGCAAGTTCAAGCCGGCCACCGAGGACGAGCGCCTGGAGGTCCTGCGCTGGATCCTGTTCGACAACCACAAGTTCACGAACAACTTCGCCATCTATCGCTTCCTCAAGTCGTTCATGCCCAGGGATCCGGCGCCCGATGTGATGGCTTTCCTGAAGGGCCGCTTCGAGGCCGCACTCGGCATCGTTGAGAAGCACCTTGGCTCGTCACAGTATGTCGTGGGCAACAAGCCGACCATCGCCGACTTCTCCCTCGTCGGCTACATGTTCTACCCGCCCGAGGAGAGCGGTTACGACTGGCCGAAAACCCACCCCAACCTCGCCGCGTGGATCGAGCGCATGCGCGCGCTTCCCGGCTGGAAGGACCCCTATGAGCTGATGCCCGGACAGCGCCTCAAGCCTCTGAGGTAACGGTCCCCGATGATACGCACCCGCCTGACCGAGCGCTTCGGCCTCATCCATCCGATTGTCTCGGCGCCGATGGCATTTGCCGCGGGCGGACGCCTTGCCGCTGCGGTCTCGAACGCCGGCGGGCTGGGGCTGATCGGAGGCGGCTACGGCGATGATGCGTGGCTGGAGGAGCAGTTTCGCGCTGCGGGCAACGCACGCGTCGGCTGCGGTTTCATCACCTGGTCCCTGAGGCGGCAGCCGCACCTGCTTGACGCCGCGCTGGCCCACAACCCCGTTGCGCTGTTCCTGTCCTTCGACGACCCGGCACCCTTCGCGCGCCGCATCAAGGACGCCGGTGCGGCGCTGATCTGCCAGGTGCAGACGCGTCGCGGGGCCGAGATCGCGCTCGACCAGGGTGCCGATGTGGTGGTGGCCCAGGGCGCGGAGGCGGGCGGCCATGCCGGCTCGCGCGCCACCCTGACGCTGGTGCCTGAAGCGGCCGACCTGATCGCTGCGCGCGCGCCGGCGACCCTGCTGTGCGCCGCCGGCGGCATCGCCGACGGCCGCGGGCTTGCCGCTGCCC
>DASZQG010000035.1:0-28127 GCA_035550075.1 Hyphomicrobiaceae bacterium | reverse complement strand
CGCCGGGAGCTGTGCGCCTGGGACGCGATCGGTCACGACCTTGATTTCGCGCCGGCAAGGATCATGAGCCTCAACAATATCTATGTCCGCTGGTTCGAGCCCTCCGATCTCATGAATGGTGGAGCGGCGGCGCTGCTGTGCGACGAGGCCGATCTGCGAAAGCCGTGCAAGAGCGCACGCTCGGGCGAAGTGTCCTGGAAGTGTGGCGCGGCGCGGGAGATCAGCGGCTTTGCGCTGTGGTGGGCCGCCGAGCTGGTTGAGGGACTTTGGCTTGCGACCGGTCCGCTCGACCCGCGAACGCACTGGGAACAGCTCTATATGCCCTTGCTCACAAAGGTCCGTGTCAAAGCCGGCGAGACACTTGCTTTTCGATTTCGATCGGTCACATCCCAGGAGGCCGGAACCGACATCTCCTGGTCGATTGCCCATCTCGATGCGGGCGGCCGGGCCATCGGGCGCCAGTCGCTGGCCCTCGAAAAAGGGTTTCTGCCGTAACCGCCATCAAGAACGAGGAGGCTCACATGGAGCTTGCAGGCAAGACTGCTGTCATTACCGGCTCGACGTCGGGGATCGGGCTCGGGATCGCGCATGCGCTGGCACGCAGCGGCGCCAACGTCGTCATGAACGGCCTTGGCTCGGAAAGCGACAACGCGGCGGCCATCGAAGCGGTGCGTGTGCACGGCACGCGCGTTTCCTTCGATCCCGCCAACATGCTTCGCCACAACCAGATCGCCACCATGATTGAAAAGGCCGAGCGCGACTTCGGATCGGTCGATGTTCTCGTCAACAACGCTGGGATTCAGCACGTCGATCCGATCGAGAAATTCCCCGTCGAGCAATGGGATTCCATCATCGCCATCAATCTTTCATCGGCGTTCCACACCATTCGCGCCGCGGTACCGGGCATGAAGTCGCGCAAATGGGGCCGCATCATCAACATCTGCTCCGCTCACTCGCTGCGGGCTTCGCCTTTCAAGTGCGCCTACGTGTCAGCCAAGCATGGTCTCGCCGGCCTCACCAAGACCGTCGCGCTGGAGCTGGCGGAGACCGGCGTCACCTGCAATGCCATATCTCCGGGATTTGTGTGGACGCCGCTGGTCGAAAAGCAGATCCCGGACCTGGCGAAATCAGAAAACATTTCCGAGCAGGAGGCCAAGCGCCGCGTGTTGGCGCGGCAGCCGACCAACCGGTTCGTCACCGTCGAGGAGGTGGCGGGGCTGGCAGCATTCCTCGCCAGCGGGGCCGCCGGCTCGATCACCGGCGCGAACTATTCGATCGATGGCGGCTGGACGGCGCAGTGACCTACCGCGCTTGAGGCTTGTCGGCCGAGATGACGGTCGGCGGCGACGCATGCTCAACGAGCGCCCCGACGATAAAGGCCACGGCGGCGATCGTGAGAAGGAGCGCGACGATGATCTCTCTTCTCCAGCCTCGTGCGCCGGCAAAGGCGCGACGCAGATGTTGGCTCACACGTTCCATCGACGCCATGGAAACGCAACAATCCGGCCTCTGACCAGGGCACGATTGGCCGCGCGTCAGTACGGCACGGGGGCAGTCCGGAATAAGCCTGAACGGCGCCGCTTACAGGCCGCGCATGATGCAGCCAAGTAGCAGGATCACGTAGGCGGCGGTCATGCCGTAGAATTGGGTGATGTCGCCGGTGAGGTAGGGAATGGTTGCCCCGAAGTACCGGGAGAACAGAACTGCCAGCGCTAAGACCACCGAAATAAGAAAGATCAGGATCCCCGGAGCCTTCAAGGCCATAGCCATCACCTCCCGTCTGGTCTCTTCATCGGTTGTCGCGAACGGATACAGCGTCCGCGACTCGCTGCAGGTATAGCAGTCCCTGCTGCTCGGTGCAGCAGCGGCAACCGCCTGTGTGGGTAAATGACTGAAATGGCGCTGCGATCAGCGCTGACCCGTGCGGTATCGGAACCCGGTGCCGCTCACCACCACCTCGATTGCGCCCGATGTAATGGTGGGATGAGAAATGCGCACGCCGAGCACGCCGTCATATCCCTTTTCCTGCGCGCGCTGGGACAGGATGTCGACGGCGCGCGCGATCGTAGCATCAAGCAGCGCTTCGTACTTGGTCATGCGTCCGCCGATCGTGTTGATGACGGCCTCGCGCATGTCGCGCAGGATATTCGCTCCGCTGACCGCGCACGCGAAGACCATCTCGCCCTTCTCGACCGGTTGATCGATATCCTCGGTCGTGACGATGCGCATGATATCTACGCCTGCCGCCGCAGGAGGCCTCGCGCGTATCGCGGCCGCCTCCCGAACAGCAGGCGCTTGAAGAACAGGAGAACAACAAGGGCCAGCACCAGCGTCGCCGAGATCGCGACCGGATGCTTCAGCCACAGGAGCAGGGGGTTCACCCGCCCATCCAGCACGAGCTGGGCGTGATCGAGCAGGACGCCCGGGTCGGGCAGTGAGGTTGTCTGCAGCATCATGCCGACCGCGGCGGACTGGTCGCTGCTGCTCAGGATCGCCTCGCGCACGCGCGCACGCGCCAGCAGGGCCATGCGCGCCGGCGTCTGGCTGACCGCGCGCAGGACGCGGTGGGCGGAGCTCTTGTCCAGCCCGGTCAGGTAACGCGACAGGCTGTCGAGTTCCTCCTGCGTCAGCGCCCGTGCAAGCTTTTTGAGCTCGCTGCTCTCCAGCTCGAACAGGACATCGCGTGCGGCAGGCTTCAGCGAGGCTAGCCGCGTCACGGCCAGCCGGTCTTCCAGCGCCAGCAGGCGATCCAGGCCGGCCTTGGTGAAGGATTCAGGGGTGGCGCGCCTGTAGATCTCGTAGTCGACGACCTTTGCAAGATGATCGCCGGCCACCGCGTTCCACTGCAGGGCCGTCTCCAGCGAGCGGGTTTCACGGGCGATTTCGAGCCCTCCCGCGGGCATCGAATGGATGGCGCTGTGAAGCGTTCCGTCGGCGACGCGCTTGAGAACGCCATCCTCGCCTTCCCTTGCCAGGACCAGGTTGACCAGCTCATCCGCGCGGGGCAGTTCCTGCGCGCCCACGGTGTCGATAAACTGCTTGAAAGCGCTCTGGCGCTCAGCAAGCTCGACCACCTTCGCGTGCGCGCGCCGGAATTCCAGCCAGATCTCGAGGACGCGGTCTGCCGTCCGGCTGGAAATGTCCTTGACGTTGTCGGCGATCTGCTCGCGCACCGACGACACCAGCTCTGCGCGCACCTTTTCCTTGGTCGCGGGGGATTTCATCTCCTCGGAGATGATCGGCAGCACGCCGTGACGGAAATCCCATATGTCCTTGGCGATCAGGACGAGACCGACGCCGCCGGCAACCACCGAGACTAGACGGCTGAGAATGGACCCCACAATGCGCTGCCCGATGCGCGCGGCCATGTTGGTGAGCTGCCGCCGCACGACCAGGATGACGGTGCCGGCGATCCCCTCGCTGCCTTCCGCCAGCACCTGGCCGGTCGAAACGGCCGCGACGTTCTTGGCGGGATCGAAGGTGTATTCCTTGCCGGCGCCTGTCGAGACGATGCGCGCGATGGTGGTGCCGTACCGAGGACCTAGGAACATCTGCATGCATTGCGACGCCGGGCCTGCGGTATCGGCGATCGCCACCTCGATGCGGCTGCCGATCTCCTTGCCGAGGCCCGCTGCGACGCCCTCTAGCGCCTTCTTCATGGAATCGGAGCGGTAGACGCGCTCGGCCGCCGTCGTTGCCAGTTCCTGCGCCTTCTCCTTGGAGGCAAGCGATTGCCAAAGCTGCATCCAGCTCGACTCATCGCGCACCTCGCCGATGGCCTGATCGACCTGCCGGTCGATGGCGTCGTCAATGTTGGCGCGTCGCCACTGATCTTTAACCAGCGCGTCGTAGTCGAGCCCCACGAGCACGCTCTCTAGACCTTTGCGGGTGATGGCCTCGACGGCGATGCGAAAGCCCTGGTCGTCGCGCGCCTGGCAGGCATCATAGTCTGAGCGGGTGAGCGACGGCGCCGCGAAGGCAGCCGGTACCTGGGCCAGGACGAGCGCCACGGCGGTCACCCCGGAAATGATCTGTTTGACGTGACGGGTGGCAATACGCACAGGAAAAGCCCGCATGGTCATTAGCCCGGCGAGACGCATCGGCTTCATATGGGGATTGCGGCCGGGAAATGCTCATTCGAGGTTAAATCAGGTGAATAGGGCGGGGTAACGGCAGCCGGTACACTTCATCCGCGCGGTTGATTGGCCTAGCTTCGCCCGCGGCGGTCGCCAGGGGCGATGGCGCTGCGGCGCGGGCGATCCCGGTGTCGCGACTGTTCGGCAAAGGGCTGGCTCGGGGGACGACCGGATGAACGCGGCCTTGGGGGGGATGCTTGCCTATGTCCTCATTCAATTCCTGATCGGGGCCTGGGTCTCCCGGCGGATTTCCAGCGAATCCGACTACATCCTGGCCGGACGGCGGCTTGGGCCCGGCCTCACCATGTTTTCGGTCTTTGCCACCTACTTCGGCGCAGAGGCGATCGTCGCCTCCGGCGGCGCGGTCTACGACAAGGGCCTGTCCGGGGCGGTCGTGGACCCGATGGCCTACGCGGGCGCTATCGTTCTGGTCGGGCTCGGCTTTGCCCGCGCGCTGTGGAACCGTGGCCTGACCACCTTCGCCGACCTGTTTCGCGAGCGCTACTCCCCGGGCGTGGAGCGCCTGGTGGTCATCGTGCTTCTGCCAGGGTCGGTGATCTGGGCCGCCGCGCAGGTGCGCGCGTTCGGCCAGGTGATGGATGCCAACTCCAACATGGGATTGAGCACAGGCATCGTCCTCGCCACGGTGCTCGTGACCATGTACGCCGTGGTGGGCGGCCTCCTGGCCGATGCGGTCACCGACCTCATCCAGGGCGTTGCCGTTCTTGTCGGGCTGTTGATCCTTGGCTCGGTCGTGGCCGCTCATGTCGGCGGCGTTTCGGCTAGCCTCGCGCACGTTACACCCGCGCAGCTTGAAGTCTACGACACCGCCGACGGCGTGCTCGGCACCATCGAAAAGCTGGCGGTGCCCATCTGCGGCACCATCGTCGCGGTCGAGCTGATCTCACGCTTCCTGGGCGCGCGCTCGGCCGAGGTCGCACGCAACGCCACGGCGGTTGGCGGGGTCGTCTACCTGCTGATCGGCCTGGTGCCGGTGTTTCTCGGCCTGGTAGGGCCGCGCCTGTTGCCCAACGTTCACGACAGCGAGCAGACCGTCGCGCGCCTGGCCGAGATTTTTTTGCCAGGCATTCTCTACGTGGCGTTCGTCGGCGCGATCGTTTCCGCGATCCTGTCAACGGTTCACTCCGCGCTGCATGCACCGGCCTCGCAGATCTCGCACAACATTGTTGTGCGCCTCATTCCTCACATCTCGAGCACGGGAAAGGTCTGGGCCGTCCGCGCCACCGTGATGGCGCTGTGCATCGTGGCCTTTGTCATCGCCATTACTTCGGCCGGCATCCACGAGATCGTCGAGACGGCGTCGGCGTTCGGCAGCGCAGGCGTGTTCGTCGTCACGCTGTTCGCCCTCTTCACGCGCTTCGGCGGCCCTGTGAGCGCGTACCTGTCGATCATGTCGGGTCTGATCTTCTGGGCCGGCGGGAAATACGTATTTGCGGTGGGCACGCCTTATCTGATCGGCCTGGCCGCAGCCGCAAGCGCGTACGTTGCCGGAGCATTTTTGCAACGTGATTAAGGTTGAACGGCGCTCAGCGCCACGCACTCCGGCGCGCGAATGACAGTGGCGTGACGCTGCGGCCTTCTGTCTCGGGCTCTACCATAATGAACTTTGCGGCCGCATCTGCGTTCAGGGCTTGATCTTAAGAGACGGTATCAACTGATGCGTGCGTCGGCGCATCTATCGTTGCAACCGATAGGTGCGCCGCATTGACGTGAACGTGATGGAAAGTCATTGGCATGCGTGCATACGGGCGCTAAAGAGGCACCGCCTGGTAGGGCGCCTCGAGGCCGGGGTGCGGCAAATCAATCAACGGGTTCTACAAGCGTGTCGCGTTCGCGTGTGAAGTGTCATGTCTTCGTTGATTTTGACGGCACCATCTCGCCTGTCGACACCACCGATCTGCTTCTCGAGCGCTTTGGCGAGCCGGCTTGGCGCGACATCGAAGACGACTGGAAAGCGGGCCGCATCGGCTCGCGCGAGTGCCTCGTGCGCCAGATCGATCTCGTGCGCGCAACGCCCTCGCAGGTGGATGAGCTGATCTCCGGCATCGAGATCGATCCCGCATTCTATGGGTTTGTCGATCACTGCCGTCGCCTCGGTCATTCTGTGACGGTGGTATCGGACGGCCTCGATCGCACCGTGCGCACTGTGCTCGAGCGCAACAACATCAACGTACCGTTCTACGCCAACAAGCTGCAGTGGCGCGGCGACGATCGCTGGCGGCTGACCTTTCCGTATGCACGCAGCGACTGCGCGACGCTGTCTGGCAACTGCAAGTGCCGCTTTGCCGAGGGGCAGCGGCGCAAGCTGCAGATCGTGATCGGTGACGGCCGGTCCGATTTCTGTATCGCCGAACGCGTCGACCTCGTGCTGGCGAAAGGCGCACTGGTGAAGCACTGCCGCAAGGCCGGGCTGCCGCACTACACATTCAGCCATTTTGGCGAGGCAAGCGAGCTTCTCTCCGGATGGCTCGAGCAGCGGATTCCGACGCAGCGCGAGCCGCAACGGCCGGCCAAAGAATAGTCAAAAGACAAAGAGCGACACGCAATGCAAAAAACTGTCAGGTCGTCTGCCGCGGCGGGCGAGAGCACCGGGCGCGAACTTTCCGAAAAGGAGCTGCTCGCACTCGAGGCGCAGTACTGCTCGCACGGCGATACCGTGCACTACACCGAGCCGCCCAAGATCTTCGATCACTGCGAGGGCTCGTTCCTCTACGACGGAGAAGGCAGGCCCTATCTCGACCTGCAAATGTGGTACTCGGCCGTCAATTTCGGCTACCGCAACGAGCGCCTCAACGAGGCCGTGCGGCGCCAGCTCGACCGGCTGCCGCAGGTGGCCAGCCAGTACTTGCACCGCGAGAAAATCGAGCTCGCCACCGTCATCGCCCAGGATGCGGAGCGCAAATTTGGGCAGAAAGGCCGCGTGCACTTCAATGTCGGCGGCAGCCAGGCGGTCGAGGACAGCCTCAAGCTGGTCCGCAACGCCAAGGGCAAGAGCCTGATGTTCGCGTTCGAGGGCGGCTACCACGGCCGCACGCTCGGCGCCTCCGCCATCACGTCTTCCTACCGCTATCGCCGCCGCTACGGGCACTTCAGCGATCGCGCGCAGTTCGTGCCGTTCCCGTATCACTTCCGCGGGCCGAAGGGCATGAGCAAGGAGGAATACGGCGTGCTCTGCGTGAAGCAGTTCGAGCGCCTGTTCGAGAGCGAGTACAATGGGGTGTGGGATCCGAAGGTCGGCGAGGCGGAATACGCTGCCTTCTACGTGGAGCCGATCCAGGGCACCGGCGGCTACGTCATTCCGCCGAAGAACTTCTTCATCGAGCTGAAGCGGGTGCTCGACAAGCACGGCATCCTGCTGGTCGTCGATGAAATTCAGATGGGCTTCTATCGCACGGGCAAGCTGTGGTCGATCGAGCACTTCGGCGTTTCGCCCGACATCATCGTGTTCGGCAAGGCTCTCACCAACGGTCTCAATCCGCTGGCCGGCCTGTGGGCGCGCGAGGAATTGATCAATCCGGAGGTCTTCCCGCCGGGGTCGACCCACTCCACCTTCAATGCCAATCCGATGGGTACTGCCGTCGGCCTCGAGGCCATGAAGATGATGGCCGAGACGGACTATGAGGCGATGGTGATGAGCAAGGGCGCATATCTGCTCGAAGGTCTGCAGGACCTGAAGCGCCGCCACAAGGTCGTCGGCGATGTCGACGGGCTCGGCCTGGCGCTGCGCATGGAAATCTGCGAGCCGCACGACAGCTACACGCCGTCCAAGGCCATCGTCGATCGCATGGTCGATGAGGCGCTGAAGGGCGATATCGAGGTCGATGGCGAGAAGTACGGCCTCGTTCTCGATATCGGCGGATACTACAAGAACGTCGTAACCCTGGCGCCTAGCCTGCACATCACCAAGCAGGAAATGGATCTGGGCCTCAAGCTTCTCGATCGCGTGCTGCAGCGGGTCGCTAAGTCGTGAGGTCGCAGCGGTGAACGTTGTCTCATTCTAATTGGGCGGTCGCGGTGGAACTGCGGGTGCCGGATGGGGTTGTCGCCTTCAAGGCAATCTTTCCAACAGTTCGATGCTTGCGAGCTCCTGCAATACGCGAGCGGGGTCTGCGAGCGGCGCCAGGCGGATCGTCCAGAGTTCTGGGACCGAGTTAAGGGCATACGTCAAGAAGATGACCATCCAAGACGAGATCGTCGATCGGAGCGTTTTCATGCGGGGGGGGCGCGTCGGCATCCTTCTCATCCATGGTCTTGGCGGCACGCCCGTCGAGCTGCGTTTCATTGCCCAGGGCCTTGCCCGCGCCGGGCATACGGTGCTGTGCGCGCAGTTGGCCGGCCACTGCGGAACGCCTGAGGAGTTGCGCCGCTCGACCTGGCAGGAGTGGTGTGCCAGCGTCGAGGCGGCACACGCCAGGCTGAAGGAGCATTGTGACACGATCCTCGCCGGCGGGCTGTCGATGGGCGCGATCCTCGCGCTGCACTTGGCACTGAAGCACCCGGACGACCTCCATGGGCTGCTTTTGTATGCGCCCACGCTCAGGCTCGACGGGTGGTCGATGCCGTGGCATTCGCGCATCCTGCGCTTCGTGCGCCCGCTGCCGATCCGGCTCGAGCTGGAGCTGGCAGAGCGTGAGCCTTACGGGCTGAAGGACGAGCGCGTGCGCTCGCTGGTGGTGTCGAGCATGCAGAGCGGAGACAGCGGCGCCGCCGGCGTGTTCAGCACGCCGCTGCGGTCGTTTGCCAATTTCAATGCGCTGGTGGCGGCCGTAAAGCGCGATCTTGCCAAGATCACGCAGCCCGCTCTGATCGTGCATCCGCGCGACGACGACATCGCCAGCCTGAAGAACGCGCAATATCTGCAGGCGCACCTCGGCGGGCTGGTCGAGACGCTGGTGCTCAACGACAGCTACCACATGGTCACGCTCGACCAGCAACGCCACGTCGTGGCCGACCGCACCGCCCAGTTCGTGAGCGCGATCGAAAGCCGGGTGGCGGCAAGGAAGCCGGGCACGTGGGCGGCCAAAGGCGCAGCAGGCGAATGACCGGGCTGCGCCATGCGCCGGACGTGGCCGCGCTAGGTGTGATGATCGGCGAGGCAGTGCGCCAGGGGAGACGGCGCGCGCTTCCACACGAACGTCTCACCCAGGAGCTTGATGCCAAGATACCCGGTGACCAGCAGCGTGTTTTCGTTCTTCAGCGTGATCTCGGCGCTGAAGCGCTCCTCGTCCTCGGGATTGTAGATCCAGCCCTCCCCCCACGTGTTGGCGCGCTCGGGCTTCAGGTCGCCCAGCACCTGCGCGTCGCAGATCGGGCGTCCGCTGCGGGATTTGTGGTTGGGGTTCTTAAGCCAGAAGACGCGTCCGCACAGCAGCCCGCCGCAGGGCTCGATTTGCACCGCGCCCTGGCCGGTGTGATCGATCCAAGTACCGGTGATGTCGGCCGTGCCCGCGCCGGCGGCGCCGGAAATCAGCGTCACGACCACGGTGGCAACGGCGGTCAGGAGGCCCGTGGGCCGGGTAGGAAATCCGAGTGTTGGCATGGGTTTGCACCCCCTGTTGAACGCGGATTGGAGACCTGCGGAGCGACATGCAGGCCAGATTTGGAGAAATTGGGGCATTTGCGCCCGGAGGCACGCGTTGCCGGCGCTTCCGCCACAGAAACGGCGTCATCC
The DNA here is from genome assembly GCA_035550075.1 of Hyphomicrobiaceae bacterium. Classification (GTDB taxonomy): domain Bacteria; phylum Pseudomonadota; class Alphaproteobacteria; order Rhizobiales; family Hyphomicrobiaceae; genus AWTP1-13. Next base: position 18,299 of record DASZQG010000035.1, on the reverse strand, counting down.
CGCAAATGTATCCGCGCTGCGGCCTTATTCTTTACTGTGCGGCGCTTCCCCCGCCGAGATAGCGCCAAGTTCCTATATAAAAGCCGCCGGCAGGACGGCAGGAGGGCTGGAGCAGAGGCGGCCGGCCCCGTCACAGTGGGCACCGCGACCGGTGCGAATTTCGGTGCCGCGGCCTCAGGCTTGAACTAGAAGTGCGCGTCGCGATGACCTTCACGCTGGCAATTCGCAACCTGTTCCACGACCGCATCCGGCTGGTGGTGACGCTGGTCGGCATCCTGTTCTCGGTAGTGCTGGTTGCCATCCAGCTCGGCCTCTACACCGGCGCGCGCACCATGATCATTTCCATGATCGACCGCTCCAACGCCGATCTGTGGGTGATGGCCTACGGGACCAAGAACTTCGAGGAGGCGCAGCCGATCAGCGCGCGGGCGCGCTATGCCGCGCTCTCCACGCCCGGCGTTGCCAGCGCCACACCGCTGGTTGCCGGCTTCACCGACTGGCGTAAGCCCGGCGGCGGATCAACGCTGGTGGTGGTGATCGGCGCCGACTACGACGAGGGCACGCTGGCGCCGTGGAATATCGTCGAAGGCGACCTGACCGGCCTCGGCGCGCGCGACGCGGTAATGATCGACCGCACCTATCTCGACGAGCTCGGCATCAAGAAGGTCGGCGACACCGCGCAGGTCGGAGCTTCGCGCGTGCGCGTGGCCGGGCTAACCGAGGGCATCCGCTCGTTCACGGTGACGCCCTTCGTGTTCACGACATTCAGCCGCGCCAGGTCGCTGCTCGAAATGCCGGCCGACAACATCACTTACGTGCTGGTCAAGCTCAGCGACGGCGCCGACCCGCAGCGGGTGCAGGAAATCCTGCGCCAGCGCCTGCCCGACAACGAGGTGCTGACCACCGCGGAATTCCGCGACCGCAGCCTCAACCACTGGCTGTTTGCGACCGGTGCCGGCATTGCGCTGATCGGCGGCGCGGTGCTTGGGCTCGTGGTCGGCACCGTGATCGTTGCACAGACGCTTTATTCGAGCACCAAGGACCACCTGACGGAATTTGCAACGCTGCGCGCGCTCGGCTCGTCGTCGGGCTACATTCACAAGGTCATATTGGCGCAGGCCGCGCTGAGCGCGCTATTGGGATATATCCTCGGCATGGCCATCGCCCTGGCGGTGGTGTGGTCGACCGAGAACAGCGCGCTTCCGATCATGATGACGCCCTGGCTGGCGGGGCTGCTGCTGGCGCTGACAGTCGCCATGTGTGCCGTGTCGGCCGTGTCCGCCATCGGCAAGGTCATGCGCATAGATCCGGCAATGGTGTTCAATAGATGATGGCATCAGAGACCGCAGAGGTCGTTGCGCCGCCGACCGTGGTTCTGGAGGCGCGCAACATCGTCAAGGAGCTCGGCCAGGGCGCGGGCAAGGTGCGCGCGCTCAAGGGTGTGGGCCTGACGCTCAATGCCGGCGAGCTCACCCTGCTGATGGGGCCATCGGGAAGCGGCAAGACCACACTGCTGTCGATCCTGGGCTGCATCCTGACGCCGACCGAAGGCACGCTGACGATTGCGGGGCAATCCACCACCGGCCTTTCGCCCGAGGAACTTGCCCGGCTGCGCCGGCGGTCGATTGGCTTCATCTTCCAGTCCTACAACCTGTTCCCGACGCTGACCGCGGAGGAGAACGTGCGCATCGCGCTTGATGTCCGCGGCGAGCGAGGCTCGCAGGCGACGGTGCTGGCCCAGCGCGCCCTGCAGCGGGTGGGGCTGCGGCACAAGCTCAAATCCTACCCCTCCAACCTTAGTGGCGGCGAGCAGCAGCGCGTTGCCGTGGCCCGTGCTCTGGTCGGCGCGCCGGCGGTGATGCTGGCGGACGAGCCGACGGCGGCGCTCGACAGCGAAAACGGCGTCGCCGTGATGGGCCTGCTGGCGGAGATTGCCAAAGACAAAAGCCGTGCGGTGCTTGCCGTCACGCACGACCCGCGCACCTTTCCATTCGCCAATCGCATCCTGCGTATCGAGGACGGCCTGATCGTCGGCGAGGAGCGCCGCGCCGAAGGTGTCGAGACCGTTCATGAATTGGCACGGACCAGAAAGCGGAAGGCTAATGCCTAAGGCCGACTCCTCACTCAACATGCTGATCGTTGCCGCCGTGCTCGCGCTTGGCGTGGGCTACTATGTGCCGCGTACGTTCAGCACACGCCCCGTTGAAACCACGGGCTCGGTGGCTGCCGATCCCAAGCCGCAGCCGAAGAAGGTGTGGGCGGCCTCGGCGCCAGGACGGGTGGAGCCGATCGGCGGCGAAGTGAAGATCGGCGCCCAGGTGCCCGGACGCATCGCCGAGGTGCTGGTGGCGCCAAACGACAAGGTCAAGGCCGGAGACCTGCTGATCCGGCTCGACGAGGATGATCTCGCCGCCCGCATCAACGCCGCTGCGGCCGACGCCGCGGCCCGCAAGCGCGACCGCGACAACGAAACCGTGAGAGGCGCGGCCCAGGATCGCCGCACCGCCGAGGATAACGTAGCTAGCGCCGAGTCTCAGCTCGTGGCGAGCCGCGCGGAGCTGGACCGGCTGTTGCTGGCCCGGCATCGCGGCAAGGGCGGCTCGGACGATGAAATCGCCAAGGCGCGCGATGCAGTCGCCAAGGCAAACGATCGGCTGGAGCAGGCGCGGGCGGCGTTGCGCAAGGCCCCCGGCCCCAACGATCAGCCGGCCCAGACACGCGTGGAGGCCGCGCTCGCGGCATCGCGCGCGCAGCTCTCGATTGCCGAGTCGGCCCTGGAGCACACGCGCATCAGGGCGCCGACCGATGGCAGCATCCTGCAAGTCAATGCCAAGGCCGGCGAGATCGTGACGCCGTCGCCGGAGAACGTGCTGCTGGTCATGGGTGACGTGTCGTCCCTGCGGGTTCGCGCCGAGTTCGAGGAGCGCGACGTGGGCAAGGTGCACGTGGGCCAGCGCGCGGTGGTGCGCTCCGATGCCTTCCCCGGCAAGGATTTCATCGGCAAGGTCGCCCAGCTCGGACAGTCGCTGGGACCGAGCCGGCTGGGCCAGCGCGGGCCGCGCAAGCCCACCGACGTCGACGTGTTCGAGGTTCTGATCGATATGACCGATCATCCGCCGCTGCTGCCGGGTATGCGCGTCGACGTGTTCCTGAGCCAGGAAGGCGAAGCGGGCACAGCCTCGACCGACACCGGCGCCACGGCCAAGGCGAACTAGCGCAGCGGCATTTCAGGTTAGGCCGGCACGACCAGCGGCGCGAACGTGGCGATCACGTCCTCGTAAATCTGGCGCTTGAACGGCACCACCTGCTGCGGCAGGTCGGCGAGGTCGCTCCAGCGCCAGGCGTCGAATTCGGCCTTGTGCCCACTGCGCGGCGAGATGTCGATTTCGCCGTCGTCGCCAGTGAAGCGCATGGCGAACCACTTCTGCCGCTGGCCGCGATAGCGGCCCTTGAGCGCCACGCCCAGCAGCTCGTGCGGGAGATCGTAGGTGAACCAGCCCGGCGCCTCCGCCAGGATCTCCACGCTGCGGACGGCCGTCTCCTCCTCAAGCTCGCGCAGCGCCGCCGCGCGCTCGTCCTCGCCCTCGCCAATGCCGCCCTGCGGCATCTGCCAGATGTAGGCTGACTTATCCTCCAGCCATTTGGGGACGCGCCGGCCGACCCAAACCTGTCCGGTGCGGCTGATCAGCATGATGCCGACGCAGGGCCGATAGGGAAGGTCGAGGTATTTCATCATCATAGACAAAGGCGGATCAGTCCTGGCTGGTGTGGGCACGTAGGAGACTGACCGCATGAACATGGGTGATTTGCGGCCGACTGTCACCGGGCCGCTGAAAATACCGTAAGTGTGTATCGGGTCCGGAACGCTATCCGGCATACGGGCCGGCGGCCAGCGGCGCGAACTCGTGCACGACCTTCGCATACACCGCACGCTTGAACGGCACGACGAGGCCGACAAGCTCGTCCTGGGTCGCCCAGCGCCAGGCATCGAACTCGACCTGGTGGCCGGGCGGACGCGTGATCGCGATCTCCGCCTCGCTTCCCGTGAAGCGCACCGCGAACCATTTCTGCTTCTGGCCGCGATAGCGCCCGCCCCAGGCCTGCGGTCGCAGGCGCACGGGCAGGTCATAGGTGTGCCAGGCGCGGCTCTCGGCGAGGATTTCCACCGAGCGCATGCCCGTCTCCTCCTCGAGTTCGCGCAGGGCCGCACGCGCGGGGTCCTCGCCTTCGTCGATTCCGCCCTGGGGCATCTGCCACCAGGTGCCCGGGCCTTCGGGCTCCTGCGGCGCGCCGAGGCGGCGACCGATCCACACGCGGCCGGCAGCGTTGAGCACCATGATGCCGACGCAGGGCCGATACGCGGCCGGTGACTGTTCCCGCGCCATGGCCGACGTGTCCCTAGAAATGGCTTGGGCGCCCGCGAAGGCGCCCAGGCTGCAGTGCGTGCGCGGGCAGACCGCTCACTTCTGCTCGGTCGGCGCCTGTGCGGTGGTGCCGGCGTCAGCCTTCTTCAGAGGCGGCAGCGGCTGGCCGCGCAGCATCTTCAGCGCGTACTGAAGCTGGTCGTCCTTTTCGGGCTCCTTCGGCACGTAGCTCGATGAGCCGCCGCCTTCTTTGACGTCCTTCGCCTCCGGCTTGAGATGGCCGCGCAGGCTCGACTCGCTCGGCATCCGGAAGCTGTTCTTGGAGCGCAGCTCCGGCGGCAGCTCGTTCTCCACGACCACGTCAGGGTCGATGCCCCTGGCCTGGATGGAGCGGCCGGACGGCGTGTAGTAGCGCGCCGTCGTTAGGCGGATCGCGCCGTTGGCGCCGAGCGGGATGATGGTCTGCACCGAGCCCTTGCCGAACGAGCGGGTGCCGATGACGGTCGCCCGCTTCTGGTCCTGCAGGGCGCCGGCTACGATCTCGGAAGCGGAGGCCGAGCCGCCGTTGATCAGCACCAGCAACGGCTTGCCGTCGGTGATGTCGCCTGGCCGCGCGTTCGCCCGCTGCGTCTCCTCCAGCCCGCGGCCCTTGGTGAGCACGATCGCGCCCTTTTCGAGGAAGTCGTCGGACACCGCGATCGCCTGGTCGAGAAGGCCGCCCGGGTTGCCTCTGAGGTCGACGACGTAGCCCTTGATGTTCTTGCCCAGGCTCTTCTTCAGCCCGTCGATGGCCTTCACCAGGTTGGCGTGGGTCTGCTCGTTGAAGGTCGAGATCTTGACGTAGATCACGTCGTTGCCTTCCGCGCGCGCCTTGATGGCGTTGATGCGGATCACGTCGCGAACCACCTTCACGTCGAAGGGATCGTCGCGGCCCTTGCGCACGATGGTGAGCGTGATCGGCGTGTTGACGGGACCGCGCATCTTCTCGACCGCCTGCTCCAGCGTCAGGCCGACGATCTGCTCTCCGTCGAGGTGAGTGATTAGGTCGCCGGTCTGCAGGCCGGCCTTGGCAGCGGGGGTGTCATCGATGGGGGATACCACCTTCACCACTCCGTTCTCCATCGTCACCTCGATGCCGAGCCCGCCGAACTCACCGCGCGTCTGCACCTGCATGTCGCGGAAGCTCTTAGGGTCGAGGTAGGCCGAGTGAGGATCGAGCGCGCTCAGCATGCCGTTGATGGCCGAGTCGATGAGCATGCTGTCGTCGGGCTTCTCGACGTAGTCGCTGCGCACCCGCTCCAGCACGTCGCCGAACAGATCGAGCTGCTTATAGATCTCGGAATTCGAGGACGTCGCAGAATAGGTTCGGGTGACGTTGAACACCGTGGTGACGCCGGCGAGGATCGCCATCGTCAGAAACGTCCAGAAGGCAAATTCCGATTTGCGCGTCATCCTTGCACCTTTCGAGAGCCGTCCGCCCACCAGGGCTCGGGATCAATGGACTGTTGATCCTTGCGAAATTCAACGTAGAGCACCGGAGCGCTGTCTTGCGCCGGCTTTTGGGGCGAGTTTGCGGCCGCACTCATCACGCCCACCGCCTCTCCGGCAAGCACGAACTGTCCGAGCTGGACGTCTATTTGGGATAAACCTGCCAGAAGAATATGATAGCCGCCACCGGCATTTATGATCAAGAGCTGGCCGTAGCTGCGGAATTCTCCAGCATATACAATCCAGCCGTCGCACGGCGACACCACCTGTCCGCCGGGCCGCGTCTCGATGACAATGCCCTTCGACAGGCTGCCGTATTGAGTCTTCTCGCCGAAATTCAGGGCGCGGCGCCCCTGCGCCGGCAGCGGCAGCAGGCCCCTGGTCTGCGGGAACGGGATCGCCGGCTTGATGCGGCCAGGCACGAGCATCGCCGTGCGCTCCTCCACAGGCGCAAGCACCACCGAAGCCGGCTCCTCGGAGGTCGCCGCGATGCCGCCCTTGGCGGCTATCTCCTGCTCGTAGGTGCCCAGGCCTGTGCGCTTGGCGACTTCCTTGTCGAGGTCCGAAATGAGGTCGCTCAGGCCTGCAACCCGCTGCGAAATCTCATTGGCGACGCGGCTGACCTCCTGCAGCTCGGCCTGCCGCTCCGTCAGCGTCTTGCGCTTGGATTCCTGCAGCCCCGCCAGGCGCACCCGCGCGGCATTGAGCCGCTCCGTCTCGGCCCGCAGGCGGTCACCCTCGGTGCGGATGCTGGTCATGACCCCGGTCAGCTTCTTGAGTTCGCCGGCCAGCTCCACGGCCTGGCTCCGCAGTTCCGGAAAGGCGGCGGCCAGCAGCATGGCGCTGCGCACCATGCCGAGGGCGTCCTCGCGCCGTGTCACCATCACCGGGGGAGGATTGCGGCCCATGCGCTGCATCGCCGCAAGCAGTGCGGAGATGGATCCGCGCCTTTGGTCCAGCGACTTGCGCAAGTCACGCTCCTGCGCCTCCAGTCCGCTCAGGCGGGATTCAATCAGGGTGAGCTGCTTCTCGCTCTGGTGGATAAGCCGGCCGGTCTCGATCAGGCGCGCATTGATGCGCTCACGCTCGGCGGCGATTTTGCCGACGTCGGCCTTCAGCTCCTGGGACCGGCGCTGGGCGGCGTCCAGGTTGGCGCGGTCGACCTTGAGACGCTCGCGCGCCTCGTCCGCATTCGGCGTTCCTTGCGCAGCGGCTGCCACGGGCAGCCCCGCAAGCAGCAGCGCGGCAAGCCAGCTCCGCTTCAGTGCTTTTGCACCAAGGACCACGCCCAATATCCTGCCCCGCCTGCCGCCGGCACCACTGCCGACTCGGCTGCCCATCAGGCATACTGCGAATTTCCTACCAAACATCACCGCAAATGTGGCATGGGTGAGTTGCATGGTGGACTGTGCCCTCACCGGCGCGCGCCAAGGCCCAGCGCTCCGCGGCAAAGCTCAGGCGACCGGCATGGATCTCGTAGTCAAATCTATCACGTCGATTGCACTGCTCGCGGTGTCGGTGGTGTTGCTGGCCGGCTTCTGGAACATGATGCGCGGCGGAAACTCCAACCGCAGCCAGATGCTGATGCGCTGGCGGGTCGGCCTGCAATTCCTGGCCATCGTGGTGATGATGACGATGGTCTACCTGCTGCACTCCTAGGAAAGCTTGACCGGCGCGTTGCCGCCTCTAGGCTGCTCCGCAAGCATATAGGCGCGCCCCATGGTCGTTCTGAACAAGATCTACACCCGCACCGGCGATTCCGGCACGACGGCCCTGGGCACGGGCAGGCGGGTGCCGAAGTTCGACCCACGCATCGCCGCCTACGGCACGGTTGATGAGACCAACGCCTTCATCGGCATGGCGCGCCTGCATCTCGCCGGCGCCGAGCCGGAGCTGGATGCGATGCTCGCGCGCATCCAGAACGACCTGTTCGACCTCGGCGCGGACCTGACCATGCCCGAGCCGCACCCGGACGCCAAGCAGCCGCCGCTGCGCGTAACGGACGCGCAGGTGCAGCGCCTGGAAAGCGAGATCGACAAGCTGAACGCAAACCTGCAGCCGCTGCGCTCGTTCGTGCTGCCGGGCGGGTCGCCCGGCGCGACCGCGCTGCACGTGGCGCGCACGGTGTGCCGGCGGGCGGAGCGGCTGATGGTCGAACTGGCGGCGCAGCCGGGCGAGCCGGTTAACCCGGCAGCCTTGAAATACATCAACCGCCTCTCCGACCTGCTGTTCGTTGCCAGCCGCGCCGCCAACGACCATGGGCGCGGCGATGTGCTGTGGGTGCCGGGGCAGAACCGCTAGCGGGATTTCCTACACGCGCGCAACCAAGGACAGCCCCACGTGGTCTTCATCCCACTGTCGGACGACAATCCGCTGCGGTCGATCCGCTACCAGTATGTCACGGTCGGCCTGATCCTGGCCAACATCGCCGCGTTCGCGCTGGAGAACACCGAGCATGGCCCCACAGTCGCCGCGCAGCTCGGGCTGGTGCCCGCCGAACTGATGAAGAGCGGCCTGTTCGGCGGCGCAGGCGGTGCCGACGTCGTGATCAGCGTTCCTCCCGGCGCCTTCACGGTGCCCGAGATCTACACGCTGCTGAGCTACATGTTCCTGCACGGCGACATCATCCACCTGCTGTCGAACATGCTGTTCCTGTGGGTGTTCGGCGACAACGTCGAAGATGCGATGGGCCATCTCAAGTATTTCTTCTTCTATATCGTGTGCGGGGTGTGTGCCGGGCTCACGCACGCGTTCATGCTGCCAACCTCGCCGCTGCCGCTGATCGGTGCCAGCGGAGCCGTGGCCGGGGTGATCGCCGCCTATCTGCTGCTGCATCCGCGCGTGCGCGTGTGGGTGCTGGCGTTCCGCATCATTCCCATGCGCATCTCGGCGGCGTGGGTGCTTGGTGTGTGGGCGGTCACGCAGGTGGTCATGATCCTCATCAGCCAGCCCGACCAGATCGCGTGGTGGGCGCACATCGGCGGCATGGTGGCGGGCGCCATTCTCGTCCTGTTCCTGCGGCGTCCAGGCGTGCCACTGTTCGACCGCAGGCTGACGCAAATCCCGTGAGCCCGCGGGTGGCCGGCGGCGGGTCTCCAAGGCTCGCGGAAGGCCGGCGGCCAGGCGTGCTGCGGCGCAGGGGCCACATCGCGGATTGCCTTATCTTTGTCCAAAGCGTGCGTTCGGTTGCCCAATTGACACCCATCTGTTGCCGCCCTACGTTCCGCATTTCGCACTTGCGAAGCCGCCATCTTTGCCGCGACAGGCTGACCGCAACAACCATGGAGCGCCGGAAGATGGCTGCAGCGCAGCACAGCCGCACGACGAGCCCTGCGCGCATCAACGGAGCCGCCTTCGGATGAAAGTTCTGGTCGCTGTCAAGCGCGTGGTGGACTTCAACGTCAAGATAAGGGTCAAGAGCGACGGCTCGGGCGTGGAGCTCGCCAACGTCAAGATGTCGATGAACCCCTTCGACGAGATCGCCGTTGAAGAGGCGGTGCGGCTGAAGGAGAAGGGCCAGGTTCAGGAGATCGTCGCGGTCTCCATCGGCCCGGCCAAGTCGCAGGAAACCATCCGAACGGCATTATCGATGGGCGCCGACCGCGGTATCCTGGTGGAGACGCCCGAAGGGCAAGCGATCGAGCCGCTGTCGGTCGCAAAGGTCCTGAAAGGGGTGGTCGAGGCCGAGAAGCCGGCGTTCGTCATCCTGGGCAAGCAGGCCATCGACGATGACTGCAACCAGACCGGCCAGATGCTGGCGGCCCTGCTCGGATGGCCGCAGGGCACCTTCGCCTCCAAGATCGTCATCGACGGCGAAGCGATGCAGGTGACCCGCGAGGTCGACGGCGGGCTCGAGACGCTCAAGCTGAAGCTGCCGGCAGTGGTCACCACCGATCTGCGGCTCAACGAGCCGCGCTATCCCTCGCTTCCCAACATCATGAAGGCCAAGAAAAAGCCGCTCGAGATCAAGAAGCCGTCCGACTATGGCGTCGATCCGGCACCGCGCCTCAAGGTTCTGAAAACGACGGAACCGCCCGGCCGCAAGGCCGGCGTCAAGGTGGCCGATGCCGCAGAGCTCGTGGCCAAGCTGAAGGAGGCCGGAGCTCTGCCATGACCGTATTGCTCGTTGCCGATCACGACAACAAGACGCTCGACGGCGCGACCGCCAAGGCGATGACCGCCGCCAAGGCGCTCGGCCAGGACGTGCATGTGCTGGTGGCCGGCGCCGACTGCAGGCCGGTCGCCGAGGCCGCCGCCAAGCTCGACGGCGCCGCCAAGGTGCTGCTCGCGGATGGCCCGCAGGTCGGCCACAAGCTCGCCGAGGACGTGGCCGCGCTGATCGTGGGGCTGATGGGCAGCTACGACGCCGTGGTCGCCGCCTCCACCGCCGCCAACAAGAACACCATGCCGCGAGTTGCCGCCCTGCTCGACGTGATGCAGATCTCCGACATTATCAAGGTGATCTCGCCGGATACCTTCGAGCGGCCGATCTATGCCGGCAATGCCATCCAGACCGTGCAGAGCACGGACAAGAAGAAGGTCATCACGGTTCGCACCACCGCATTTGCGGCGGCCGGCGAGGGCGGCGCGGCGCCGGTGGAGAGCATCTCCCCGCCGGCGGCGGCAGGACTGTCGGCCTTCGAAAAGGCCGAGATCCAGAAGTCGGACCGGCCCGAGCTGACGGCGGCCAAGATCATCATTTCCGGCGGACGTGGCCTGCAGTCGGGCGAGAACTTCAAGAAATACATCGAGCCGGTGGCCGACAAGCTCGGCGCCGCCGTGGGCGCCAGCCGCGCCGCGGTAGACGCCGGCTATGTGCCGAACGACTACCAGGTGGGCCAGACCGGCAAGGTGGTGGCGCCCGAGCTGTACATTGCGGTTGGCATTTCAGGTGCCATTCAGCATCTGGCCGGCATGAAGGACAGCAAGGTGATCGTCGCCATCAACAAGGACGGTGAAGCGCCGATCTTCCAGGTGGCGGACTATGGCCTGGTCGGCGATCTGTTCCAGGTGCTTCCGCAGCTCGAGGCGGAGCTGGCGAAGGCGGGGAAATGACACCACGCGAGGGCGGGAAGGAGCCAGGCGTCATGGACGCAAGCTTGAAGACCAGGCGATCCGGCGGCAACGCGGAGCGGGTGCAGAAAGAGCAGGGCGGCGATGCCGCCGCGGCCATCAAGAAGGTCGGCATCATCGGCGCCGGGCAGATGGGCAACGGCATTGCCCACGTGGCGGCACTGGCCGGCTACGACGTCATCATCAACGACGTGAAGATGGAGGCCGTCGAACGGGCGCGCACCGCCATCGAGCGCAACATGACGCGTCAGGTATCACGCGGCATCATCACCGACGCGGAGATGAAGGCCGCGCTGCGGCGCATCAGCCCGGCGGACTTCAATACGATCGCCCAGGCCGATCTGATCATCGAAGCGGCGACCGAAGACGAGGCGATCAAGCGAAAGATCTTCACCGAGCTGTGCCCGTCGCTGAAGAAATCGGCGATGCTGGCGTCGAACACGTCGTCGATCTCCATTACGCGGCTGGCCTCGACCACCGACCGGCCAGAGCGCTTCATCGGCATGCACTTCATGAACCCGGTGCCGATGATGCAGCTCGTCGAGCTGATCCGCGGGATCGCGACGGAGGACGAGACGTTCCTGGCCGCGCGCGCGTTCGTGGAAAGCCTCGGCAAGACCATCGCGGTCTCGGAGGATTTTCCGGCCTTCATCGTCAACCGCATCCTGCTGCCGATGATCAACGAGGCGGTGTACACGCTCTATGAGGGCGTCGGCACTGTTGAGTCGATTGACAAGGCGATGCGGCTCGGGGCCAACCATCCGATGGGACCGCTGGAGCTGGCCGACTTCATCGGCCTCGATACCTGCCTCGCCGTAATGCAGGTGCTTTACGAGGGGCTGGCCGATTCCAAGTATCGCCCCTGTCCGCTGCTGGTGAAATACGTCGAGGCCGGCTGGCTCGGCCGCAAGACGCAGCGTGGCTTCTACGATTATCGCGGCGAGAAGCCGGTGCCGACGCGCTGAGGGCGTACCGCCGCCGCGGACGCCGGATGCAGCCGCTGCGCGGCCGATGCCGCGCGATGATCTCGCCATCTTAACTCTTGTCGCGCTTATCCCCGCGACTCCGGCGCGGGTGTAGAGTTCGCGTTGCTCGGCTCATGGGGCGGCGCTTGATTTCCTGTGTCGAACGCAAAGCCTCGGGCGGAGCACCGCGCGGTTAGAGGTGTTGGACGAAACGCGGTGCGCTGGCGTGACGGGCGGCCGAGAGGGTAGGCTGCACGCCGAACTGCGGAGCCAATCCAAATTCAAACCGGACAGGGAGAGAGAATATGGCGTCTCAAGGCAAGGTTGCGCTGGTCACGGGCGGCGGCAGTGGCATCGGCCGGGCGGCGGCGCTGGCGCTGCAGGGCGACGGCTGGAACGTGGTAGTGACGGGCCGGCGCAAGGCCGAGCTCGACAAGACGGTGCAGATGGCCAAGGCGGGCGGCGGCAGGATGGTGGCGGTCGCCGCCGACGTCGGCAAGCCCGACGAGGTGAAGCGCCTGTTCGAGGATACCAAGAAGGCGTTCGGCGGCCGGCTCGACTTCCTGTTCAACAACGCCGGCATGGGCGCGCCTCCGGTGCAGATGGAGGACCTCACCTACGAGCAGTGGAAGGCGGTGGTGGACGTGAACCTGACGGGCTCGTTTCTGTGCGCGCAGGAGGCCATCAAGATCATGAAGTCGCAGACCCCGAAAGGCGGACGCATCGTCAACAACGGCTCGATCTCGGCGCATGCGCCGCGGCCGAACTCGGTGGCCTACACGGCAACCAAGCACGCCATCACGGGGCTGACGAAATGCATCGCGCTCGACGGGCGCAAGAACGACATCGCCTGCGGCCAGCTCGACATCGGCAACGCTGACACGGCGATGGGCGGGCGCATGAAGTCCGGCGTGCCACAGGCCAGCGGCGAAATCAGGCCGGAGGCGGTGTTCGACGTGGAGCATTGCGGCTCGGCGATTCGGTACATGGCGAGTTTGCCGCTCGATACCAACGTGTTGTTCATGACCATCAAGGCCACGAAGATGCCGTTCGAGGGGCGCGGCTGACGAACGCGGCAGACTGCAACCGCTTCACAGGACGAAGGAACGACAATGCTGAAATTCTATTTCAACGGCTCGCCCAACCCGAGCAAGGTGGCGCTGTTTCTGGAAGAAGCGGGGCTAGCCTACGAGCCGATCCCGGTCGATACGCGCAAGGGCGATCAGTTTAAGCCGGAGCTGTTGGGCCTCAACCCCAACGGCAAGGTGCCGGTGATCGTCGATGGCGACATCGCGGTGTTCGACAGCAATGCCATCCTCCTCTACCTCGCGGAGAAAACCGGCAAATTCCTGTCCGCCAACACGCCGAAAGCGCGCGCGGAGCTGCTGTCCTGGCTGATGTTCGTCGCCACCGGCGTGGGGCCGTTCTCCGGACAGGCGGTGCACTTCAAGCACTTCGCCCCGGAGAAGATCTCGTACGCCCACAATCGCTATCAGTACGAGGCGGCGCGCCACTACGGCATCCTGAACGACCGCCTCGCCAACCGCCGCTACCTGGTGGGCGAGACCTACACCATTGTCGACATGGATGCGTGGGGATGGTCGCGCATGATCCCGTTCATCCTTGGCGAGGAGGCGTGGCGCCGCTTCCCCAACCTCAAGCGCCTGTTCGACGAGATCAGCGCCCGGCCGGCCGCAGCCAAGGCGCTGGCGCTGAAGGATCGCTTCACTTTCAAGGTGGAGATGGACGAGGAGGCGCGCTCCCACATGTTCAAGCACCTGAAACTCGCGAGCTGAGCGAGGAGGCGTTCAGCGGGCAGCCGGGGGTGGGCTGCCCGCCAGGCCAAAGGCCTGCGCCAGCAGGCGGTAGCTGTTGGTGCGCACCGTCTCGTCCGTCGCCCAGGTCACGACCGCCATCTCCTGCACGCCGAGCTGGCGGGCGAGGTCGGCGATGCGCTGTGCGACCTCGGCGCCGGTGCCGATCATGGCGGTGTCGCGAAAGTGGGCAAGACGCGTTTTCTCGGCGTCGGTGTAGGGGTGCGCCAGCGCCATCTCCGGTGGCTCCAGCGCGGCGAAGATGCCGCTGTCGCGCAGCAGGCGCTGGCGGGCGCGCGAGGCGAAGTGGTGCTGTGCTTCTTCCTTGGTGTCGGCGGCCAGCGCCCACACGCACAGGCCGGCATGCGGGACGGGGTGGCGCTCGCTTGGCTTATAGAGCGTGCGGTAGAGGTGTAGGGCGTCGGCGGCGCCCTTGCCTTCCGTAAAGAACCACGCAAACGAATAGGGCAGGCCGAAGTGGGCGGCGACCTGCGCGCCGTAGTCGGAGCTGCCCAGCATCCAGATTTCCGGCGACGTGTCGCCGGCAGGATGCGCGCGCACCGCCCGGAACGGATGACCCTCGGGCAGCGGCGCTCCCGTCACCCACGCCATCAGGTCGCGTACGTCGGATGGGAACTGGGCGGGGCGCTCGTTGGCGAGCGGGTGCAGGGCGAACGCGGTGCGTCCGTCCGAGCCCGGCGCGCGGCCGAGGCCCAGATCGATGCGGCCCGGCGCGATCGCGTCCAGCACGCGGAACTGCTCGGCCACCTTGAAGGGCGAATAATGCGGCAGCATCACGCCGGCGCTGCCGACGCGGATGCGCGACGTCACCGAGGCGATGGCGGCGATCAGGATCTCCGGCGCGGTGCCGACGATGGTGTCGTTGCTGTGGTGCTCCGACAGCCAGAAGCGGTGGTAGCCCAGCTCCTCGCACACCCGCGCCAGCGCGATGGTGTCACGGATCGAAACGCCGTGCGGGCGGCCGGCGACGGCAATCGACTGGTCGAGGACGGACAGGCGCAGCGGCTCGCTCATGCAAACGATCCTAGCACGGCCGGGCAGGGGCGCCGGCGCTACACCGCCGCCAGCAGGCTCTTTAGGTCGAGCCGGCGCGTGAACATCGCCAGCTCCCCGGCGGCGTTGGTGGGCCATTGCTCGCGCGGCTTGTCCCAGTAGAGCTCGACGCCGTTCTGGTCGTAATCGCGCAGGTAGAGCGCCTCGCTGACGCCGTGGTCGCTGGCGCCGTCAAGCTCGATGCCGGCAGCCGTCACGCGCCGCAGGGCATCCGCCAGCAATGCGCGCGTCGGATAGAGGATGGCGAGGTGATAGAGGCCGGTGCTCCCGGGCGGTGGCGGCTGGCCGCCGGCGCTCTCCCAGGTGTTGAGGCCGATGTGGTGGTGATAGCCGCCGGCTGAAATAAACGCCGCCTGGTTGCCGTAGCGCTGGACGAGCTGGAATCCCAGAACGTCGCAATAGAACGAGAGCGCGCGGTCTATGTCGGCGACCTTGAGATGGACATGGCCGATGCGCACGCCGTCGGCGATCGGCGCTGTGGGAAGGTGGTCGGCGAGCGGCTTGAGGCGGGCATCATCAGGCATGGGACGCACCGTTGGCTGCGGCAGCGCGCACAGGAGGCTGCGGGCGAAGCTGCTGGAGGAAGCCGGTCAGGTCATCGGTCATATGGTGCACGTGGGCGGGCGGCTCAAGCCAGCCGCGCATCTCGCGGTGCACGGGATGATCGTTGTTGCAGTCGGAGCGGACCAGCACGGTGGTCATGCCGAGCGCGTGCGGGGCCTCGAGGTTGTGCGGCATGTCCTCGAACATGGCGGCGCGCCCGCAGTCCACGCCATGGCGCTCGAGAAAGAGCCGGTAGCAGGCCGGATCGGGCTTGGGCACGTAGCCGGAGGTGACGATGTCGAAGATGTCCTCGAACAGGTGCAGCACGCCGATTTTACCGGCGACCCGCTCCGCGTGGCGGCGCGATCCGTTGGTGAAGATCAGCTTGCGGCCGGGCAGGGCGGCGATGGCTTCGGCCAGCGCGGGCGCCTCCGGCACCACGGAAACGTCGATGTCGTGCACGTAGTCGAGGAACGGGCCGGGATCGATCTTGTGCACCTGCATCAGGCCGGACAACGTGGTGCCGAACTGGCGGTAGTAGGTCTTTTGCAAATGGCGCGCGTGCTCGTAGGGCACGCCGAGCAGGCGGCCGATGAATTCGCCCATGCGCCGGTCGACCTGCAGGAACAGATTGCACTCGGCGGGATAGAGCGTGTTGTCGAGATCGAACACCCACACGTCGGTGCGGTCGAAGGGCCGGCTTGAGCGCGCCGGCTCGGGGGCCTTCGCCTCTGCCGGTGCGGCGAGGACCTCCGATCCGGCCCGGGGGGAGCGCATGCTCATGATGCCTTCTTCGGCGTCTTGCGGCCGACCAGTGTGCCGACGCCGTGCTCGGTGAACAATTCCAGCAGCACGCAGTGCGGCACGCGCCCGTCGATGATGACGACCGCCTCCACCCCGGACTCCACCACCTCGATGCAGCCCTCCACCTTCGGGATCATGCCGCCGCTGATGGTGCCGGCGCGGATCAGCCGGCGGGCCTCGTCGATGGACAGCTCGGCAACCAGCTTGCCCTCCTTGTCGAGCACCCCGGCCACGTCGGTCAGCAGAAGCAGGCGCTTGGCCTTCATGCGCGCGGCCAGCGCGCTGGCGAAGGTATCGGCATTGATGTTGAGCGTCTCGCCGTCGCGGCTCATGCCGACCGGGGCGATGACCGGGATCAGATCGGAGGCGGAGATCACCTCGACGATGTGGGGGTTCACTTCCGCCGGGTCGCCGACATAGCCGATGTCCACCGCCTGCATCAGGTTGGAAGCGGGGTCGGGCATCTCGGTAATCCGCCGGGCGATCATCAGGTTGGCGTCCTTGCCGGAGATGCCCACCGCCTTGCCGCCCTGGCGGTTGATGGACGTCACGATGTCCTTGTTGATGAGCCCGGCCAGCACCATCTCGACCACCTCGACGGTGGGCTTGTCGGTGACGCGCAGGCCGTTCACGAACCGCGATTCGAGCTGGAGCCGCTTGAGCATACCGGCGATCTGCGGGCCGCCGCCGTGCACCACGATCGGGTTCACGCCAGCCTGCTTCAGCATGACGATGTCCTGCGCAAAGGCCGCCGCCAGCGCAGCGTCGCCCATGGCATGGCCGCCAAACTTGATGACCACCGTCTGCCGGTCATAGCGCTGCATGTGCGGCAGCGCCTCGGCCAGGATGCGCGCCTGAGTGTGGGCGCTGGCCGGACTCGTGGCGTCTTCGCCTGTGGTGTCTCTCTTGGCCATGGTGCCGGCTTTCGCGGACAGGGTCGGGGGCCGGCGCGGGCCGGCGCAGCACTTATAGCCGCACACCGGCGCCACTCAACGGAATTTGCTCACATTTGTGCGCTAGGGCGGCCGATAACCGAGGGACCGGCGTGTCAAGGTGCGGACCATCGGTTAAGCTTGTCCAAGACTTGGCGTTGAATCGGCTTGCTGCGGCGTGGGCGAGCCGGTGGCTGGTGTGCGGCCGGATCACAGAGGGTGGGGTTGATGCCGCAATCGTTTGCGGACGAACTGAGATCGATTCCGGTTTCGCCGAGCCTGGGCGAAAGCCTGCAACGGGCGTACGGTTTCGCGCGCGACCAGGCCTTGCCCGCGGTCACCCTCGAGCACCTGCTGCTGGCGCTGACACAGGATCCCGAATCGCTCCCCCTGCTGGAGGCGGGCAACGTCGACATGACGCGGCTCTCCGCTGACGCGTCGAGCTATCTCGGCCGGCTGATGGAAAATGGCCGGCAGGGCGAGCCGGGCGCGGAGCCGCGCGCCGATCCCGAGCTGCTGCGCGTGCTGCAGGCCGCCGCATCTGCAACCACGAAATCGCCGCGGCGGTACATCGACGGCTCGATCGTGCTCGCCGCGGTGGTGGGCGACGGCAAGAGCCCCGCCGCCGGACTGCTGAAGGCACACGGCCTGACCTTCGAGCATGCCATTCGCGCGCTGCAGCAGGCCAACGCCAAGGCGCGCACCCGGCAGTTCAGCACCCAGGCTCAGCAGCGTCCTGCACCGACCCTGGCAGCGGAGACAAGGCCCGAGGAGCGGCCTGCAACGGAACGCCCCGAGCCGTCGCCTCCGGCGAGCCGCTTCACGACGGAGGTACCGGGCGGGGGCGCTCAGTCGGCCGAGGACATCCTGGCGGCGGCCCGGGCCCGCATCCAGCAGCGGGCGGCGTCTGCGGCCAACCGCGGCGAGGCGCCGGCGCCTGCACCAAAGCCGGTGGAAAGCCGCATGCCGTCGGCGGCGGCAACTCCGGCGTCTCCGGCTCCCCCCGCCGCGCCCGCCCCGCCCGACGAGCCCGCGCCGCAGCAGCCCATGGCGGCCCAGCCGGTCGCCGCACCTGCCCAGCCGGCGGCGGCACCGGCTCCCGCGCCACCGCCGCCCGCCCCCGAATTTCAGGCGCCGCAGCCGGTGGCTCCCGTGCCGGGGCCGCCGCGCCCCCAGCCGCGCCCGCCCGACTCGCCGGGCCGCGTCCTCGGGCGTCCTGTACGCCCCGGAGAAGGCCCTCCA
>DASZQG010000034.1:0-29144 GCA_035550075.1 Hyphomicrobiaceae bacterium | reverse complement strand
CGTGGCGGCCATCGGCGCGGCGCTGGATGGGCGTGCAGGGCGCGGATAGCCCGGCCTGGGGCTGCAGCCGCGCCATCTTAACCCTTGATCTCGCTTATGCCCGGGGTGCCGGGGGCGTGCGATATTTTGCGTCGCCTCGGCTCATGGGGCGGCGCATTCCGGATGTGCCGTTCCCGGCCTGCGAGCGAGGGCGACAGTCCGGTCACCTCGCCTGGTATCAAGTGCCGCCAGACCAGCGGAGCACCAGGGCAGGGGCCCGGTAAAACCTCGGGCGGAGACGCTGTGAGGGTGGAGATATTGGAGAAATGCGAAGTGTGGAGCACAAATTGTCATCCGAACGTCGCGCAGCGACGATCCGGAACCCGGGAGCCAAAAAGGATGGGCGGCATTTGCGGCCCTGGGTCCCGGCTCTCGCTTCGCTCGGCCGGGCTGACAAGTGGGTGCAGGTGGTCGGCGGGATGGGTGTCGGCCGGGGTAACCGTTGACAGATGTGGCTGCCCCTCACCCCAGCCCTCTTCCCGCGAGCGGGGAGAGGGAGGAAAAAAGCAGGCCCCAATTCTGCTGCTCGTGCAACGGGTCCCTCTCCACATTCTTCATGGGGAGAGGGTTAGGGGTGAGGGGCGGAAGCTTGCTTCAACGTAGAGTGTGTGGACCGCCCCTCGCCCCGGCCCTCTCGTCATGGCGGAGCATGTCCGATGGCGGGAGCGGGGAGGGCAGAGTGTCCAAGCCCGAGGATGACGCGCATGGAGACGTTGCGGATGGGGAAAGAGGGGGGTGAAAGATGAACCGCGGCGGCGTTTCAAATCCGGGGGACGGCGCGTGTGGCCTGCTGTGCCGATCCCCGTTTGGTGATAGACCGTCGCCGGCCCACGGCAATTGGATGATGCCATGAACAAGTCGCTGGTGCAGGAACAGTTCGGTGCGCATGCCGCGGCCTATGCCACCTCGGCCGTGCACGCGAAGGGCGCAAGCCTGGCGCGGCTGGTGGAACTGGTGCAGCCGCAAGGGAACTGGACCGCGCTCGACGTTGCGACCGGCGCGGGACACACGGCCGCGGCCTTCGCGCCCCACGTGGCCCGCGTCATCGCCAGCGATCTCACCGATGAAATGCTGGCCGAAGCGGCGAAGCTCGCCAAGGGCAAGGGCCTCGCCAACATAGAGACGGCCAAGGCCGACGCCGAGGCGCTGCCGTTTCAGGACGCGAGCTTCGATCTCGTCACCTGCCGCATCGCCCCGCATCACTTCCCTAACGTGGCGCGCTTCGTTGCCGAGGTGGCGCGCGTGCTCAGGCGGGGCGGCACATTCGCGCTGGTCGACAACATTGCGCCCGACAGCGAATCCACGCCGGGATTCGCGCAGCCGGACCTTACCGAGGCGGCGCGCGCCTACAACGCCTTCGAAGCGCTGCGCGACCCGAGCCACGGCCGCTGCCTGGGCCTGGGAGAATGGAGCGAGTTGCTCTCCGGCAGCGGCTTCAAGATTGTGCACAAGGAGCGGCTGCCCAAGGACATGGCGTTCGCGCCGTGGGCGGAACGAATGGGCGCGGATGCTGAGACAATGGCGCGGCTCACCGCCATGCTGACGCAGGGGACGCCGGCGCTGCGCGCCTTCCTCAAGACGCGTGAGGTGGACGGCGCCCTGTGGTTCACCCTGGACGAAGCGATTGTAATTGCGCGCAAACCGGATGCACGCTGACGGCGCCGCTAGGGCGTCGAGCGGTTGAAGATGGCGGACGCGACCAGCCCGGCAGCAATGGCGATGGCCACCGTCGCCAGCCCGTACAGCACCGGCTGGCGGAAGGCGAACGCGTGAATGTGCCGCTCAAGCCCCTCGCGTTCCAGATAAAGCTTCACGGAATATTGGCTGAGTAGCTTTTCGTCGTGGAAGAGGAACACCCGCGTCTCGAACGGCCCGACGGTGACGTTGGCGGGCAACTCGATCTTGGCGCTGAATAGGCTGCGGCCGTTGAAACCGGCGGCGAACGGCGCCTGCACGTAGAGGCCCTGCTTCTCCTTGATCTGAATGATCGCCTTGCGGAAATCGTTGACCTCTTCGGTCGTCAGCCCCTGCGCCTTGCCGAACGCGGGCGGAATGCGCAGATGCTTCAGGCCGATGCCGTGCGACGCCCAGAACTCGTCGGGCGCGATCTCTTCGATCGGACGCGAAGAGGCAACGGCATAGTAGCTCGGCACGTTGTCGAAGGTGGCGGACGACGTATTCAGCCACAGGCCGGCGACATTGCTCTTGCGGCGGGAGACGACACGCCCTGGCACGCCTTCCACCACGATCACGACGTCGTAGTAGCCTGATTCCGGGCTCGGCTGCTGGCTGTTGTCGACTGCGCCGAAGATCACGATCTGTGTGCCATTGAAGCTGGACGTGACCGGCACCGTGCGCGCAGATACATCGGCCTGCACGGTCTCCTTCGCGCCCGGCTGCTGCTCGCGCTTCACCTCCTCCACGCGGCTGTGGGGCGCTTCCTTGGCAACAGGGGGCGCGCGCCGGCGCTGCGCTTCGGCGCTGCTCCCGGTCAGGGCTTGCAAGATCCCAGCAAGCAGCGCCGGCAGGATGATTGCGAGAGAGCGATGCCGGCGCGGGCGGATCATTCGGACCTCGGCGCCGCAAATGGCACGCGAGACCCGGCGCCGCGGCGGCGCGCGAGGGTGATCGGAGCGGACAGCTCGAGCATGCGTTCAGGCTCACACGGGCCGTGCGACGCAGGTGCCTTGAACGCCGAGAAACCCGCGGCCGGACTGCGGCGCACGGGCAGCATCACGTCAAGACCGGATCCCGCACCGTAATATTCGTGCCGGTTCGCTCCCCGCGGCGCTTCCGGATACCGAACATGCCGCAGGCCGCCGGAATAAAGCGTCCGGCTGCGCGCCCCTGCATAAAGAAGGGACACCATGTCCCAGGAAAATGCAAGCGGCGTTCCGGCTGCCGGGGGATGATCCAGTCGTGGTGCGGCCGGCCTGCATCGCCGTGCACCGGGCGGGCGTGGCGCTAGCCGCAGCCGGGGCAGTCACTCACCTTGGCGTCACCGCTCCCCATCTGCTGCCACGCCGCGACCTTTTCCTCCAAGTCGGCAACGGTGGCCGCCGGCAGGTGGGCGGCAACACGCTCGAGCCGCCGCGCGGCTTCCTTGTCGCCGCTGCGTGCGGCGAGCGCGAACCATTTGAACGCCTCGCGCGCATCCTTGGAAACCCCCGGGGCGCCCTTCTCGTACAGCACCCCCAGATTGAACTGGCTGTCGGCAAGGCCGCGCGCAGCCGCCTCCTTGAACCAGCGGACGGCGGCGGCATGGTCCGGCGCGCCCGCGGACGGACCGGCCTCCAGCACCGCCAGGTTATGCATCGAGGTGACGTGGCCATGCGTGGCAGCGCGCTCGTACCAGTATTTGGCCTGCCGGGCGTCGGCGGCGACACCGGCGCCGTGCTCGTAGAGCACAGCAAGACGGTATTGCGCCTCCGTGTGGCCCTTCTGGGCGGCGCGCCGGTACCAGGCAAAGGCGCTGGCAAAGTCCTGCGGCACGACGCGGCCTTCGGCGAAGCGGGCGCCGATCTGGAAGGCGGCGGCGGGGTCACCCTTCTCGGCGGCCTGACGCAGCGAGGCCGGCGCAATGATGGGCGGCAGCCCGCTCGTTGTCCCGTTGGCCGCCCCGGGCGGATTACGCGCGCTGAGCGCGGCCGCCAGCGGACCGGCGAGCGCGATCAGCTCGGAATCGTGCGGGATTCCTTGCGGCTGAGCGGACCCAAGCGCGCCAGTTGTGCGCGGAGGCGCGGCAGCGGCCAGGAGCCGCGGCGGCGGCTCGGCCTCGGCGGCATGGGCGCGCGCGACGCCTGCCGCCTCCACCAGCGGAATGACCGTGAACGCCGAGGCTCGGGTGGTCTGGGGCAGGCTGCTCTGGTGCATCAGCTTGGCGCCGCGCTGCTCGGATTGGCGGCCCGATATGGCATCGAAGATCAGGTAGCCGGCGCACACCAGCAGCGCCACGCCGACCGCTATCAGCAGGCCGAGCCTTGCATTTTCCACCCGCGCAGAGTTTGCCTTGGGGGCGCGGCGTGGTCGGCGGCGCGCGGCGTCGGTTGGCACAGCGGGTGGCGCGGCGTCCGGCGTCGCGGGTATCTGGGCCTGCGCCCTCAGCCGCTCGCGGATGGCGGCGGCGCTGAATTCATCGGAAGACCAGCCCTCGCCAGCGTCCGGCGGCGGGACCGCGGCCGGAGCCCGCTGCTCGGCAGTGGGCATGGCGAGCGCCGGCTGAGGCTCGGCGGCGGCCGTGACGGGGTTTGCGACGTAGTCCGACGCATCGAGCGTCTGGCCATAGAGCCGGGGCGCCAGGGCCCGGCGGCCCTCGGCATAGGCCGCGGCCAGCGGGTCGCCGTTGAGAAACGGATCGGTATAGCCGGCGGTCTCGGCCGGCAGCGGCGCCGGAACCGGCGCCTCCAGCGCGTCCACGCGGTCGCCGATATGCGCCAGCGCCTCCTCGATCGCCTGCAGCACGCCCGCCGTTTGTTCCTCGGAATGGCGCCGCTCGGCAACGTAGTCGTTGAGGAGCGTCTCCAGGCCCTCCAGCCGCCTGCTGGTTTCGGTATCGCGCGGCAGCGCGGTTGGAATCGACGCCACCACCTGGGCGGAGGCCCGCTCGGCAGCAGCCGCGGCCAGGGCTCTGGCGCCTTCCTCGCTCAACCCGGCCGGCGCCGGCGGCGGTCTGTCCCGAACCTCATTCAGGCACTCGGCGAGTTCGCCGATGTGGACGTCAATGGTACTGAGCCGCGCCAGCAGTTCTTCGCTGTGATCGGCGCGCGCCGCCAGCTCGCTCACGTGCGCCTCGATCGCCTTGAGGCGGTCCAGGTCGGCGCGGGTGGCGCTCTCCTCGATGGTAGCGTCGAGGCGGTGCTCGAAGCGGTCGATGCGCTCGGCAAGCGCGGACAGCGAATGCGTCAAATCGATGTCGTTGAGCGCCTGCTGCAGGCGGCGGGTGACGTCGCCGAGCTGCTGCTCCAGCCAAGCACGGTCCGCGCGCGCCAGCGGCGCGGCGGCGGCAGATTGCGAAGGCGGGGCACCCTCCGTGGCGGAAGCGGCCGCGGGGCGGATCCTGGGCCGCGGCCGACCCTCGGGCCAGAGGCGGGCATCTCCGTCGCCGGATTCGTAGAGTCGCGTCAGGGCTTCTGCGGCCTGCGCGTCCCACACCTGCAGCGGGTCGGGCTCGGGGTGGCGCGCCGACCCGCGCCGGGCGCCGGCAAAATCGCCCCGCGCCTGCTCGAACTGCCCGCTCAATCGCGCCAGCCTCCCCTGCATGTCGCGCAGCGCATCGCTGTGGCGCCGGTCCGCGTCGCCGATCTGGCCCGCGATCTCGTGCAGCGTCTGCCGCAGGCTGTCCGCGTTGCACGCGCCGCCCCCCGGCCGCTGCTCCGGCGGCGGTTGCGGACGCAGCCGCGGGTCGAACGGGTCGTACGACGTCATAACGGTCCTCTTCGCGGCCGGCGCGCGGGACACCGCGGCATCGGCCGGCAATCCCGGTGGCGATCGAAGGGGGCGGACGTGGGCTTCGGTCGGGCCGGGCAAGCGTGCGCACGGAATCGAGACGCGGCAACCAGCTCGAAACTCCGTTGCAGGCTCGCAACCCCCAGTAAAGTTTCAGTTAAGTCGGCATCCGGCGCGGATTTGCGATAGGTTTTGAGCGGGTCCGGCACGCCGGGCCGGACGCCGTCGCCAAAACGGCGGGTCCGCTGCCCGATTCGCTCGCCCGCCGCCTGCCTGCGCCACCCCAAGGGAGGAGACGCCGATGTTCATGCGCTATCTGTCGATCTGCACGCTGATGGGCGGCCTGTCCATTCCGATGCTGATGGCGGCTGCGCCGGCCCCCGGCCAGCCCTCCGGCCGCTTCGAAATGCGGCAGGTCGAGGGTGGCTATTTGCGGTTCGACGGCGACACCGGCGCCCTCTCCCTCTGCCAACCCCAGGGCAGCCAATGGGCGTGCGCCCCGGTGCCCGATGAGCGCACCGCCCTGCAGGCTGAAGTCGACCGGCTGACCGCGGAGAACAAAGAGTTGCAGAGCGCCGTCAAGCGCCTGGAAGCGCTGCTACGCCTGCCCGACGAGAACCAGCCGTCGCGGAGCAAGGCTCCGGCGTTCCGCTGGCCTTCGCAGGTGCAGATCGAGGACGCGGTCGACTACGTGCAGCGGATGCTGCGCAAGTTCAAGAAGATCATGCGCGATCTCGGCGAGGACAACGGCGAGCGGAGCCTGTAGATGCTGGAGCAGGCGCAGCACCGCCTCACCATCCGCACCCACGGCCCGGCTTTCATCGATGTCACCCCGCAGATCGCGCGCTGGCTGCAGGCGATCGGGGCCGAGGACGGCTTGCTGACGGTGTTCGTGCGCCATACCTCCGCGTCGCTGACCATCCAGGAAAATGCCGATCCGGATGTGCTGCGCGATCTTGCCGAGGCGTTGGACCGGGCGGCGCCGCGCAACACTCACTACCATCATGACGTCGAAGGGCCGGATGACATGCCGGGCCACATCAAGTCGATGCTGACGGCCACTACGCTCGGCATACCGGTGTCAGGCGGCAGCGCGGCGCTGGGCACCTGGCAGGCGATCTATCTTATTGAACATCGCGACCAGCCGCACCAGCGCGAACTGGTCCTGCACTACGTGGGAACGAAGTCGCGTTAGCGCCGCCCGGCTTCAGGCCGCCTGCGGGGCTCCGGCTACATCTTCCGGCGCGCCAGCATCGTCCGGCGTGGCCAAGAGGAAACGGATGCCGAAGTGGCGACCGTCCTGCCACACGAGCTGGCACTCGGCCAGGCGCTTCTCGGGGCAGAAGTACAGCGTAAGATTTTCCGGCAGCTGCGGTGTCGGCGCGCCGGCCTTACTGGCAATGCGATCCATCTCCAGGCGTGCGCCCGTATCCGATATATCGCGCAGCGTACAGCTGATAGGCTCGGGCAGGCTGTCGGCGATAGCCAGAGCGGCCACCGCATACACCTGGGTGCGCGGGCAACTTCTATTGCGCGCAGCATTCAGCTCCTCCGCAACGCCGTTGGGGGCGTGCACGGGGGCCGCATGCAGTCTGTATCTTGTCTCCATGCCCACCTCCTCCTGTGTGAGCACTTGCCGTTGTTCCCGATGCTAGCGCAAGACGGTGAACAATTCGGTAACGGGCGGCTCCTGGCGGGTGCAGATACACCGCCAGCCGCTGGCGAGTCATAACAGGCAGAATTTCCGGCTCAGGCGACTTGGGCAAAGCGGCGCGTGGCGCCGATTAGCTCATGCACGATGCCGGGCTCTGTCATGGCGTGGCCTGCATCGGCAACTATGCGCAGGTCCGCCTGCGGCCACACCCGCGCCAGATCCCAGGCGCTTTTCACCGGCGTCACCACGTCGTAGCGCCCGTGCACGATAACGCACGGCAGGTGGCGGATGCTCTCGACGTTGACCAGCAACTGATCGTCGCGCTCGAAGAATCCGCGATTGACGAAATAGTGGCACTCGATGCGGGCGAAGGCGATGGCATAGGTGTCGGCGCTGAACAGCTTCAGCCGGTCCGGGTCCTGCATCAGGGACAGTGTGCTCCCCTCCCACACCGACCACGCGCGCGCTGCCGCAATCTGCACCTGGCGGTCAGGATGCGTCAGGCGGCGGTAGTAGGCTGCGATCATATCGCCCTGCTCGTTCGGAGGTATGACCTTCTTGAATTCCTCGAACGCCTCCGGGAAAAGCCAGCCGCAGCCGGACTGATAGAACCAGCGCAGCTCCTCGCGCCGCAGCAGGAAGATGCCCCGCAGGATGAGATCGCTCACGCGCGTGGGATGGGTCTGCGCGTAGGCCAGCGACAGCGTCGATCCCCACGAGCCCCCGAACAATTGCCAGCGCTCCACGCCAAGCTGCACACGCAGGCGCTCCATGTCTTCGACCAGGTGCCAGGTGGTATTGCCATCGAGGCTGGCGTGCGGCAGCGAGCGCCCGCACCCGCGCTGATCGAACAGCACGATGCGGTAGACCTCGGGATCGTGGAAGCGCCGCATGGTGGAATTGCAGCCGCCGCCGGGGCCGCCATGCACCACAAGTGCCGGCTTGCCCTTCGGGTTGCCGCACTCCTCGTAGTAGATCTCGTGTCCGCCCCCCACCTTCAGGCGATCGTAGCGATAGGGCTCGATTGCGGGATAGAGGGTGTAGCGTTCGCGCGCCGACATCGTTGGTGGTAATCCTGTCTTCGAGGCTGATCGGGTATGTCCCGTGCCGGATCGCATTTTAAATGCGCCGTCGCCAGCGGACGCAAGTTAAGTTCGCGCAATCGTCAAACCGGCGCGCGGCCCTTGAGGCGCTGCAGCCGCACCTCGCGGTCGTAGAGGGTCTCGCCGCCCGGCACCCTGAGGTCCATGGCGAGTTCGAGGAGATTGGCGGCCGGCGCGGGCGTCAGATGTGTGACGATACCGGCGGCAAGGAACGCACACGGCAGGCCGACCACCCCGGCCAGGGCGCTTGGCAGGGAAATGGCGCCGGTCTCGCTCAACAACGCCACAAACGCCGTGACGCCGAGCCCCGTGCACAGGGCCGCCATCGCACCCCAGGCGTTGAGCCGCTTCCACCAGATCGAGAGGAACAGCACCGGGAAGGAGGCCGCCGCGCTCAACGTCACGGCCCACAGGAACAACTGCAGCGGGTCGGCCGGAATGGCGAATGCAAGCCATAGGGCGACCAGCGCCGCGCCCGGCACCGCCAGGCGGGCGACGGTCACCCGCGCGCGGCTGCCGGCCACGTCGTCGGCCAGGCCATGCACCACGTCTTCAGCCAGCATGGCCGAGATTGCCATCAGCGCGGCTGCCAGTGCCGCCAGCGTCGCCGCCAGGGCGCCGGCCAGCGCCAGATAGACCAGCACCTGTGGCAGGCCGGCGGCGACAGGCAGCGCGAACAGCGCCGCGTCCCGCTGGAACATGATGTTGTTCAGCGCCACGACATCCGTCCCCGGCGTAATCTGCGCCGCACCCACGGCTTCCAGCTCGCGGAACCATGCGGGCAGCTGATCGGCCGGCTGATGCAGCACCTGTCCGACCAGTATGCTGCGCAGGAACACGGCATCGGCCGACAGGGTCAGCACCACAATACCCGCCACCAACACGGCCCAGCCCAGCGACTTGCGCGCCTCGTAGACGCCCGGTGTCGTGCCCGCGCGCGGCAGCAGCACGGGCGATGCGGAAATGCCCGCCGCCGTCAGGAACATCATGAACATGAAGCCGAGGCTGCCGACGCTGCCGAACGCCTGCAGATAACGTTTCGGGATTTCGCCGAGCTCAGTTCCTGGCAGATCGAACGCGAGCGGCGGGGCGATCACGATCGGCACGCCACGCGTGATCTCGATGCGGGCTATGATGCGCAGGATGTTGCCCTGAGTCATCTGCGGCAGCGGAAGGTTGAAGAGCATCACCGCGACGATGGTCGCGGGCACCGCCAGCGCCAGCACCGCGGCAATGGCCTTGGCCGAGCTCGACCACGTCATTGCCCGCATTCCGCCGGCGGACAGCATTCCCGCAACGGCCGCCACCGCCACCACGGCCGCCAGGCTTTCCGGCCATCCGGTCAGGCGCGCGCCGGCATAGGCCGCAAACCGCACCTCGGCGATAAGCAGCAGCAATACCGGCGCACTCAGCACGGCTGCGGCGACAATGCGCAGCGTGCCATTGGCGAAACGGCGGCCGAGATAGGAGGGCAGCGTGTAAGCGCCAAACTTCCGCAAATAGGGTGCAAACAGCACCGCCATGAAGACCAGCCCGGCATAAACGCCG
This sequence comes from Hyphomicrobiaceae bacterium, assembly GCA_035550075.1. Classification (GTDB taxonomy): domain Bacteria; phylum Pseudomonadota; class Alphaproteobacteria; order Rhizobiales; family Hyphomicrobiaceae; genus AWTP1-13. Next base: position 19,355 of record DASZQG010000034.1, on the reverse strand, counting down.
ATGCCGAGACACAGGCCGTCGAACCCTGACATCAGCATGGCGCCGGTGAAGGCAAGAAATCCCGCGCCACCCAGCGCTGCGACGCCCAACACCAGGCCATTGAAGAACGCAGGCACGCGACGCCCGCACGCAAAGAAGTCGCCCGGTTCCCACGCCGGCGCGCAAACCCCAATGCCGGCGTACAGCGCGAGCGGCACGGCGAACATCGCCGCGCGCAGAATCACGTCTGCGACGTCGAGTTGCTCGAGCATTAGGGCCATCAGCACCAGAGCTGTGAACGCTGCGGCAAAGATGGCGAAGTAGGTGCCGAGCCGCGGATTGACCAGCCTGGTGCGCGCTGTGACGACCATGACGGGCTCAGAAGTCCTCGTGGGCGCCGTGCCAGTGGTCGATCGCATCCTGGCGATTGACGAACATCGCCACCGTGGTGAAGGCGATCAGGAACAGCCCGTGGCAGGTCAGGAAAAATCCAAGCGGCGAACCGAGCACGCGCTTGACATTGAGCGCATCGGCATAAAGCGGCAGCACGATCAGGGCCACGACGAACGGCAGCAGGCTCGCCATCATCTGCCACTTGGTGTGCAGCCAGTAGGCCTTGCGCTCCTCGCCTTCGATCATCGTTGCTTCCCCCAGATCAATCGCCGCCGCCCCGAATGCCCGCTGCGCTCTCTTACATGCCACCTGCGGCGCTTTATGGGCACCGGTGCGGCCTCGCTTCGAGCCCCGGGGTTGGCCACCATGGGGGGTTACGCACCTTGGACGGCTCGCGCCGCCCGCCGAACTCACGCCATTCGCGCCGGGCGACTAACCTGCCGGCATTGACAGTGAACCTGTCTGAAACTCCCGGCCTTGCCGGCTGCAAGCGGCGCGGCCTGAAATAGTGGAGCGGGCGAAGGGAATCGAACCCTCGACACTCAGCTTGGGAAGCTGATGTTCTACCACTGAACTACGCCCGCCAATGACCGCGATGCTGGCGCGGCTCAACGCCGCGATCCCTCGCGCGAGGGCAATTCATAACATTCCCAGGGCGGGCATCAAGGCGCAGTTTCACGGGCGCCAAGGCCTGCCCGGGCCGTCCGCACCGCCCAACGGGAATTTGAATCCGGGACGGGGCCATCACATGTTAGCGTTTGGTCCTCTCGGTCAATCCATGGAGGCAATGCTGGTGAGCCTGGACGTCAAAGCCACGGAGCCCGACTATCCATTAGAAAAATTTCGCGATCCCGATTGGACCGCGACGCGTGAGCCCCGGGCATCCGTCTCGCTCGATCGCCTCGAGACGCTGTGGATCAACACCGGCACGCTCTGCAACATCACCTGCCGCAACTGCTACATCGAATCGACGCCTCACAACGACAGGCTCGTCTATATCACCCGCGCGGAAGCGGCGGCCTACTACGACGAGATCGCGCAACAGCGACTCGCCACGCGCGAGATCGGCTTCACCGGCGGCGAGCCGTTCATGAACCCGCATTTGGTCGGCTTGGCCGAGGATGCGCTCGCGCGCGGCTTCAAGGTTCTGATCCTCACCAATGCCATGCAGCCGATGCAGCGGCCCAGGGTGCAGGACGGCCTGCGCCGCCTCAACGCGCGCTTCGGCCGGCAATTGACGATACGCGTCAGCCTCGACCATTACACCCGCAAACTGCACGAGGCAGAGCGCGGTCCGCGGACCTGGTCCAGGACCGTGGCCGGCATCGACTGGCTGGCAAACGGCGGCCTCTCCCTCGCCATCGCCGGGCGCTCGTGCTGGGACGAAAGCGAATCCGACACCCGGGCCGGCTATGCCCGCCTCATCGCAAAACGCGGCTGGCCCCTTGATGCCCACGATCCCACGCAGCTTGTCCTGCTGCCGGAGATGGATGGCCGCCATGACGTGCCCGAAATCACCGCGCGCTGCTGGGCCATCCTGCGCAAGAATCCCAGCGACCTGATGTGCGCCTCGAGCCGCATGGTGGTGAAGCGCAAAGGCGATCTGCGGCCCACGGTGGTCCCGTGCACCCTCATCCCCTACGATCGCGCCTTCGACATGGGCGCAACGCTCGTCGAGGCTGCGTCAGCAGACGGCGGTATGTTCACGGAAGGCGCCGTGAAGCTCTGCCACCCGCACTGTTCCAAGTTTTGCGTGCTGGGCGGCGGCAGCTGCTCCGCGCGCGCGTAGGCCTGGGTGCGAAACGCCTCCTACTTCTTCACCAGCGCGTCGCGGATCTCCTTGAGGTAGATCTCCGACTGGGGCACCGCTGCCGGCGGGGGTTCCTCCCTGCGCTCGAAGCGCTTGCGCAGTTCGTTCACCATTTTGACGAGCGCAAACACCGCGAGCGCGACGATAAGGAAGCTGATCAGGTTATTGAGAAAGACGCCGATATTGATGCTGACGGCATCGTGGCCGGGCGAGGCGTCGCGCAGCGGAATTTTGATATTGGAGAAATCAACGCCACCGATCGCCAGCCCGATGGGGGGCATGATGACATCCTTCACCAGGGACTGAACGATGGTGCCGAAGGCGCCGCCGATAATAATGCCGACCGCCATGTCGACGACGTTGCCTCGCATGGCAAAATCACGAAACTCACTGAGGATCTTCATAATCGGGCTCCTTTTGCTCCCGCATGTAATTTAGCTTAGCCGCGTGCTTCGACGGGCAGAAAAACGGCTTTTGGGGCAATTTTGTTGTAGAGCGAATTGGACTTACTTCAAGCACTCGCGCACAATATGCTTGGTTGGGCCGTGATCTGCACATGATGTCCCTCCGTTTGATGAGTATGCTCTGCTGATGGTCGAAGGCTGGACAGTTGTCGCCCTCGCGCTTGGCTATGTAAGTATCCTCTTCGGCGTAGCCTGGTATGCCGACCGCACCTTCCGGCAACGGAAGGCGGGGCAAGGCCGTCCGTTGATTTATGCTCTATCGCTGGCGGTCTACTGCACGTCGTGGACGTTCTTCGGCAGCGTCGGCCTGGCCGCCTCGACCGGCTACAATTTTCTTCCCGTCTATCTCGGCCCCATCCTGCTCTTCACGCTGGGCTCGCGCCTGCTCATGCGGATCGTGAAGCTGGCAAAGGGGCAAAACATAACCTCGGTGGCGGACTTTCTCGCCGCGCGCTACGGCAAGAGCCAGGCCGTTGCCGCCATCGTCACGATCATCGCCGTGGCAGGCACCATCCCGTACATCGCTCTGCAGCTCAAGGCCGTGGCCCTCTCGGTTGATGCCCTGCTCGGCACACGGCGCTTGGTGCAGCTGCACTTGCCAACCGACACCGCTCTGATCGTCGCGTTGGCGATGGCGACGTTCGCAGTCCTGTTTGGCACCCGCCATATAGACGCGACCGAGCACCAGGAAGGATTGATTGTCGCGGTCGCCACCGAATCCCTGGTCAAGCTGGCCGCCTTCCTGACGGTTGGCCTGTTTGTCACCTATTCCGTTTTCGGAGGGCTGGGCGGCTTCTTCCAGCGTGTGCAGGAAAGCCAGGAGCTTCAGAAGATCTTCGGTGACGGCTTGCACGGCGCAGAATGGATTACCGTCACTTTCCTGAGTATGGTCTGCATCCTCCTGCTGCCGCGCCAGTTCCACGTGGCGGTCGTTGAAAACAACTCGGAAACCGAGATTCGCCGCGCCGCCTGGCTGTTCCCCGTCTACCTCATCCTGATCAACCTGTTCGTGGTGCCACTAGCGGCGGCCGGCATCCTCAGCTTCCCGCAGGGTTTTGACGCCGACAGCTTTGTGCTGGCCCTGCCGCTGCGCGCCGGCAACGAAACCGTCACGCTGTTTACCTTCGTGGGCGGGCTGTCGGCTGCTACCGCAATGGTGATCGTCGATTCGGTCGCGCTTGCCATCATGGTCTGCAACGGCCTGATCGTTCCGCTGCTTTTGCACCGGCGCTTCGACGGCGACCGCGTCCAGAAGGAAGATATGGCCTGGCGGCTGCTCGCCATCCGCCGCCTGGCGATCTTCGCCGTCATCCTGCTGGGCTATCTGTTCTACCGCCTTCTCGGTCATACGCACGGGCTGGCGACCATCGGCTTGGTCTCCTTCGCTGCGATCGCGCAGTTCGCGCCGGCCTTCGTGGGCGGCCTGATCTGGCGCAACGCCACCGCGCGCGGCGCCATCGCCGGCATCGTCTCGGGCTTCGCCGTCTGGTCCTACACGCTACTGTTGCCGTGGGTCATCGAGGCGGGCTGGCTGCCGCGCTCACTTCTCACCGATGGCCCCTTCGGCATCGGCGCCCTTGCCCCGCACTCGCTCTTCTACCTGCACTTCGAGCCGCTGACCCACGGGGTTCTGTCCAGCATCTCCGTGAATATCCTGATGTTCATCTCGGTCTCGCTGCTGAGGGTGCCGGCCCCCATCGAGCGGCTGCAGGCCAATCTGTTCGTGCTCAACGACCTGCCGCGCTCGCCGGTGACGCCCTCGTTCCGCATCTGGCGCACGTCCATCACCGTCGGTGACTTGCAGCGCACGGTCGCCCGCTACCTCGGCACGGAGCGCGCCGAACGATCGTTTGCCGAATACATGGCGAACCTCGAATCGCCACAGCCTCTCGACGCCGAAGCCGATATCCGCATCGTGCGGTTCAGCGAGCATCTTCTGGCTAGTGCCATCGGCGCCGCCTCGGCTCGCCTTGTGCTGTCGCTGCTGCTGCGGCGCGGCGACGTTGGCAGCCAGTCGGCTCTGCGGCTCTTGGACGACGCCTCGGAGGCCCTTCAGCACAACCGCGACCTTCTCCAGCTTGCCATCGATCAGGTTCGTCATGGGTTGAGTGTCTTCGACCGCGACATGCGCCTGATCTGCTGGAACCGCCAGTTCCGCGAGATGCTCAATCTGCCGCCGGAGCTGGGCCAGGTCGGCGCTCCACTCGACAGAATTCTGCGCACGTGTGCCCAGCGCGGAGACTTCGGTCCCGGCAACGTGGACAAGCTCGTCGCCGATCGCATGATGAAATTCGGCGTCGTGCACGGCACGTTCCAGGAGACCGTCGACGGCGGCAAGCGCATCCTTGAAATCCGCACCAGCTCCATGCCGCAGGGCGGCATCGTCGCCACCTACTCCGACATCACCGAGCGGGTTGAGGCGGCGCAGGCCCTGGAACGCGCCAATGAGACGCTGGAGCGGCGCGTGCGCGAGCGCACGGCCGAGCTCGCCGTGGCAAAGGGCAAGGCCGACCAGGCAAACCTGGACAAGACGCGGTTTCTTGCTGCCGCCAGTCACGACGTGCTGCAGCCACTGAATGCCGCCCGCCTGTACGTCACCAGCCTGATCGAGCGCAGGCTCGACGGCCAGGAGGCGACGCTCGCTCAGAATATCGATGCATCGCTCGAAGCGGTTGAAGAGATCCTCAACGTCCTCATCGAGATTTCACGCCTCGATGCCGGCAGGCTCGAGCCCGACCTCACCGTGTTTCCGATGGCGAGCCTGCTCGAGCGTCTGAAGGTGGAATTTGCGCCAATGGCGCGCGAGCGCGGCCTGGAGCTGCGCATCGTCCCGAGCCAGCTCTGGGCCCGGTCTGACAGGCGCCTGTTGCGGCGGGTGCTGCAGAACCTCGTCTCCAACGCAATCAAGTATACGCCGGCCGGCAAGGTGCTGATCGGGGTGCGCAGGCGCGGTACCAACCTCGTTGTGCAGGTTTGCGACACCGGTCCCGGGATTCCCAAGGCCAAGCGCACGCTCATCTTCAAAGAATTCCAGCGACTGGAGGAGACGGCCAGCTCCGTCAGGGGCCTGGGCCTCGGCCTCTCGATCGTGGAGCGCATTTGCAAGGTGCTGGATCACAAGATCGATGTGAGCTCTGCGCCCAACCGCGGATCGATGTTCAGCGTGCAGTTGCCGCAAGCTGAACCCAGGCTCGTCACCGGGCCGAGCGTCCCTGCCGTGGATCCCGCCGGCCGCATCGCGGGGCTGACGGTCCTGTGCATCGACAACGAGCCGGACGTGCTGAGCGGCATGCGGGCATTGCTCAGCGGCTGGGGATGCACCGTGATCACGGCGCAGGGTTCGGAGGATGCCACCCGCAAGCTGCGCGAAACATCGGCCAAGCCCGATATCATTCTGGTCGACTATCACCTGGACTACGGAACCGGCCTTGAAGCGGCCGACGTGGTCCGCGCGGCGCTACCCGAGCCGGTCCCTGTGATCGTCATTACCGCGGATCATTCCGCCCAGGTTCAGCGGGAGGCGCGCATGCAGGGGCATGCCATTCTCAGAAAGCCCCTGAAAGCCGCAGCGTTGCGCGCGCTCATGTACCAGCTCACCCTGCGCCGGGCAGTGGCGGCCGAATAACTTTGCGCCTTGTGATTGCTGCGAGCGCCGCAGTCAATTCGGAAGCCGCGGCCAATCTGTGGTGCCGCCGATCTTGTTGATGGCAATCACCGCCTGAGTCCGGCTGTCGACACCGAGCTTCTGCAGGATCGCCGACACGTGCGCCTTGATGGTCGCCTCGGAGACCCCGAGCTTGAAGGCGATCTGCTTGTTCAGGAGGCCTTCCCCCAGCATCATCAGGACGCGGACCTGCTGCGGGGTGAGGGTTGAGAGGCGCGAGACAAGCTCTGCGCTCTCGCCGCTCGGCAGATTGTTCAGATCGGTATCAGGCGGGAGCCACACCTCGCCGCCAATTACCTTGCGGATGGCCTCGCGGATTTTCTCGACAGGCTGTGACTTGGGTATGAACCCCGACGCGCCGCAGTCCAGGCATTGCCGGATGGTGGCAGCATCATCGCTGGCGGAAACGATGACGACAGGAACCTCCGGGTTCTGCGCGCGCAGATAGAGCAGGCCGGACACCCCGTGCACGCCGGGCATCGTAAGGTCCAGCAGGATCAGATCAGTCTCACCCGCGGCCGCCAGGCGCTCGATCAGCTCATCCAGCGAACCGGCCTCCAGCACCTCGGCTTTGTCGAATGCATCGCGCAGCGCCTGGCTCAAAGCGCCGCGGAACAGGGGATGGTCATCAACAATGATGAACCTGTAGTCCGACATTCTAACTCGCGTTCCGTTGAGACCACGTGATCGCCGGCCCGTGGTCGAATTGTCCGGGGTGGGCGAACTTTTGGTGAATCTAGCGACTTTCGCGCCCCTTGGCTAATGTTGCCGAAACGAATGGCTAAGTGGCCCGCCACCGGCCGCGATCACCCGGTTCGCCCGCCGCGCCGCTAGCCAATTTGGCCAACCTCTGGCACTGGAGAGCCATGCCGAAGCAGCTGTTCTCACTCCAGGGAAAGAACGCCCTGGTCACAGGTGCCTCCTCCGGCCTTGGACACCATTTCGCCCGAGTGCTGAGCGGCGCAGGGGCGAGGGTCGCGGTTGCAGCGCGCCGCGTCGATCGCCTCGGCGCTCTGGAGGCAGAAATCCGCAAGGGTGGCGGCCACGCCAAGGCGGTCGCGCTCGACGTCACCGATCGCGGCTCCGTCGAAGAAGCCTTCGATGCGGCCGAGGCAGCGTTGGGACCGATAACCATCCTGATCAACAATGCCGGGGTGCCGTCGGGCTCCTATTTCCTGAAGACCAGCGAGGAAGAGTGGCGCGCGGTCGTCGGCGTCAACCTCGATGGCGTCTTCCGCGTAGGCCAGCAGGCTGCCCGCCGCATGGCCGCCCATGGGGAGGGTGGCTCCATCGTCAATATCGCCTCAATCCTGTCCTTCGGCGCGATGAAAACGCTTTCGGTCTACGCGGCGACCAAGGCCGCCGTCGTCAGCCTGACGAAATCGATGGCGCTCGAACTTGCGCGCGAGCGTATTCGCGTGAATGCCCTCGCGCCCGGCTACTTCGCCACTGAGATCAACTACGACTTTCTCGCGAGCGACGCGGGCAAGCGCATCCTGAAGCGCGTACCGATGCAGCGCGCCGGGCAGCTTGAGGAGCTCGATGCGCCCTTGCTTTTGCTGGCTTCGGATGCCGGCTCTTTCATGACAGGCAGCATCGTCACGGTCGATGGCGGGCACCTTTTGGCAATTGATTAGCGGCGCGCACCCGGCGCCGGCGGAGTGAATTGAATGATGCGGGATCAGCCAGAATTGCGCCGACGCGCGGCGAACTATGTTACCCTCAGCCCCGTCAGCTTCCTGCAGCGCGCGGCCGCGTTCTTTGGCGACCGCACCGCCGTGCTCCATGGCGCTCGCCGCTACACTTATGCCGAGTTCTACGCCCGCGCGCGACGGCTGGCGCATGCCCTCACCAAGGCCGGCATCAGGTCCGGCGACACGGTTGCGATCATCGCCGCCAATACCCCGGCAATGCTCGAGGCGCATTACGCAGCACCAATGATCGGCGCGGTGCTCAATCCGATCAACATCCGGCTCGACGCGTCATCGATCGCCTTCTGCCTGCGGCACGGCGAAGCGCGCCTGCTCCTGGCTGACCGCGAATTTCATCCTACGGTCCACCCCGCCTTGGACGAGTTGGGTGCCCAGCGTCCCATCGTCATCGACATCGCCGATGCTGAGACCGCGGACATGCCCCGCTTCGGCGGCGTCGAATACGAGGATTTCATTGCGAGCGGCCAGAGCGACTTCGACTATCCCGGCGTCACCGACGAGTGGGCCAGCATCTGCCTGCTTTACACGTCGGGCACCACAGGCAACCCGAAAGGCGCCGTCTACAGTCATCGCGGCGCGTACCTGGGCGCGCTTTCCAACGCCATGACGTTCAAGCTCGACCACGAAAGCCGCTACCTGTGGACGCTTCCCATGTTCCACTGCTCCGGCTGGACCTACACGTGGGCCGTCACCGCAGCCGGGGCGACGCACGTGTGCCTTCGCAAGACCGAGCCAAAGCGGATCTTCGACGCCATCGTCGAGCACAAGGTCACCCACATGTGCGGCGCGCCCATCGTGCTCAACATGCTCGTCCACGCCCCCGCCGATGCCAAGCGCCCGCTGCCGGTACGCACTAGGGTCGCCACAGGCGGGGCGGCGCCACCGGCGATCGTCATCGAGCGAATGGAGCAGATGGGCTTCGAGGTGCTGCACCTCTACGGCACCACCGAGAGCTACGGGCCCGCCAGCTATTGTGCGCCGATGCACGCCTGGGCGCAGCTCGACACGACAGAACGCTATGTGCGCATGGCGCGCCAGGGCATTCCCACACCGGTTGTCGAGCAAATGGTGGTCGCAGATCCGCAAACGTTGCAGCCCGTACCGCGCGATGGCCAGACTGTCGGCGAGATCATGATGACCGGCAACACCCTGATGAAGGGCTATCTGAAGAACCCTGCTGCGACGGACGAGGCCTTCGCCGGCGGCGTCTATCGCACCGGCGATCTGGCGGTCTGGCACTACGACGGGACCATCGAGGTCAAGGACCGCGCAAAGGACATCATCATCTCGGGCGGCGAAAACATCTCCTCGCTCGAGGTGGAGGAGGTGCTCTATCGGCACCCGCAGGTGATGGAAGCCGCGGTCGTCGCGCGTCCCGATGAGAAATGGGGCGAGACACCCTGCGCGTTCGTGACACTCAAACCGGGAAGCGGGGAGGTGACGGAGAAGGACATTATCGTTTACTGCCGCGCCAACATGGCGCACTTCAAAGTTCCCAAAGTCGTGGTCTTCGGTCCGCTGCCGAAAACTTCCACGGGAAAAATCCAGAAGTTTGTGTTGCGCGACAAGGCACGATCGGTGTCCTGACCGTCTCGCACCGGTTTGTTCCATACAATCGACGGTTGTAAGCAAGCGCACCTGATGGACAGGTGTGTCCATTTCGCGCGGTTCATGCCGCTCTGCAGCGTGTATGCAAACCGCGCTGGCGATTAACCATCACCGCTGAAGTTTGTCCCTTCGACGAGGCGATGCCTGTTAGCCAGACCACGTTCGTTAGCGGGGGTTAACCAATTTGTCTGAGCCGCGACGCGGGGGCGTCGGGCACCTGATGGAGAGATCGCGTCATGTATCGGCGTTTTTGCGCGTTGAAGCTCGTCGCTCCTCATAAACCCCGCCACGTGTCGACTGCAGGCGCCTCGTCGGTCCTCGCGTTGGCTGTCTTCGCGTGCGGACTCGGCATGAAGACGCCCGAGGCGTTGGCGCTCACGGACGAGAACTGGATCAATGAGACGATCGCCCTTGGCAACGGCGATACGGACCGGCCGCGCAGCCGCCGCGTAGCTCATCAGCGCAAATGGGTAGAGCGTCGGGTCGCGCGCGATGATGACGACGACGATGACGACACCGTCCGTCCGCAGCGCCACCTCTATCGGGCCTATCGCGCATCGAGCGCAGAGAACAGTCAGTTGCGGCGGCACCGCACCAGGGTTGCAAGCCTTGGCCGGGTTGCGGCGACCGTCTCAGAGGACAGCGACGAGCCGCTGAGCGGGCCCACTATTACGGCCCGCCGCTACGGCAAGACGCGGATGGCAAGCCTCCGCGAGCGGCACTCTCCATCCCGTTCGGCAACCTCGAGGACCGCTCGGCAGAAGGTTAGGGGCACCCGCGTCGCCAGCCTTGGCCGGGACTTTGTGGCGCCCTCGCCCTCGAAAGCCCCAAGCCTCTCGGGCGGCTCGATCCGGTGGCTCGCCTCCGCCGGTTGCCTCGCCTCCAGCTTGAGGACGGTACTCGAGCAGGTCGCGGCGAATTTCGGCCCGCTTCGGGTCAATTCCACATGCCGCAGCCGCCGCCACAACGCGCGGGTGGGCGGGGCGCGACATTCCTACCATTTGAGCGGCCATGCCGTTGATTTCCGCGTGTCCGGCAGCGCCGGCCGCGTGGCGGCCTTCCTCCGGCGGAACGGCGCCGTGGGCGGCCTGAAGCATTACGGCCACGGTCTCTTCCACATCGACACCGGACCCCGCCGCAGCTGGTAATCCGCGCTCGACACCTGCCCGACCGCGCGTTGTCCTGTTGTACGGCCGCCTTCAGGCGGCAAAGGTCAACGTGCGGCCGGCTGCGCCTTCGCGATCGGCAACGCAGTTCTGCCGGATTGGCGCGCCATCCAAGGGCGGGTGGGTAGGGAGAAAGCGCATGGAGCTCAGTCCGCTTCGGCAGTTGCGCCTGGGCCGGCTGCCTCAGATGGTGTCCTGGTACGATCCGCGGCTGCTCGCGCGCATCGGCATTCGCACCATTATTTCCAGTGTGTTCGGCCAGTATGCGGATCAGCGCCTCATCCAGGCCGTCACCGACCCTTGCGACGACAAGGAGCTGTGCAACCGCTACGACTACAGCGATCTCAACGCGCAGGACCGCCAGAACCGCGTCGCCACCGATGAAAGCGGCGCCGTGTGGATCGATTACATCGCAGACGTCGGCGATGGCTTTGATAGCACCTACACCATGGCCTACCTGATGTCGCAGGACAGCCTGGAGGTGCGCGGTGCCGGCAAACTGCCGCACGGCGAGATTCTCATCATGGGCGGCGATCAGTGCTATCCGCAGGCCACCCGCGAGGAATACAAAAAACGGCTCCTACAGCCGTTCAACTGGGCCTTCAATACCCGCGACCCCGACCGCAAACTGTTTGCGATCCCCGGCAATCACGACTGGTACGATGGCCTGGCCGCCTTCGACAGCCTGTTCTGCTCCTCCCGCGACCGGCTATCCCAATCGAAAGGCAACGTCATCGGTGGCTGGCGCTGTCAGCAGCACCGCAGCTACTGGGCCATCCGGCTGCCCCACAATTGGTGGATCTGGGGTGCAGACATTCAATTCTCCAAATATCTCGACACCAGCCAAGTCAGCTATTTCGAGGCCATCGCCCGGCAAATGGGACCGGGCGACAACCTGATCATTTGTCTCGCGCAGCCATCGTGGCTGCTGGCAGATCTGTTGGGCCAGGACGATGAAGAGAACTTCTTCAAGATCACGACCATCGCGCGCGAAAGGGGTGCGCGCGTGGTGGCGGTGATTGCCGGCGACTGGCACCACTACAACCGCTACTACGCCCACGAACTGGACGTGCATTTCCTGACCTCGGGCGGCGGCGGCGCCTTTCTGCACCCCACGCACGTGCTCAGAAACTCGATCACGGTGCGCTGGCCGGAACGTCCCGATGAGGCAGAAACTCCAAGTGTTGAATCCACGGGAACCCGCCCCGGAGAGGGCTGGAAAGGCCGCGCCTACGACATTCGCCTCAAGCGCAACAGCAAGGCTGCTGACAGCGTCGTCGGCCAGATGGTGCAGGACGTGCAGGACGCCATGGAGCCGATACAGAGCCCCGGCAGGCTCTCGCTTCGCGGTTTCGGCAAGCCGCTGCAGCAACAGGCGCCGAAGTGCTACCCCGGCAAGGGGCGCAGCTACCTCCTGAGCCTGCGCAATGTGTTTTTCCCGTTTTACAATCCCGCCTTCGCCATTGGGATCGGCGTCATCTACTGGGTGATCACCTGGCAATTCCAGACGCTGGTGACGAGGTTCAATCTGTCTAGCGGGAAGATCGACAGGCTCGGTTTGCCCGGCGGAACCTCGCTGTGGGATGTGGCGCCCTACATGCCCCTCTATCTCCTGCAGGCGATGGTTGGGTCCATTGCGCTGGTCGTCATGCTGGCTGCTCTCTATTTCACTCTCGTATGGTACGTGGATGCTGTCGAGTATCCGAGCATCCGGCGCTACGTGACGAAATTCGTCGTGGGGAGCACACACTTCTTTGCCCACGTCACCGTCATGTTCACGCTGTCCCTCTACGTCGTGATGCTGGACAATCGTATAACGCCGCCGATCGAGCAGGCGATAGATGCGATTTATACCTCGCGAAAAGACCAGGCGCCGATCGTCAAGGACGTCATCGAGGAATCACTGAAGCCGCTGAAGGATCGCCAGGCGGAGGAAGCTGCCGGACAGATGGTGCCACGCCGCGAGCGGCAGCCCGCGCCAGTGCGCGAGGTCGTTGGCCTGATGTCCTACCCAACCCTGATGATCGTGCTTGGAGGCCTTCTCGGCGGGTCGCTCTGGGGTTTGTATTGGGTGCTGACCGGCTTGTTCGCCCGCATGCACGCGGAAGATGCCTTCGCCGCCTTGCGGATCAAGAACTACAAGAATTTCCTCCGGCTCAAGTTCGAACCGGACAAGCTGACGATCTATCCCCTCGGCGTGGACAGGATTGCAGGCCCTGACGACTGGGCCAATGCACCCAAAGGACAAGCCAATCCACTTCCAAACAAGCCCGCATTGCTCGCCGTCAAGCCCATCGATGTGCGCCTGATCGAGAATCCAATCGTGATCGCGGTCAACGACCCGATTGCGGACTGAAGATTTGACGAACTAGCGCGGGGTCTCGGGTTCGACCGGCCGCAAATCGGCGAAGGCGCCTTGCCATGACCCGCGCATGCTCACGCTTGTTCCGCCGGCCATGTCGGCGCTGACGGGCGGCCGGTCGGTCGCAATGTTGGGCTTGGTGATCAGCCGCAGGTCGAGGCTGCCGTCGCCCAGATCCGCGCGACCTGACGCCAGCAGGCCGATGGAGCCGGAACGGGCAAGAACGGCTTCCTCCGCGACACCCTCGTTGATAACAGCGCGGCCCTCGAGATAGTCGAAGGCCGTTTGCGTTTTCGTCAGTGTTCCCCAGTTCAGCCCATCGCCGTTCTTCGCCGGACTGAGCAGGCCCTTCAGGTCGAGTGTCAGCTTCCCGCCCTCGGACATCGTCAGGCTGGCCTTGCCCGAAAGCTGGCGCAGCACGTCAGCTGGCGTTTGTCCCTGCGCCGCCAGATCGAGCGTGACCATGCCGCGCCCGGAGATGGCGTTCGTACCGAGAAGGAAACGGCCGGCAGTACCGGCATCCACATTCTCAATTTTGCCGCGGAGCGCGTAATGCGGCAACAGATCGTTGACGTCGATAGTCACCTGGCCGCTCGCCCTCGCCTCCATGAGACCGAGTTCCGTTATTTCGGCGATCAGTTTGCCGGACGCCACGGTGATCGACGCGCCGCCACGGCCGAACGATTGGCCACCGTAGACGACCTTGTTCGCCGATAGGCGCATATCCGCATTGATATGTTTGATGATGGGGAACGAGAGATCGAAAGGCGACCACGAAGACGACTGCCGGTCGAACACGAAACCTTGCGAGCGCGCGGCGTGCACATAAGGCGTCAGGTCGAGCGTTCCGAAGGCAAGCGTCCCTTCCAGCCGCGGCCCATGGCCGGCCATGTTGTACGCGAGCGTGCCGTTCGCCTCGTTGCCATCGACCGAGATCTTTGCGCCCTCGAAGGCCAGCGTGTTGCGCGTCCAGTTGAACGGTCCCTTTATGGATGCGACCTGCAGGCCTTCCGCGTTGGGCACCGGCAACCCGAACCATCGCGCAAGGCGCCGCACGCTTTGCATCGACACCGCCGCTGCTCCGCCAAGCTGCACATCCTCGGCAACCTGCGCGTAGCCGTCGAGCGTCATCTCAATCAGGTTGCCCTTGAGGGAGATCTTCACCGGCCAGCGCAGCGGTGCCTTGCTGTCGGAAGGAGGTAGAAACGTCGCGTCGAAGGCAACTCTCTGGCCACGGAAAACGAAGCTGCCGCGACTGGCGACCCGCTGCTTCTGCGCTGCGCTGACTTCGGCCTGAACATCGGTCAAGCTTTCGTAGTCCCCGGCGGCCGTCGTGAGGTACAGCGTCCCGCGACGGATCGTGAGCGTGTCGAAGGCGAGCGAGGCGAGCGTCCGCACAACAGGCGTCAGGATCTTCGGATCAATACTCACCGCATCGCTTCCGGCGTTCATCGATGAAACGCGCTGGCCAGACAAATTCAACGAAAAGACCGGCTGGTCGAGGACGACGTTCGAAAAATGCGTGCTGGCGAATGCGTCGGCATCGGTAAGGAAGGTGCCGCGGTTGAGGACCAGGTCCGGCGCCTCGCTCAAGCGGACCGGCGTCGTCACCGCAAACATATCTCGCGGGTACGCCATGACCGCAGACGCCCGGAACGGGTCGTCGCTCATGCGATCGCTGAAGGTGGGCGCGAAAACGGCGATAGCCGCGCAGGCGATAACGGCCGATATCAGAGCCCTGAAGCGCGATATGACGTTTATGCGTCGCATGCGTCGATGGACCCGGCCCGGCTCCCGTTTGGCCCCGCCGATAGCGGCAACCTTTATCTGCTTCCCTGCCTGCGAGCCGATCCCGTTGTACAAATACTCGGCGCGATGCGCAACAGCGACCGCATCGCAAACACGTACGTCTTGCACCGCAGAGGCGAGCCCTGCAATCTTGTCCCCGACCTCATCGCGGCAAGTGACGAATGCCGCACCAGCGAGTACGCCCGATGACAAATCCTCTGTGGAAACCCGAAAAAGCCCGCTCGGCTCAAACCACACTCAGCGTGTTTTCAGCCCAGATGGGATCACGCGTCGGCAAGTCGCTCGATAACTATGACGACTTGCATGCATACTCGATCGATCAGCCGGAAGAGTTCTGGTCTGCGCTCTGGGATTTTGCGGGTGTGATCGGCGACAAGGGTACCAAGCCCTTCGTCCTGAATGAACGCTCATTGCCGGGCGCGCGCTACTTCCCGAATGCGACGCTCAACTTCGCCGAGAACCTGCTTCGCCACGATGGCGACGGGACGGCGCTCGTGTTTTGGGGAGAGGACAAGGTCAAGCGCCGCCAGACATGGCGCGAGCTGCGCGATGAGGTTGCCCGCGCCGCCGAGGCGCTCATACGGGCGGGTGTCAAGCCGGGCGACCGCGTGGGCGCTATTCTGCCGAACATGCCCGAAAGCATCGCCGCCGTACTTGCGACGGCCGCTGTCGGAGGCGTCTGGTCGTCGTGCTCGCCTGATTTCGGGGTGCAGGGTGTGCTCGACCGCTTCGGCCAGATCGACCCCCGCGTCCTGATCGCCGTCGACGGCTACTACTACAATGGCAAACGCATTGAGCTTGCCGACAAGCTTGCGCAGATCGCAGCCAAGCTGCCCTCTGTCAAGGCGATCATCATTGTTTCCTATCTCGGTTGTGCCGAGGCCGTTCTCACCATGCTGAGCGCAGGGCCCAACGCCGAGGGCAAACAAGTCCTGACCTGGCAGCAGGCAGTCCAGTCTCGCACCGCGCCCGCGCCAACGTTCAAGGCAGTCCCGTTTTCGCATCCGCTTTATGTTCTCTATTCATCAGGCACCACCGGCATGCCGAAGTGCATCGTTCATTCGACCGGCGGCACGCTGCTCAAGCACCTCTGCGAGCAGCAGCTCCACTCGGATCTCAAGGCCGGGGATCGCCTGTTCTACTTCACGACGCTCGGCTGGATGATGTGGAACTGGCTCGTATCGGGCCTGGCCAGTGGCGCCACGCTGCTCCTCTATGACGGCTCACCGTTCTATCCGGGCGGCGACATCCTGTGGGACTATGCGCAGACGGAGCGTTGCACCCATTTCGGTACCTCCGCCAAATACATCGATGCGCTCAAGAAGGCCGGTCTGGCGCCGACGAAGTCACACGATCTTTCTGCGCTGCGCGTGATGCTCTCAACCGGCTCCCCGCTGATGGCGGAAAGCTTCGACTATGTCTACGGTTCCATCAAGAAGGACCTGCATTTGGCGTCGATCTCGGGCGGCACCGACATCATGGGGTGTTTCGTTCTCGGCATCCCGACCAGACCGGTGTGGCGCGGCGAAATCCAGGGTCCGGCGCTTGGGATGGCGGTCGATGTGTTCGACGAAAGCGGCCGCCCGCTCCCGCGCGGCAAGGGCGAGCTCGTGTGTACCAGATCATTTCCCTCCATGCCGGTCGGGTTCTGGAACGACCCCGATGGCCGCAAATATCACGCCGCATATTTTTCGAGGTTCCCTGGGGTTTGGCATCACGGCGATTTCGCGGAATGGACCGAACACGGCGGCATGATTATCCATGGCCGCTCCGATGCCACGCTCAACCCAGGCGGCGTAAGAATCGGCACGGCAGAAATCTATCGCCAGGTTGAGCAGCTCGACGACGTTCAGGAAGCCATCGTCGTCGGACAGGATTGGCAAGGGGATGTGCGGCTGGTGCTCTTTGTTGTGTTGCGGCCGGGCTGCACCCTCGATGACGCGCTGCGCGAGCGCATCAAGACTCAAATCCGCACCGGCGCGAGCCCCCGCCACGTTCCGGCCCGGATCATCCAGGTCGCCGACATTCCACGCACCAAATCCGGCAAGATTACCGAACTGGCTGTGCGGGACGTGCTGCATGGGCACGAGGTGAAGAACAAGGAAGCCCTTGCCAACCCCGAAGCACTGGACCTCTATCGCGACATTCCCGAGCTGCGCGTGTGACTTATTTGGCTTCGCCATAAGGCCCGCACTGCTGACGTGCCCCGGAACCGTTGAAAGAGATTGTGGCGCGGGTGCCGCCGCCGGCGTCGTTCTCGATGGTTAGCCGCGCGCCATTGACCACGGCCAAGTCGTGTGTGAGGCGAAGGCCAAGGCCTAGCCCGGTGTCGCGCCCACCCTGGGCGTGATCGGTACCGATCAAGGCCGCCCGGCCGATGCCCGGTCCGGTGTCTGTGACCGATAGGTGCAGCGAGCCATCGGCCGCCGCCACGATGGAGGCACAAACACGATCGCCGGAACGCGCGTATTTGATCGCATTGGAGAGCAGGTTAAGCAGCATTTGCTTGAGCGTCAGTTCGTCCGCAGCGACTGGTGGTAACCCGGGCTGTACTTCGGAACTCAGCGCTAGGCCAGATCGCTCCGCCAACGGACGCACCATGGAGAGACAACTGTCGAGCAGGCGCTCCAGGTCGACCTTCGCGACGTCGAGCTGCTGCTCCCGCGCGCCGGCACACCCGTCATGTAGCATCGCGTCCACCACCCGCAGCATATGACGCGCGGCCTCATAAATGTCGCGCGCGTAGCGCTGATAGCGCTCATTCGCCAGCGGGCCGAAATGCTCGTCCTTAAGGATCTCGGCATAGGCCATTATCGCGCCCAGTGGCGTTTTGACCTCGTGAGCCAATGCGGCCGTACGCGTCACGCCGGACGGCAGCGCGGGCCGCAATCGCCCGGCGCGAGGCGCGATGGCATCGGGTTGCGGCGGCATGACCACCACGAAAACTGCGCCATTCCCATCCTGCTGCAGCCTGGTGACCCGGCAGGCGGCACTCATGATTCCGGATGCGGTCCAGACCACCAGCGTCTCCGTCGCGCTGTCGCGACCTTCGCGGGCTAGATCGTGCAATCGTTGCAACCCCGGCATCGCCCGATCGAGGACGAGCGGCAGGCGCACCGGCTGCCCGCTGAGGCCCCACGCCCGCCACGCGGCATCGTTGGCTTTCAGAATGACGGCCGCCTCCGCATCGACAATAAGGTTGGGGCAAGCGTGATACGCTGCATCCGCGTGCGATGCATCCGTGGCGCAAGTGTGGAGTAGGGGACCGGTGAGCACCGTGTGGCCCTGAATCGCAGTGGTTGAGCCTGCTTAGCGGCAAGGGCTGGGACCGTCCACAGCCGGCGCTGCGCTCGCGAAGCTTCTCCTGTTTGTATCTCGCCGGGGCCGCTGCCATGGCGGGTTCAAAGAGGGTTGCAGGTGGGACCTTGACGGGTGCGGTCGCGGGTGTCGCAAGCAAGCTCAGGCCATGCCGGCCCACGAAAGCGGTATTGGCATACGTCAAATCCGGCCCCCTACAATCCCGATCAAGCAGAGGCTTCTGACTGTCCTAGGCCCCCTTCACGCGCATCCGTCATCCGGCTCCGTCACTTGGGCTTCGCACTTGCATCAGGGCGGCATTTCACTATTTTCCAGCGGACGAAGGCGTCAAGGCGGTCTGCGCGCAACCCCGCAGGCCAGGGCCCAGTCGCCAAAACGCCGCCTTAGCTCAGTTGGTTAGAGCACCAGATTGTGGATCTGGGGGTCCGTGGTTCGAGCCCACGAGGCGGTACCAATCTTTTCAATAGCTTAGCCCGCGCATTGCTGGAAATCCCGCAATCTAGGCCGCGCCGAAGCCTCGAGATCTCACGCGTGCGCCAATCGCCACCGGTACGCCAGTCAGCGGCAACAACCGTGCATTAGTCGCATTCGTTCGGCACAAGCAGGATGATGCGGTCGCACGTCGGCAAGGGCCAGCGGCGCAGCGAGTTTTTCTTCCACCGCGGCAAGCTCCGTGCGTGCGCCGGCACGCGCAGCCATTCAGCCAACCCATGCTAGGCCCCCACGTTGTCACGGGTTCAGCCAATCGCGCGCTGCCAGCAAAGCATCGAGCCTTGCCGGGGGGCGGATAGCCAGCTTCCTCGAAATCCGCGACGCGGCTCCATCCGACCTGCGATTTAGCGCAAACGACACAGGGGGGCAGAGCCAGCGCCCGCAGGAGATCGGCCCAACGGCCATGCCCCCGCACGTCTTGCAGTTCCAGGAATATCGCCGCCGGGGGCTCTGGCCGAGATCTTGCCCGCGCACCATATTATCTGTGCTTGGCTTCCTATTGAGGCGAAGTTCGAGGAGGATCATTTGCCTACCAATTTCGCCAGAACCGGGCTGCTGCTCGCTGTGCTCACCGGCAT
>DASZQG010000033.1:0-41705 GCA_035550075.1 Hyphomicrobiaceae bacterium | reverse complement strand
CAAGCGATCATCGCCGCCGCCAAAAAGCTCGGCGCCGACGCCGTGCATCCCGGCTATGGCTTCCTGTCGGAGAATGCCGCCTTCGCCCGCGCCTGCCTGGACGCCGGCCTCGCCTTCATCGGGCCAACTCCCGAGGCCATCGCGGCGATGGGCAACAAGGCGCGGGCAAAGGCGCGCATGTTGGAAGCCGGGGTGCCGTGCGTCCCCGGATTCCAGGGCCACGGCGCATCGGATGCCGCGTTCGCCCGCGAGGCGGCCCGCATCGGCTTTCCCGTGATGATCAAGGCCGCGGCCGGCGGCGGCGGACGCGGCATGCGGCTCGTAGCGTCGCCGCGAGACCTCGCCGCCGCCCTCGCCACCGCTCGCGCCGAGGCCCAGAACGCATTCGGCTCTGACGAGCTGATCCTGGAGAAGGCAGTCGCCGGCGCGCGTCACGTGGAAATCCAGGTCCTCGCAGACACCCACGGTAACGTCCTTCACCTCGGCGAGCGCGACTGCTCCGTACAGCGCCGCCACCAGAAGGTGCTCGAGGAATCCCCTTCACCGGCCGTCGGCGCTGATCTCCGCGCGCGCATGGGTGCGTCCGCAGTCGCCGCGGCGAAGGCGATCGGCTACACGAACGCCGGCACGGTCGAGTTCCTGCTCGGTGCCGATGGCGCCTTCTATTTCCTGGAGATGAACACGCGCCTGCAGGTCGAGCATCCGGTGACGGAGCTCGTCACCGGCCTCGATCTCGTCGAGCAGCAGATCCGTGTTGCGCGCGGTGAGCGGCTGGCCATCGCCCAGGCCGACGTCACATTCAACGGCCACGCCATCGAGGCGCGCCTTTACGCCGAGGCGCCCGAGCAGAATTTCCTGCCGCAATCCGGCCACCTCGTTCGCTGGAGGCCGCCGTCAGGGCCGGGCGTACGGGTCGATCACGGGCTCAACCGCGAGCAAGCCGTCTCGCCTGACTACGACCCGCTGCTGGCCAAGGTCATCGCGCACGGCGCGACACGCGAGGAGGCCCGCCGCCGGCTTGTGCGGGCGCTGGACGACACCACCGCCCTCGGCATCCGCACCAACCGCCGCTTCCTGATCGACTGCCTCGAGCACCCGGATTTTGTCGGGGGCACCGCCACAACCGAGTTCATCCCGGCCCGCTTTAGCCCTTACACGGTTGCGCCACGCGACCCCGCGCTGCTGGCGCTGGCGGCGGCGCTATGGTTCGAGCGCAGCGCCGCGCGCTACGGCCACGATCCCGCGCGCGCGTGGTCCTCCTCCGGTCCCATCGCCTGGCCGCTGGCGCTCGATCCTGGTGACGGCATGGTGCCGTGCACGGCCACGATCCTTGCGCCGCGGTGCTACCGCATCGAGTCCGGCACCGGCACGACCGACGTTCACCTCCTGGACGCGTCCCGCGACGAGACCGCGCGCGTGCGCGTTGCCGATGAGGAACGTCATGCGCCCTTCGTGTTCCACGACGACGTCCTGCACCTCGCGCTCGGCCGCTCCGAGCTTGCTGTTCGCGATGTTCTATATGTGCCCGCGACTGGTCATCAGGCCGCGGAGAGTTCCGCGCGCGAGCTTCGCGCCCCGATGAACGGCAAGATCGTCGCCGTGCTGGTGAAGAACGGTGATTCCGTCAGCAAGGGTCAGCGGCTCGTCGTCCTCGAGGCCATGAAGATGCAGCATGAAATGAGCGCGGGCGCCGCCGGCGTCGTGCGCCGCGTGACCGTCAAGCCGGGCGACCAGGTCGCCAACCGCCAGCTCCTGGTGGAACTCGAGCCCATACCCTCTCACGCCACGCAAGAGACCGCGACATGAGCAAAGCCGTCATCACCTGCGCCCTCACCGGTGTTTTGACCGATCCGAAGCAGCATCCCGTCCCGGTCACACCGGAGGAGATGGCGCGTGAGGCGAAAGCCGCCTTCGACGCCGGCGCCGCCATCGTGCACGTACATTTTCGCAACCAGACGCCGGGCCTGGGCCACCTGCCCTCGTGGGAGCCGGCCGTCGCTGTGGAGATCATGGACGCCATCAAGGCGGCCTGCCCCGGAATAGTTCTCAACCAGTCCACCGGTACGCGCGGCGCCGACATCTCCGGCCCACTCGCCTGCCTGAAGGCGGTGCGGCCCGAGATCGCCGCCTGCAACGCCGGCTCGCTCAACTACCTCAAGGTGAAGGCCGACGGCTCGTGGGCGTGGCCGCCGCGCCTGTTCGACAACCCCGTCGACAAGGTGCGCGCCTACCTCGACGTGATGGCGACCACCAACACCAAGCCGGAGTTCGAATGCTTCGACACCGGCATCGTGCGCTGCGTGGAGATGTACGTGCGCAACGGCATGTATCGCGGCGTCCCGCAGTACAACTTCGTGATGGGTGTGGAGTCTGGCATGCCCGCCGATCCCGACCTGCTGCCGATCCTGCGCAAGCTGACCATCGACGGCGCGGCGTGGCAGGTGACGGCCATCGGCCGCGCGCCGATCTGGGCATTGCACCGGCGCGCCGCCGAGCTTGGCGGCCATCTGCGCACGGGCCTCGAAGACACCTTCTATCTGCCCGATGGAAGGAAGGTCCGCTCCAACGGCGAGCTGGTCGCCGCGCTCGCCGATTGCGCGCGCCAGGCCGGCCGCGACATCGCCTCGCCCGCCGAGGCGCGGCAGATCATGGGCCTCGCCTGAAGATCAGCCTGCGGTGAGATAGATATAGAGCGCGGCGCCGATCGCCCACGACAGCGCGAAGCCTGCGAGGAAGCCGCGCACGTCCGGGCGCCGCCGTTCCTCGGGCACGAGCGGGACTGGCGGCTCGAACCGCGGTTGCGCCGGCCTCAACGCGGGCAGATCGCCGTCCAGGCTGCGCACGGGATAGAGCGGCAGCGGGGGCGGCGGCCCCATCAGGGGCTTCTCCTCCGGATCGCGCAGCGGCGCCTGCAGGCGTGCGCTCAGCGACGCGGAAGCGGCGAGGTCCGGCATGCGCCGTTCCAGCAGGCGCTTGAGGTTCTCCAATGCTTCGGCAGCAGCGCTGGCCTCCGCGACCAGCTTGCTGGCGGCGTCGAAGGCACCGGAAATGGCAGGGTTTTGCACCGCCAGCGGCTCGCGCGGAAGCGCCTCGCGGCCACGCTCCGTTTCCGCCTGCTGGGGTTCGGGATCCGCCTCCATCTCCGCCCGCGGCAATTCGGGAGCGGTCTCCGCTTCGGCCTGCTGCGCCTCGGGCGCGGACTCCGCGATGGCCTGGCTCTCGGGAGCGAGGTCCATTTCTGCCTGCTGAGGCTCGGGCGCGGGTGCCTCCGGCTCCGAAGGCGTCAATGCTTCCGGCGGCGGCGGCGCGGTCTCCGCGCTCGGCGGCGCGTCTGCGTGCGCCAGACCGGGTTCGACCTCCTTCGCCTCGGCCACGGCCGGCTGGAAGGGGTCTGCTGCATCCGGCTCAGGAGCTTCGCCAACGTCCGCCGCTGGCGGCGCCGCGAGCGGTATACTTGCCGGTGCGCCCTGCTCGGATGCACCGTCCGCCGCGTCCGGATCGCCGGCGGCAGGCGACGGCGCCGCCTCGTCATCCGGCTCTGTGAGATCCAGCTCCACCTGTTGCGGGCTAGCGTCGATGGCCAGCGTCTCGCTCTCGGCGCGTTCCGCATCGTCGAGTGCGCTCAGGATCGGCGACACGTTCGCCGAGAGCACCGGGCTGACCAGCGGCTGCTGGGCGCTGACCGCGCCAAACCCGTTCATCTCGATCAATCTGGTCAGTGGACCGTGGTGGCCGTTGCTGGCGCCATTCATGGTAGCGGCGCCGTTCGTTCCCGCGTGTTGCGTGCCTTTGCCCTCGGAATTCGCGTCGCCACCAGCGCCCTCTTCGGCACGCCGGCCGCGTGCGATGGGAAGCGCTACCACCACGCCGGTGCGTGCCTCGGCTGTAGCGATGGATGCGCCGTTCGGAACCGCAGCGCCATCAGCGGAAGCGTCCGTTTCCGGCTTCGAAGCCGCGCGCTCCGCTGCGCGCTGATCTTGCGGCGCGACTTCGGTCGACGCCGCATCGTCCGGCAACGCAGTTTGGGGTTCGGCACTGTCCTGCGGACGGGTATCGGCGATCGCCGGTGCGTCGCTCGCACGCAGCGCGGCCGGGTCTGCGGAAACGCCTTCGGCTTCTGCATCTGCAGCGGGCGGATTCGACATCGCGTCCCTCAACTGTCTGCCAGACGCTGCGACCCCCGCCGCCTCGCGCCGTTCCCGCGTGTCGTGTGCCGGGGCCCTTCGGCCTCATGTCACCGGCAAGGTCCGCGGGGCACCGAGCCAGCGGATCAGCCCTTGGTCAGGCTCGTGATACGGTCGAGCAGCCGAGACTTCCGCTCGCCTGATATCCCCTGTCCTTTTGGCAATTCTGCGGCGGCAACCGCGGATTGCGTGGCCCCCCCGCCGTTGCCGTTACCGTTGGGACCGCCCTGGGACGCGCCGGCCGCTTCGTCGGCAGCCCCTGCGCGACCGTTGCCGCCGTGCTCCGGCCCCTCGGCCGCCCCGTTGACGCCGTCTGCACCCCTCGCCGCCGCGTCGGGCACAAGCGTTGGCCGCACCTGTGCAACCCGCTCCGCCAGGCTGCGCCGGGCGCTGTCGCGGGGCATGGTGCGCGGCTGGCCGGAGGCCGGCCCGGTGCCGCCGATGCGCCTCACCTCGTCGCGGAACTGCGTTGCCTGCCGCGCCAGCCGTTCGTGCGCCGCCGCCAACTCCCCCCGCAGCTTGCTGATGGTCTGCGCCTGCTGATCCGCCTGCGCCTGTGCCGAGCCGAGGCGCGCCTTGAGGGCGATCTTGCTGTCTTTCAGAGGGCCGCCCTTGCCGTCGCGTTCCTCGAAGGCGGCGAGCGCCGCCTTGAGCCGCGCGATTTCGCCAGCCTGATCTTCCGCACGCGCCTTCAGCGCGCGCAGCTCGCTCTCCTGAGACGCACGCACATCTTCCGCATCCGGCGCGCCGGCCCGCACCGAATTCAGCGCCGACTCCGCATCCGAAAGGTCCTTGCGCACGCGCTCCATCTCGCTTTCGGGCGCGGCTTGGCCCGGTCCCAGGCTCCGCTGCAGGCGATCGATCAGCGCGGCCTGCTCGCGCGCCTTCGCACGCAGCGTCTCGACCTCGGCACGCAGCGCCGCTTCGCTGTCGGCGGCGGCATCCGCCGCGGCGCGGCGGCCACGGCGTCCCCGCCCTCCGGCCTCCGATGTGAGACGCTCGATCTGCGCCGACTGCTGGGCGTTGATGGCCGTCACCTCTTCCATCGCCTGCTTGTGCTTCTTGGCACCCGCGGCGAGCTCGGCAATCTCGCGATCGCGGTTGAACAGCAGTCGCTTGGCCTCCGCCAGCCGCGCCTCGACCTTCGGCAGGCGGTCGACCACGGTCTGCTCCAGCACCCGCCGCGCGTTCTGGTTTTCCTCCAGGTCAGCCTTCACCCGCTGAACCTCGCCCTCCAGCGCAGAAATGCTGGCATCTCGTCGATTGATCTCGATCAGCAGCCGCGCCCGCTCGAGCTTGGCCTGCGACAGGCGGGTCTGCAGCTTGTGCGCGCTGATCGCGTGCTCGGCACGCAGGCGGTCGCGATCCGCCTTGATCTCCGGCTCGCTCACCGGCATCGACTGGCGGATGCGCGTGGTCGTCAGCCGCACGGCGCGGGCCCAGAACGCCGACGCCACCAGGAGCCCCAGCAGGCTGGCGATCAGGAAGCCCAGGAGCACTAGCATGCCGGACTGAACGGAAATCAACGATCTATCCTCGGCTTAACGCATGCCGGCTGAGCCCGGCGCGGCGGCCGGTGCAGCTATCACTAAGAAGTCCGGCGCTGGCCTCTTGTACAGCAGCCTTCGAGTGACCGGATACTAGGGGTACGGCGGCGCGCCGTCACGCCCGTTCCTTGCAGATTTGGGAACCGCTCAGAACGGGTTCCACGTCGGCGTTCGCGTATATTTCAGGTAACCGACATTGGCGCCCAGGCGAAAGCCCACGCCGGCGCGGATCGGCGCCACCACGATGTGGCCGTTCTTCTCGAACGTCACGCCCACGCCGCCGACGAAATATGCCGACCCGTCGACGCCCCCGAACCGGCGATAGATGTCCTCGGGGTCGCGAAGGTTGTAGACGAGCACCATCACCTTGGAACCTTCAGCGCCGGCGTCGTAGCCGATCGAGGGGCCCTGCCAATAAACGCGGCGGATGCCTGCGTCCCGGGTGTAGAGCGTTCCCTCGCCGTAGCGCAGGCCCGCAACGAATGCGCCGCCGGCTTCCTGGCCCAGGATGTAGCCGTTGGGCCGCCCCTGCTTCTGGAACGCATACTCGATGACCTTGGCCATGCCCTTGCTGACAAAGCCGAAGAACTTGTGCCCGGCCTCGAGGATCTCGTTCGACGAGAAACCCTCGTCCCGATAAGGCGGCGGAGCGGGCGGTCCATACGGGCCGCCGTAAGGCCCTGGAGACCCGTAGGAAGGAACATTGTACGCAGACGGCGGGTAGGGGCTGCCGGCACCGGGAGCCGCAGGATATGGTTCGCCGTAGGTCTGGCGCGGCGGCGGTGAATAGGTTTGCCCATAGGGCACGGGCGCCTGCGCCTGGGTGTATCCACCCGGCGCCGCCGGTGGGTATGGAGCGCCGTAGGCTGGCTGCTGGGGCGGATGATAGGCGTCATCCGGGGCGGAATAGGCCCCGCCGTAGCCCTGCGCGGCGGATGGAACAATTGAGCCCAACAGAAGCGGCAGGCTCACCACCAGGCTGCCCGCCAGCGCCGAATATCGTAACGGCATGGATCAATCCCCTCGCGGCCGCACACTCAACGCATACGACGCATCGACAGTCCACAATTGGCGCAAAGTGTTACCAAAGTGTGGCCGAATGGCCCCGGCGCCAGTGGACCCGGCGCAAAAATCCGCCGGCCTTTCAGGCAGCGGGAACCGGCGCGCCGGCCCACGCCACGAAACCGCTGTTCAGAAACTTCGGCTTGGCGTAGAGCAGCGGCCCGCCGTCGGGCGCGGTGACCGTGCCGCCTGCGGCGGCGAGCACGGCGTGGCCTGCGGCGGTGTCCCACTCGCTGGTCTCGCCGAGGCGCGGATAGACGTCCGCCTCCCCGCGCGCCAGCAGACAGAATTTGATCGACGACGACATCGCTTTCCGCCCCGCGATCTTGTAGCGGCCGAGAAAGTTCAGCGTCGCCTCGTTGAGGTGCGTGTTGCTGGTGAGCGCGCGCAGGCCTTCCGCACCCGGCGGCTGCGTGCGGATCGCGTGAAGTCCGCAATCGGCCAGCGCAGCGGGCGATGCATCGACGGGCAAGACCGCCGTTGCCGCCTCGTGCTGGCCGAGCGTGACGTAAAGCTCGCCGCGCGCCGGCGCGTAGATCAGGCCGAACGTGGGCCGTCCAGCCTCGATCAGTCCGATGTTGATTGTGAACTGCGGCTCGCCGCGAATGTAGGGCCTGGTCCCATCGAGCGGATCGACGAGGAAGAACGTCCCCTCGACCTTGGGCGCCTTTCCCACCGACGCCGCCTCCTCCGACACCACCGGTACGCCCGGCGCGATCCGCGCCAGCGCCTCCAGGATGACTGCCTCGGACTCGCGGTCCGCAACTGTTACCGGGCTGTGATCGACCTTGGTATGGACCGCCACGCCAGTCTTGAAGTGAGCCATCTGTATGCGTCCCGCCGCCAGCGTCACGCCGAGCAGGGCCTCGGCGAGCCTGCGGAATTCGCTTGCATGCATGTCGATTTGCTTTCGTGATTCGTCCCGTGCGCCGGGAGCCCTTCTGAGCGAAGAAGGAATTCACCGACCACATGAACCGGATGTGACGAAAAAACAATACCTGCGTGCTCCGCGGCGCGTCGGCGTGGCATGCCGCGGGCGAAGCGTGTATCAACAGCCCATGCGGCGTCGGCACGTGAATGCCGGCGCGCATATGAGCATTTCGACCCGCAGGTTGGCGTACGTCCAGCGCGATTGAGGGCTCGATGAGCGAGCATGTGAAGCCCACTGACCTTGAGCTTGCTGCCTTGATCTCCAGCAAGATCTGCCACGACGTGATCGGCCCCGTCGGCGCCATCTACAACGGCCTCGAAATCCTCGACGAAGATGACGACGCGGAGGCGAAGGATTACGCGCTGACCGTGATCCGCAACGTCACCGAGCAGGCCTCCGCACGGCTGCAGTTCGCGCGCTTTGCTTTCGGCGCCGCCGGCTCGGCGGGTGCGCAGATCGACCTTTCCACCGCAGAGCAGATCAGCCGCGGCCTGGTCGGCAAGGGCAAGCACAAGCTCACCTGGCGCGGCACGCCCGGTCACATGGCCAAGGACAAGGTGAAGCTGCTGCTCAACCTGATTGCCGCCGCCATCACCGCGCTGCCCCGCGGCGGGGAGATCGAGGTGTCCATTCCCGGCAGCCTGGAGCAGCCCAATTTCCTCCTGCGCTGCCGCGGCGCCGGCGTGCGACCACCGCAGTACCTCAGCGATTTCGTCAGCGGCGGACCACCGCCGCCGCTCGATGCGATGTCGATCCAGGCCTATTACACCTGGCGGCTCGCCGCGTCCTCGCGCATGGCGCTCGACATCATCAAGGACGGGCCGGACATCCTGCTCACGGCCAAGAGCGGCGCCTAAGACACCGCGCCCCCGAGCCGGCGCATCGGCTCAACGCATTCTTAACCCATTTCGCCCACGCTTCGACGAACCGGTTCGGCCCAGCCGAGCGCGGTCGCGGCCTGTTTTCATCGCGGCGGTCGCCGCCCACACTCGAGGACGGCATGAAAACCTGCCTGGTGGTCGATGACTCCAATGTCGTGCGCAAGGTCGCGCGGCGCATCCTCGAGAACCTCAAGTTCGAAATCAGCGAAGCCGAAAGCGGCAAGGACGCGCTGGAGCAGATCCAGCAGAGCATGCCCGACGCCATCATGTTCGACTTTCACATGCCCGGCATGGGCACCGTGGAGTTCCTCACCTCGCTGCGCACGATGACCGCGAACGGCAAGCGTCCCTACATCCTCTACTGCACGACCGAGAACGACACCGCCGACATCACGCGCACACTGACGGCCGGCGCCGACGACTACGTCATGAAGCCCTTCGACCGCGAGTCCCTGCGCAGCAAGCTGGCCGAGGCCGGCCTGCTCTAGGCTGCGCGCTCGCCCGCCCGCGCCCGCGTTGACGCTCGGTGGTCCATCACTATGATGCCGGTCCGCCGAGTGCCCTGACAGCCCCAGTGGTGGAACGGTAGACGCGCTGGACTCAAAATCCAGTGTCCGCAAGGACGTGGGGGTTCAAGTCCCTCCTGGGGCACCAGGCACGCTTGCGGAGCGCCTCACGGCACGCTCAAGCCTGTCACCGACCTCGAGCGCGGCTGCAGCCCGTGTTGCGCCGGCGTGGGGGCGTTGTTACAAAGCCGGACCTTGAGACAGGGGCCGCCGCGAGCTGCCGGCTGGCGTGGCGGTCGTGTCATCGAGGTCACGCGCGCGAAGCCATCGTATCGGCACTCGGCCACCCGGCTGGGGCGGACGAAAAAACGCCTCATATGGGCGCAAGTTCATGCGGGCGGGTCAACGAGGGTGTGAATGCTGGCGAAGATCGCACGGACCTTCATCGCCGCGGCAGCGGTTGTCCTGACAGTATCGGCAGCGCAGGCCGGCCCCGCCCTGCTGTTCGACGTCGCCAACGGCATGGTGCTGTACGCGGAGGATCCCGACGACCAGTGGCATCCCGCCTCGCTCACCAAGATCATGACAGCCTACGTCGCCTTCGAGGCAATCAAGCAGGGCACCATCACGCCGGAGACGAAGATCAGCTGCTCGGAGCTCGCCCACAGCCAGCCGCCGAGCAAGGTCGGGGTTCCGGTCGGCAGCGAGATGACGGTTCAAACCGCGCTTGAGGCGCTGGTCGTGAAGTCGGCCAACGACGTCGCTGTCATGCTGGCGGAAGCCATCTCGGGCTCAGAGGACGCCTTCGTGCAGCGCATGAACGCGACCGCCGCCCGCCTCGGCATGACGCGCACCAAGTACGTCAACGCCAACGGCCTGCCCGCCGACGAGCAGGTCACCACCGCGCGCGACCTTGCAATCCTCACCACCGCCGTGCTGCGCGATTACCCCAACTACGCCGGCCTCTGGTCGATGGTCGACATGCACCTGGGCAAGCGGCGTCTGCACACGCACAACAAGCTGCTGCTCCACTACGAAGGCGCCGACGGCCTCAAGACCGGCTTCATCTGCGATGCCGGCTTCAACATGGTGGCGAGCGCCACGCGCGACGGGCACCGCCTGATCGCCGTCGTGCTGGGCGCCCGCAGCGGCAATGATCGCGCCGAGCGTGCGGCCAGCCTGCTCGAGCACGGTTTCCAGACCCTCCCCTGGAAGTCGCTGTTTCCCGCGCAAACGATCAGCACGCTGCCGCGCGAACCGGACGCCAAGGGGCCGGTCACCGTGCGCAAAACCGTGTCGTCCTGGGTTTGCGGCAACCACCACGCGCGCAAGGCTCGCAAGCATCGCAAACGGGAACACGCGGTGGCCAAACACAAGACGAAGGCACCGGCAGCGGCGAAGAAGGCGGCCAACGCCGCGCCGTCCCGCAAAACTCCTTAACGGCTCTGCGGACGGGCTCGAGAGTGGCCCTGTCCCGGCTACCGCGCCCCGTCCCGTTCTGGATGTCTCCCGCGCGGGCCAGGAAGGCCTCCAGGCGGCTGGCGGCGCGTGTCTCGCCCTTGATACGGCCCGGAATTCTGCCCGCCAGCGGCCCTGTGCGGGCCGCCGGCGCGGCGCATTAACCCTACCGCGCAGTTACCAAGCTGGGGCGCCTGCAGCCGGCGCACCCGTGGCGCTGATCTTGCTTGACGAGACATTAACAGGCGTCACGGAACGGCAGATGTCGTCGAACTGGCAATTCGAGGGGAATGCGATGCCCACCTTTGCGGAGGTGGAGGCGATGGCTGCCGTCCTGGAGGGGCGCCATGGCGCGCTGGCTGCGGACGTGGCGGAGTTCTTTGCCACGCTGCACGATCTCAAGGGCAATGCCGCGCGAAGCCATGCCTGGGCGGGCGTTGCCGAGCGCGCCCGCGAGCGCGCGGCTGCGCGCGCCCACGACATCTAGCGAGGACCGCCGCCGCAGGAGGCGACGCGCGGCCCCTGGCTCTCCTAGGAGAGGCCCTCCACGCAAACGTTCGCGCGCCCCTTGAAGCTCGGCTGGGAGCGATACGTCATCTCGATCTGCCGGATCGCGCGCCGCGCGCCCCTCAGGTCGATCGGGCGCGTCTCTCCGCCGGCGCGGATTTCGTTGCGCACGGGAAGATCATCGGGAGCGCCGTTCGCGTAAACGACCTTGAGATCCCGGACATAGATCTTGTTGCCAGCAACCTTCAGGCGGATGGCCTTGAAACGCCCCTCCTGCCGCCCGACCCTGATCACATCCTTGTCGACGAGAAACCCAACGCTGCGGCAGCCAAGCTGCTCCCACCCCGCAGCACGTGCCGTTGCCGGAACCAGTCCGAGGCCTGCAATCGTTCCCGCCAACACCGCAACATAGCCAAAGCGCATTACTTCTGTCTCCTTAGTGAGCGTTCAAAGCCACGGCGAACGGCGGTGGCCGTTGCCATCCGTGCAAGCGAAAACCCTAACGGGGCTCTGCAACGTCTTCCGTCGGGAAACAGTGGTGCCGCGACGGCTGCGCGCGAATGCGCGCCGTCGTAGGGAAAATCGGCTCAGCTTGCGCTTAAAGCGGCGCGCCGATCACGAGCGTCCAGAACGTCTTGAACTCGGTCTTGGGATCCTGCACGAGCGCGATCCCCATGTGCCTGGCGTCAGCCAGCAGAAGGTTCTTGTTGTGGCCCGGGCTCGCTTCCCAGCCCTTCATCACTTCTTCGATGGTAACCTGGCCGGTACCCACGTTCTCGGCCGCCAGCTTGGCGTGATAGCCGGCGCGCTTCACGCGGTCCCACGGGTTGGAGCCATCCGAGCCGTAGTGCGAGATGCGGTCCCACTTGGCGAGATCGGCCGAGTGCGCCTTGGCGGCTTCGGTCAGTTGCGCGTTGAGCGTGAGCGGCTTCAACCCCTTGCTCTTGCGATACGCGTTGATCAGCGCCACGGCCTTCTCCGAGTCGAGGCGCGTATGGCTGTAGTCGCGGTCGGCGAGCGCGCCATGCGGCGCCTTCTCGAAGGTTCCTTTCGGGATCTGGTCGTCGGCCTTCGCCTGGCGCTGTGGCTTTGCCGCGCCGACGTCGGCGGCATAGGACGTGCGGTTGGATAGCGCCCCGGTGGGCTGGCTCGACTCGGCGAAGCCGCTCGACAGCGGCGAGCCCATCCCCATGCCGCAGCCGGCAAGCCATAGAGAGGCAATTGCGGGTATCACTACGCGATACATCAGTCTTCTCCCGCCGATACGCGCCTGAGAGCACGAATCAGCATGAGCTTGAACCCGTTAACCGCCGATTAACGCTATTCGGCGGCTCCCGTCCGGTGGGGCCGCGGGCAAGCGCGTGGTCGCCATCGGCAATTGCCGCTGCGCGCGCCGCTGACGCGGCCTTGGCGCAGGAGAAGATGTGATGACCGAACGGCGTGCCCTGTGTCCCCGGCGGGAAAATGACACGCCAATCTTGACCTGAGTTGGGCGAAGCGCGGGAAACGGGCACCCGGCGCCGGGCGCGCCGGCCACCGCGAATCTGCGAGCCCACGGCTGCACTTGGCTTTCTGCGCGGTTTCAACAAAATGGCGCCGAAGCTCCCGGTGATTCGCGCGTCCGGCCGTGACATCACGTTTGCGCCCTTGCGGGTGCAACGTTTGCCCGCTCGTACAGGGAGGCAAGCGGCGATGCTCGACAACATTGAGAACGGCGCCACCCTCGACACAGGCCGCCTGCGCGAGATTGTCCTCGTGCGCATCGCCTGCGCCCTGCGCGGCGTGACGCGCGGGACCATCGCGGCCGACCTCGCGCCGTTTGCGGGTCACGCTTTTTCGAAGGCAGGCTGGCAGGCTCTGATCGGCCGCGAGGTCGATGGTTTGCTCGCGGCCGCGCTGGTGCGGCCGGTGGCCAAGCGCGTAGAAGCCACCGACGCCGGCATCGCCCGTGCCACTGCCTTTCTCGGCATCAGAACCGGACGCATGCCGCGCATCTGGAGCGACGTGTGCAACCTGCGCCTCGTCGCCAAGGCCCTCGGCTGCGAAGGCGAGAACCTCAAAAAGCTGGGCGCTCTGATGACTCCCGAGGGGTTACGCGCCGCCATCCTGGTGCACGGCTACCGGCTCAAGATCAAGGGTCTCGCCACGCCGACGCGACTGCGCTCGGCACTTGCCGCGCATGCCCTGGCACGCGCCTTCGGCGACAAACTGCCGGCCACGCTTGCCCGCAAGTCCGGGCTGACAGCCAAGGCCAGCCGGCTGCTGGCTGCGCAGCTCTCGAGCGCGCCCCGCGATTTCGGAACGGACGCGCGCCTCGTCGCCGCCCTGGCCGCCGAGCACGTCGGCGCGGCATCGGCCGACCTCGATACGCTGCGCGCTGCTGTCCTCCACCGCTTCGTTCAGGCGACCGCCGCCGCCGCGCCCCCAATTGTGCGCCCGGCCCTGCGTCCAACCCCTGCCAGCCGCCCGGCGGCGCCTGCCGCTGCGCCAGCAATTGGCGATCGTCCCGACCTTTCGGGCTTCGCATCCGAGGTGCGCCGGCACGCGGCGAGCTACGCGCAAGGTTGGGCTGGCAATCGCCGGGCCTACATCTCGCACGTCTGGCGCGGGATCAGCCAGAAGCGGCCGGACTGGGGTCTCTCCGAGATCGAGTTCAAATGCATGCTCGCCGAGGCCCATGGCGCGGGCGAACTCGAACTGACACACGCCGACTTGAAGGATGAGGACCAGGATGTCCTGCGCCAGTCCAAAGTCGTCTTCAAGAACGCGGTGTTCCATTTCATCCGAGTCGACCGCTGAGGCCGAGCCGGGAACGATCGTATCGAATTGAGGTTGCATGCGCTCTGCCACTGAAGTCATGCCGAACCCGGACCGCCTGTCCGCGCTGTTCGAGCACAGCATCACCTGGGAGGATGACCTCTGGCGGGCCGATCCCGTCGACGTGGAGATCGTGCACGCCCCGGCGCGGCGCAAATTCGCCGAGCTGCTCGACGCGGTCACCGGCGCCGAGCCGCCCTCCTCCGGCCAGGCCCGCATCCTGCTGTTTCACGGCCAGTCCGGCGCCGGGAAGACCCACCTGATCCGCGCGCTGCGCACCTCCTCGCACCGCGCCGGCAAGGCGTACTTCGGCTACGCGCAGATGACGCCCGACGTCGCCAACTACGCCGACTACTACCTGCGCCGGCTGATCAACTCGCTGGAAAAGCCCTACGATCCCGACGCCGGCGGCGAGAGTGCGTTGCAGCGCCTCACCAACCGGCTGGTCAGCGATCCCGCCGTGCTGCCGGCCGACCAGCTCGAGAAGCTGCGCGACACCAAGCTCAGCGACGCCTCGCTCGCCAAGCTTGTCCTGTCGCTCGCCGACACCATCGTCGCAGCGCCGAAGTTCGCCGGCCAGAACCTCGATATCAACATCATCCGCGCGCTGCTTTACCTGCAGCGCGCCGATCCGCGCATCGACCAGCGGGTGCGCCAATACCTGTACGGCCGCCCGCTGACCGAGCTGGCGCACGAGGCGGTGGCCGCGCTCGACCCCAACAGCGGCGACGGGCGCGCGTTCGAGATCATCGACTCGCTCGGCCGGCTGATGTGGGGCGTCGACCACGCCGCGCTCGTGTTCTGCATCGACCAGGTCGAGGACCTGCGCTTCTTCGACGACTACCAGGAGCGCTTCTCGAAGGCCGCGCGCGACCTGATCCAGATCGCCAATCGCGTGCCGACAGCGATCGTGCTGGTGTCATGTCTTGGCGATTTCTACGAGAAGGTACGGGAGGCGCTGGCACAGTCCTATATCGATCGCATCGAGAAAGCCGGCCCAGTGCCGCTGATCGAGACGCGCACGGCCGAGGAGGCCCGGCTCATCATCGCCCGCCGCCTGGAGCAGGACGGCTCCAACGGCACCACAGCGGACCCGGCGATCTATTTCGGCCCAGAGTTCCCGCACGAGTTCAGCGGCCTCTCCACGCGCCGCATCCTGGAGCTGGCGCAGGCCCGTGCGCGCGGCCAAGCTGGTGAGACGGCCGACGACAAGCCGAGCTTCATTTCAACATTGGCGGCGGCCCTGGGCTTCGGTGACCGCAACGAGGAGCCGCGCGATGCCGCGCCGGTTGAATATCGCGACCAGTGGGAGCGGTTCACGGCGCAGGCGGAGGCGGAAATACCCCCCGACGACGAGGGACTGCTCGACGTGCTGGCGGGCGCGCTGGGGTTGATGCGGGAGGAATGGGGCGGTGCTCTCTCCCCGTCCATCAAGCGGCCGACGCTGGCCGACGATCTGCCGGCGATCGACCTGACTCTGCGGCACGACACGGGCTTCCACGCCGAGGTCCGCATCTTCCTGTGCAACCGGCCCACGCAGGGCGGCGGCTTCAAGCGCCAGCTCGACCGGGTGCTCGGCGCCATGGACTCCCGGACCTGCTTCCTGCTGCGCGCGAGCGAGTTCCCGGCCAAGAACAAGAAGAACCAGACCGCGCAGGCGTTCCGCAAATTCCGCGACGCCGGCGGCCGCTCTCTCGTGGTGCCCATCGCCGACTGGGAGCGGATGATGACGGTGCGCGAGTTTCACGCGCAGCGCCGCAACGATCCGGGCTTTTCCGGCTGGTTCGAGCGAACCAAGCTGCTTTCCGACATTCCCGCTCTTGTGCAGCTCCTTCGCCTTGACCTGTTCGGTCGCCGCGTGGCGGCCGACAACGGCGCCGACACCGCCGAGCCGACCGCGGCCGACGCCAGTCCGCAATCCCGCTCACTCGATCCGGCCGTGGCCGGCGGCCCCTACAATGCCGACTGGACGGGGTGGGGCAGCGAGGCGGCCGTCAACGGCGCTGGCCCGCGCGAGGAAGACCTGCCGCTTTCGGTCCTGCTCGATGAGGTCGGCGACGGCGCCGGCAGCATCCTGGCCGGTCGCGCGCTCCGCTCCAACAAGAGCATTACGCTCAACAAGGACGTGCTGAAGCGCCACGCCGCCGTGCTCGGTGGCTCGGGCTCGGGCAAGACCACGCTGGCGCTGTGCATCATCGAGCAGCTTCTGCTCAAGGGCACTCCGGCGGTGCTGATCGACCGCAAGGGCGACCTGTGCTCCTACGCCAACCCCGACGTGTGGCGCGCACTGGAGGGCGAATACAGCGAACGCCGCGGCGAGCGCGAGAAGCTCGCCGATTGCATCGACGTTGCCGTCTACACGCCCGGCCGCGCCTCCGGCCGCCCCATCTCGATCACGCTGCTGCCGAACGGTATCAACGAGCTGCCCGACCAGGAGCAGCAGCTCCTCGCCAATCTGTCGGCGGCCGCGCTCGGCGACATGCTGCACTTCAAGAATTCCGCGACCCACCAGAAGCAGTCCGGCACGCTGTCGGTCGCCCTGCGCATCCTGGGCAGCCGCTTCAGCAAGGAAGTGACCCTGGCCGACCTGATCGCCCTGCTGGAGGACGAGGACCCCGAGCTCACCGAGCTGACGCAACGCATGGACCCATCGGGCCGCATCCGCCGCGATCTGGTGGCGCAGCTCGACAGCCTGCGGCACCGCAACGCCGCTCTGTTCGAGGGCGGCGGCGAGCCGCTGCGAATGGAAGCGCTGCTCGGCAAGGGCCGCTACGGCCGCAACGAGAACCGCACCCGCCTCTCGATCATCTACACGGGCTTCCTCGGCGACAACGAGAACATCCTGTTCTGGGTCTCGCAGTTTCTCTCCGAGGCGCTGCGCTTCTGCCAGCGCAATCCCAACGACGAGCTGCAGGCCGTCGTCATGTTCGACGAGGCCGATCTTTACATCCCTGCCAACGCCAAGCCCGCCACCGCGGAGCCGCTGCAGAGCCTGCTCAAGCGCGCGCGATCAGCGGGCCTCGGCATCATGCTGGCCACGCAGTCTCCTGGCGACCTCGACTACAAGTCGCGCGACCAGATCACCTCGTGGTTCATCGGCCGCGTGCGCGAGGACACGGCCCTGCGCAAGCTGCGCGCCGCCTTCCAAAGCGAGTCCGGCCTCGATCCGGGCGCCGTGCTGCCGGGACAGACGGTTGGCGAGTTCCACCTCGTGCAGGAAGGGCTGGTGCGGCCCATGCGGGCGCAGCGCTCGCTCATCAGCGCCGAGCAGGTCCCGTTCGACCGCATCGAGCAACTCGCCCGTGAGACCAAGGGCCAGGACGAGAAGCAGCTCAAGCTGTTCGCCTGATCCGCTCGCGCTGCGTCTCAGCGCGCAATGCGGCCCGCAAACCCGCTCGCGGCGGGATTACGGCAGTGCAACAAGCGCAAACTGAAGTTGCGCTAAGGAATTGCTCTAAATTTGCGTGCAACGAGTTTGATTTAGCGCTATTTTATGTGTGCGGACCGAAAGGGACACGCGGTCCGCACACCGGGCGCCAGCCATTGCGGAATGGCAAAGCGCCGGGATGTGGTGTGGTAGCGGGGTAGTGTCGTGATTGATAAGTCGTTTGTGATCATGGCGTTGGCGTGCGCCGTTGCGCCGATTCTGGGTGCCGGTCTGTACGTGGTCGTGCACCTGTTTTGAGACGCACCGTGTATGCCGCAAGCCCCGCGCGAGAGCGGGGCGTGCGTTGTGCCGCCGGCCTTGTGGCGCGGCTTGGCGTTTTCCTTTTCCACAGGTTGTTCCACCCCCTCCCCGGCTTGCGGTCCGACCCTTGACATGGGACGGCGACGGTCTGCAGAGCAGCAGACCTCTTGACTCGACGGGCTGCAAGAGCAACTGGGATGCACATGCCTTGCGGCTTCTCGCGGCCGGCCGGGCCTCACGCACCCTGGAGGGACACCCATGAAGCTTGTTCGATTTGGCGCGCCCGGCGCGGAGAAGCCTGGCCTGGTCGACGCCCAAGGCGCGATCCGTGACCTCTCCGGCCACGTCAAGGATATCACCGGCGACGCGCTGAGCCCGGCGGGCCTCGACAAGCTGCGCAAGATTGATCCAGCGTCGCTGCCGGCCGCGCCGAAGGGCGTCCGCCTCGGTCCGCCGGTCGGCAATGTCCGCAACTTCATCGCCGTCGGCCTCAACTACATCGACCACGCGAAGGAAACCGGCTCACCGATCCCGAAGGAGCCGATCCTTTTCAACAAGCTGCCGAACTGCATCGTCGGGCCGAATGACGACGTGATGGTTCCGAAGGGCTCGACCAAGCTCGACTACGAGGTCGAGATCGCCTTCGTGATCGGAACGCGCGCGCGCTACGTGGACGAGAAGAACGCCCTTTCCCACATCGCCGGCTACTGCATCTGCAACGACGTGTCGGAGCGCAACTTCCAGAGCGAGCGCGGCGGACAGTGGATGAAGGGCAAGTGTGCGGAGACGTTCGGGCCCCTGGGGCCCTGGCTCGTCACCACCGACGAGATCAAGAACGTGCAGAACCTCGCCATGTCGCTCGACGTCAACGGACAGCGGCGCCAGACCGGCAACACCGAGACCATGATATTCGGCATCGCCCACCTGCTGCACTACATCACGCAGTTCATGGTGCTTGAGGCGGGCGACGTCGTAACGACGGGCACGCCTCCAGGTGTCGCGCTCGGCATGAAGCCGCCGGTGTGGCTGAAGCCCGGGGATATCGTGAAGCTCTCGATCCAGGGTCTGGGCGAGCAGCAGTGCAAGATCGTCCCGTTCAAGGAATAGCGGGCGGCCATTGCCGGTCGCCCTGAAACCGAAGAGCCCGCGCGGCAATCGCGCGGGCTCTTCCGCTTTTGAGAGCTGGGCCGTCGCCGCTGTCAGTTCAACTTCTGGCGATAGCCGGCCGGGGAGGTTTGTATCGCGCCCTCATCGCTCCAGTGCGAAACTTGACCGGCGATGCGCTGCCATGCCGTCGGATCGCTGGCATTCATGGCTTTCAGATCGCCGTGCAGCCTGTTCAGACGGCTTAGCAGGGAATGCTCGGCATCGGTCAGGCGGTCCTCCGCCTCCCCTTCCTCGAGCGCCACGATCAGATCCTCGATCAGCTTACCTTCCGGCAGCAGCAGCAAGGCCGGCAGCACCGCGGATATTTCATCGGCGCAATCATTCAGCAGATCGACGGCGTGACCGTCACGATTGAGGGCGAGCATCCCTTTTTCGTGCTCCAGGGCACGTGCACTCTCGCTTTCCCGCAGCCTCAGCGCTTCTCTGAGCCTGTCGTTGCGCTGGGCGTGCAAGCTCAGGGCTTGCGCCGCACCAAGTGCCGCCGGTGCGATATCGGGCGCGGAAATCTTGTCGAGCGCGGACGCATCGAGCTCGATCGCGGCCAGAAGCTCTTTCCTGAATTTCTCCTTCAGACGGGCGTCCTCGGCCGCTGCCGCGCCGTTGACAAGACGCGGCATGTCGTGCCGCGGGGCGGCAATCTCGGCAACGCCGGTTACCCGTCCGTTCGGCAATTGCCGTTCCGGGCCGTGCACGTCTCCAAGTACCGGTGAGCCGGCGCGATAGAGCAGCAGCGTCTTGAACAGGTCTGCGCTGATGAGATAGGTCGTCTCGATCCCACCGCCGCCGCCGAGCAGCCGCCCTTTGAGGCCACCGCCACGCCGCGCGCTGCGGTCGTGCCGCTGCACGGCATTGAGCGTCATCGCCGCGTTGAGCACGTTCTGCACCAGCCGCTTGTGCTCCGTCACCCTGTCGAGATTGAGCTCACCCATGAACCCGTTGCGCTGGTTGATCGGCTCGACGTAGTCCAGCACGATCTCCGCATTCTTCTCGCGCCGCGGTTCCAGCGCCACGCCGACAATGCGCACCAGCCGGTTCTGGGTTGCATGCTCGCTGTCACTCTCCCGCGCCGTGTTCGCGACGAGCGAGAGGTATTCGAACAGCTCGGAGCGTACGAGATACCGCTCGCCATGCGTGCCCGCGGCACGCTTCACGGCCCCGATGCTGGAGCCTGCCACGAGCACCTTTCGGATCCGCCGGGCCGTCTCCTCGCGATACGGCGCAAGGTCGATCTCGGCGTGATAGTCGCTTTCGCTGTCGGTAGGCTTCATGGCCGCCAGGACCAGCTCCGCGTTCTCGAGCCGATCCTCGCCCAGCGCATTCTTGACGATGCCTTCCAACTGCTCCGCGCTGCGCGCCTTCAGGCTCGGCACATCCGACAGCGGGGAGCGGATCGCGTTCGCGCCGAACAGGCCAGACATGAACACCAGCGCGTCGACCCCGATCGCCAGCATCAGCGCCAGGTAGGCGAGGCGATTGCCGTCGAGGAACGCGTTCCATGTGACGACGAAGCGATGC
This sequence comes from Hyphomicrobiaceae bacterium, assembly GCA_035550075.1. Classification (GTDB taxonomy): domain Bacteria; phylum Pseudomonadota; class Alphaproteobacteria; order Rhizobiales; family Hyphomicrobiaceae; genus AWTP1-13. Next base: position 21,442 of record DASZQG010000033.1, on the reverse strand, counting down.
GCCTTGTCGTCCCGGTTCATCTCGATCGCCGACAGGCGTGCGCCGATCTCCGCCGAATCCTTGCTGGTCAAGCCGGAGTCCTGCACGCACTTGCGGCCGAACGCGAGCAGCGCGTCCGTGGTCTTGTATTGCGCCAGCGTCTCCCCCTTGGCGCAGTTGGCCTGGAATGCCACGAGCCCGGCATTGAGCGCGAACACGCGCGCGGCCGCCTCCGCCGCCTGCTTCGGATCGCAGTCGACGGAGCGCGCCATGTTCTTGGTCGCTTCCGTGTTCGACATCGCGCTCAGCAGGTTGGTGCACTGCTGTTGCAGCAAGCCGAGCCGCTCGGCGTCGGGATGCTGGTGGAACGAGGCACGGGCCCGCTCGAAAGCCGGCAAGACGCGAGCCGGATCGAGCCGTGTGCCTTCCTCGCCAAGCCCGGCCGACTCGGCTGACTTGATGCGCTGCTGGGCCGTATCCGCCTCGCCCTTCAGCTTGGCGAGATCGCCATCGATGGTCGACAGCTCACGCTCGATCTGCGCAAGGCGCGTTTCAACTCCAATGAGCCGCTTCTGGGCGTCGCGCGCGCGCTCCTGGGCGATCTTGTACTGATCCTGCAGCGTGCCGAGCTCGGCCATGCGCTGGCGGTATACCGGCCCCTTGCCCTGCTTCAGGGTGCCCTCCACGCCGCGATCCTCGGCCAGCGCCTCCACGCGCTTGGCGTCGATCTCCTTGCTCTTGGCATCCAGCTCGCTCTTGTGCCGCGCATATTCCTCGGCAAGGCCCGGCCGCTCCGCCCTCAGGCGGGAAAGTTCCTCCGTCAGCGAGATCTTCCGGTTTGCCAGGCCGGCCTGCCCGCTTTGCGCCGTGGCAATGCGTTCCTGCTGCTGATTGATGGCGCGGCGGCGCTCTTCCATCTGCTGGACGAAGAACTTCTCGATCTCGCCCTGGGCGCCCTGGGCCGCATGCGCCAGGCTGGCGAGCTGCTTGTCGTAGGCCTGCCAGCCGTCGGTGCCGAACAGGGCTTCGGCTTCCTCGATCTGCCGCTTCTGGGCAAGTGCGCCGACATCGGCGATCACCCCGCCGATCTGGTTGACAGTGCGGATTTCCGCGGCGCGCTTGCGTGCCTCGGCCGGGAAGATCGCGTTGAAATGTGAGTCGAAGGAGAAGAATACGGAGGCCGCCATCGAGGCGAAGAACATCACCCAGAGCACCGAGTTCTTGGTGATGATGCGCACCGCCTGCGCATATGGGGCGATTACGTCGCTCTTGGAAAACAGCATCAGCAGAACGATGACGCCGATCGCGGCGGCCGCTGCCATGAAGCCCTTCATCCACAAATCCGGAGGAATGCCATAGCGCCACCAATAGACGCCGAACGCGGCCAGCACGCAGACGCTGGCGAGCCCGACCGCCACCACCACCAATGGCACGGCAGCGCGCGCATAGCCGCGGCGCGGCATTGTGCTCATGCCGACGGCGAAACTCTCGCCGATCAGCCAGGCAACGATCAGCATCACGCCCTGGATGCCGAAGGCGATCAGCATCGAGAGCCATGGCTGGTTCGTGAAATTCCTGAGGCCTGCCCAGGTCGTATAGCCTGAGGCCAGTGACAGCGCGAGGCCGGTGGTCGCCAGCAATGCGAGCTGCCAGTTTGTGAAAAACAGCTCCTCGATCACACGCCGCAGACGCGTCAGAAACCCGGAGCTTCGCAGGATCAGAAAGAGCACCAGCCCGGCAACAAGAAGCTCCCAGTTGCGGGCTATGAACGCGACGAGGCCATTTACCATAGCCACGAGGTCAATTTCCGGCATGCCCTTCGTCTCCCGCTGGCATCAGTCGTGCGCACACTCAAGCAATGCCGGAAATACTGGCAGTGGCAGGCATGAAAATTTTTTGGACAACGTCACAGTCGGCTTCTGTGTCGGCCGTTCCACCGCGCATCCGGCGTTGACGCGCGGCTAATCCCCACGCGCAATCTCGCGCCCGATTGCGGCGAATTTATCGCCTCTTTTGAGCATAAGTGCAGCAGACCTCGACATCCACACAAAAACATCCGACACGCGCAAGACTTGGGATCGCGCAGCCAAATAACAATCCCGCTACGCAAAAACGCGAAGCCGGCATCGAATCCGTTGCCCCCGGACCGTCTAGTCGCCAAGCTCGCGCATGGCCTGCTCGTGATGCCGCAGGGACTCCGCGCCAAAGCAGCAGAAGATGACACGGGAAAGTCTCGCGTCGCCGCGGAGCCGCGCTGCCACCGTGCCAACCGCGAGCCGTGCCGCGCGATCCTGAGGAAACCCGTAGACGCCTGTCGAAATCGCGGGAAAAGCGATGGAGCGCAAAGCATTCGCCTCTGCGACGGCCAGCGAGTTGCTGTACGCGGCGGCCAGCAGGCGATCCTCGTCAGCGTCGCCGCCCCGCCAGATCGGACCCACCGCGTGGATGACATGGCGCGCTTTCAACCGGTAGCCCGAGGTGAGCTTGGCCTCGCCCGTGGCGCAGCCTCCGAGGCGGCGGCATTCGTCCAGCAATTGCGGACCGGCGGCGCGATGAATGGCCCCGTCCACCCCGCCGCCGCCCAGCAGCGAGGTATTCGCCGCATTGACGATGGCATCGACATCGAGCGTCGTGATATCGGCCTGGAGGATTTCCATCCGGTCGCGCATCTGGCAGGGCTCCGTGCGGATCGCTGTGCTGGGCCGGCAGCGCCCTAGCCTCGCATGTGGCGCCGGTGCTACGTGATGATATATGCTTGCGATGATGACGCAATCGCCCGCCACCACTGCCTTTCCGGCCCCTGGGCACGACCATCATCGCTGCCTTGAAGACGCGATGACGCGCGCCCGCAAGGCCTTCGACCAGAAGGGCTTGCGGCTGACGCCGCTGCGCGAGGCGGTTTTCCAGCAGATCGCCGCCTCGCATCGCGCCGTGGGCGCCTACGAGGTGCTGGAGAGGCTGGCGGCTGCCCGGGGGGAGAGGCTGGCGCCGATCTCGGTCTACCGCGCCATCGACGCCCTGGTGGAGGCCGGCATCGTTCACCGGTTTGAAAGCCGCAACGCCTTCTTCGCCTGCCATGCGGGCCACGACCAGCGCCAGCTTGTGCTTGCCTGCGAGCGGTGCGCAACCGTCGCCGAGGTCGACGGCGCCAAGGTCTTCGCAGCTATCGACAAATCCGCCAGCGCCGCCGCGTTCTCGCCCGAGTCCAAGAACGGGGCCGTGGTCGAGGTGTGGGGCCTGTGCGCGAACTGCGCCCGCAAGGAAGCTGATCATGGACGCCGTTGAGGCGGAGCGGGTGAAGACCGGGCCGGGCTCCCATGGTCATGGCGACCATCATGCGCATGGCAGGGCTGCGGGTGGTGAACCCGCCCCCGGCCCGCTGCACCCCGAGGTGCTCATCAGTGCCCGTGGCGTCGGCCTCACCCGCTCGGGCCGCCCAATCCTGGAGGCCATCGATCTCGATATCAGAAGGCGCGAGATCGTGACCCTGATCGGACCCAATGGTGCCGGAAAAACCACTCTTGTCCGCGTGCTGCTGGGCCTGGAAACGCCCAACACCGGAGAAGCAAAGCGCGCCGAGGCGCTCGTCGTCGGCTATGTTCCCCAGCGCTTCGACGTAGACCCGGCCATCCCTCTCAGCGTGGCGCGATTCGTATCGCTCGGCCGGCCGTCGGCCCGGGAAGACATCGCGCGCACGCTCTCGGAGGTCGGCGCGGGAGCGCTGGCGGAGCGCCAGTTGCACGAGCTGTCGGGCGGGGAGCTGCAGCGCGCGCTTCTCGCCCGCGCTCTCCTGAGATCGCCCGGCCTGCTGGTTCTGGATGAACCCGTGCGCGGCGTCGACTATGTCGGCGAAGCCGAACTCTACGCGCTGATCGGCCGTTTGCGCTCGGAGCGGGGACTGGGGGTGTTGCTCGTCTCGCACGATCTTCACGTGGTGATGGCGCAGAGCGACCGCATCGTGTGCATCAACCGGCATGTGTGCTGCTCAGGCGTGCCGGAATCCGTGGCCCAGCACCCCGAGTACGCGCGGCTGTTCGGGCCGCAGGCGGCTCGCGCCTTCGGTCTCTATCATCACCACCACGATCACCGGCACGATCTCGCCGGTGAGCCGCGTCCCGCGGATCATCCCTCCCACCCACCAGCGGGCGAGTGACGTGCTTGAGCCATTCCTGATGCGCGCACTGGTCGCGGGCCTGGGCCTCGCCGTGGTCGCGGCGCCGTTGGGCTGCTTTGTGGTCTGGCGCCGAATGGCCTACTTCGGCGAGACGATCGCCCAGGCCGGGCTCATCGGCATTGCGGTGGGCATGGCATTCGCGCTGAACCTGACAGCGACCGTTCTGGCCGCGACGGTCGTCGTATCCGGACTGCTGGTGCTGCTCAGCCGCCAGCATGTGCTTCCCTTCGATTCTCTCCTCGGTCTGCTTGCCCATCTGGCCCTGGCGGTGGGCGTGATCGCCGCCTCCCTCATCAAGGGACCCCAGGTCGACCTGATGGCATTTTTGTTCGGCGACATATTCGCGATCACCAGCGCCGATCTGCGCTGGATCCTGCTCGGCGGGGCCATAGCCCTGGCCGCGCTGGCCTGGGTATGGCGGCCGCTGCTGGCGCTGTGCGTGCATGAGGAGCTTGCTGCGGCGGAAGGGGCGGCGACAGAACTCACCAAGGTCGTGTTTGTTCTCATCCTCGCGCTTGTCGTAGCCATCGCCATCAAGATCGTCGGCGTCCTGCTGACCATCGCCTTCCTCATCATGCCGGCCGCGGCCGCCCGTCCGATTGCGGAGTCGCCGGAGCAGATGGCGCTGTTCGGGGCCATATTCGGCATGCTCGCGGTCGCGCTCGGGCTGTTCCTGTCGGTCTCGTTCGATATGCCGGGCGGGCCGTCGATTGTGCTGGTTCTGGGCATCCTGTTCGCAGCCTCGATCGTTCCCGCGATCCGGCGCCAGCGGCGATGAGACCGACGTGATGGACCAGACGGTGCCTTTGATGGATGAGCCCGCGCCCCGCAGAGCCTCGATTGCCGTGAATGTTGGCGGCGTCATCGTCGGCGGCACGGCGCCGATCGTCGTGCAGTCCATGACCAACACCGACACCGCCGACGTGGAGGCCACCGCGGACCAGACGGCAAAGCTGGCTCGAGCGGGCTCCGAGCTCGTCCGCGTCACGGTCGATCGCGACGAGGCCGCCAAGGCAGTGCCCCACATTCGCGATCGCCTGCGCGCGATGGGCGTATCCGTCCCGCTCGTCGGCGACTTCCACTACAACGGCCACACGCTGCTGGCCGACCATCCCGCCTGCGCGGAGGCTCTCGACAAATATCGGATCAATCCGGGCAACGTCGGCTTCAAGGACAAGCGCGACCGGCAGTTTTCCTCGATCATCGACTTGGCCCTGAAGCACGCGAAACCGGTGCGCATCGGCGTCAACTGGGGCAGCCTGGACCAGGAGCTCCTCACGCGCCTGATGGACGAGAACGCGGCATCGGATGCGCCCCGGGAGGCACGCGCCGTTACACACGAAGCGATCGTTCAGTCGGCGCTGCTTTCCGCGCAACGCGCCGAGGACCTGGGGCTCGGTGCGGATCGTATCATCCTGTCGGCGAAGGTCAGCGCGGTTCAGGACCTCGTGAGCGTCTACACCATGCTCGCGGCCCGCTGCCGCTACGCCCTGCATCTGGGCCTGACCGAGGCCGGCATGGGATCCAAGGGTATCGTTGCCTCCACCGCCGCCATGGGCATTCTTCTGCAGCAGGGAATTGGCGATACCATCCGCGTCTCGCTGACCCCGGAACCGAACGGCGATCGCACCCAGGAAGTCCGCGTCGCCCAAGAGATCTTGCAGACGATGGGCCTGCGGTCGTTCGTTCCGATCGTCGCCGCCTGCCCGGGGTGCGGGCGCACCACCTCGACCGTATTTCAGGAACTCGCAAGCGACATCCAGAACCACGTGCGGGCACGCATGCCCGAATGGCGGCAGAAGTATCCCGGCGTCGAGAACCTGAACCTGGCGGTGATGGGCTGCATTGTGAACGGGCCCGGCGAATCCAAGCACGCCGATATCGGCATTTCGCTTCCGGGCACCGGCGAAATGCCGGCCGCACCCGTGTTCATCGACGGAAAGAAAGCGATGACGCTGCGGGGCCCCAATATCGCCAGTGAGTTCAAGGCAATCGTTGAAGATTACGTCGAAAGGCGCTTCGGGACACGCTGAGCCGCCCCACCCGCGATCAGCTTCGGCGCGTCACCACGAAATCCGCCGCCTCGCGCAGGACATCCGCTCGCGTGCCGAACATCTCAAGGGCGCCTATGGCCTCCGTATGCTGATGCAGCAGGTGCTGCCGCGCCGCCTCGCGCCCCATCAGCGAGGCCAGCGTCGCCTTGCCGGCGTCCTTGCGCACGCTCTTCCCCATGGTCTGTGCATCGCCTTCAAGATCGAGCAGGTCATCGGCAATCTGGAACGCACGGCCGATTTTCTCGCCGTACGTGCGCAAGGCTTGCCGAACCTCCTCGTCCGCCGCGCCAATAATCGCGCCGGCTTCGCACGAATAGCGGATCAAGGAGCCAGTCTTCATGGCTTGCAGGCGCTCGATATGTCCGATCGTCATGGGCTTGGGCAGCCCAAGCTTCTCGGCTTCAAGATCCAGGCCCTGCCCGCCCACCATTCCGGCGGCACCGGCCGCTAGCGCGAGCCCGGCCACAAGCTGCGCCCTGACCGCGGGATCGCCGTGGGTGCCGGGATCGGCAAGCATCTGAAATGCCAGCGTCAGCAGGGCGTCACCGGCGAGGATCGCCGTCCATTCGTCGAATGCGACGTGCAGGGTTGGCTTGCCGCGCCGAAGCGCGTCGTTGTCCATGGCAGGCAGATCGTCATGAACGAGCGAATAGGCATGCACACATTCGAGAGCTGCTGCCGTGTGCACCGCGTGATTGGGATCGCTGCCTGAAATCGCGGCACACTCGATGACGAGGAACGCGCGAAATCGCTTCCCGCCCCCCAGGACGGCATAGCGCATGGCCTCGACAAGCCGATCCGGCGCGCCAGCGGCGGCCACCTGCGTCAAGACCGCGTCAAGCCGCGCCTCGACCGCCGCCGCAGATTGCTTCAAACGTTGGCTGAAGACCATGCCGATCCCATATCAGCCGGGATTGTCGGCGTCAGCCAGCCCGGCGCCGCCTGCATGCCCTTTTTTAGCGATCTGCTGCCTGGGGCGAAAGGTAGTCGGGGCGTTGGGGCAAGACAGTGAATGAACAGGCACGTACGCGCGAACCTGCGGCGGGGGATCAAATTCCCAACTCGCTGATGGAAGACGGCGAAAGCGTTGGCACCTCGCAGCAACCGTTGGGCTCCGCCGCACATGCCTCCCTGGCCGCCCTGAAGCAGCGCTACCGGCATCTGGCCGAGAGAGCGACCCGCTATGCCGCAGCGGTGCGCGCGGCCGCTCCCTCGCTGCGCAACAATCTGGCGACCAGGGCAGGACGCGGACTTCGTGTGCTCCTGCGCGTGCTAGCGGCACTGGCCCTCGCGTACCTGGCGATCGTCCTAACGCTGATCGCGGTCTATCGCTGGGTTGATCCGCCCGCCTCGATGCTGATGCTTACTCAGCGGATCGCCGGCGAAGACGTCATCCAGCATTGGGTGCCGCTTCATCGCATCTCACCGTATCTGCCGCTAGCCGTGATCAATTCGGAGGATGGGCAGTTCTGCCATCACCATGGCGTGGACTGGGAAGAGATCGGCGCGGCGCTCGATACGGACGGCGAGCCACGCGGCGGCAGCACGATCTCGATGCAGGTTGTGAAGAACCTCTTCCTGTGGCCATCGCGAAGCTACATCCGCAAGGCCATCGAAATTCCGCTGGCCTATGTCATCGAGCTGGCGTGGTCGAAACCTCGCATCCTCGAGATCTATCTCAACATCGCCGAATGGGGTCCGGGGATCTTCGGAGCGGAGGCGGCGGCGCGCTACCACTTCCACAAGCCCGCGTCGGTTTTAACGCCGCGCGAGTCGGCTCTTATGGCCGTCTCCCTTCCCAATCCTTATGTTAGACGGGCCGGACATCCTGGGCCGAAAGTGGTGCGTCTTTCGCAGCGGCTCATGCTTCGGATGGGGACGGCGCGGGGACGGATGTCGTGCATCACGCCCGCCCTGGCGGGCGCGAATAGCGTCTGGTCAGTATTGCGAAATGTGGCTATAAGCCCGGCAAACGGCGGCCGGCGGAAAGCGTTGCCGCGACAGCGAACGGAGTGACACGAGAATGGCCGTACCCCGAAAGAAAGTGTCGCGCATGAAGCGCGGGTCGCGCCGGTCGGCTGATGCCCTGGTCGCGCCGGTGCACATCGAGGACAAGGAGTCCGGCGAGCGGCGGCGTCCGCACCATATCGACCTCAAGTCCGGCAAATATCGTGGCAAGCAGATCCTGCAACCTAAGGGCGACCTATAGCGGCTTTGACCGCACGTGAGTTCCGCGCGTTCGCTTATCGTCAAATTGACGCCCGCTTGCCGGGTCCTGATAAGGAAATAAGAGACGCCGCCCGGCCAACGCCCCGCAACGGAGAATGACATGTCGCTGAGAGCGCTTCCTTGGACCATAATTCCGGTCATTCTCTACAACGTCGTCGCACTGTGGGGCGGCAGCGCGCCTGACGGCGTGCTCCACAGCAACCTTTTCTCGGTCCGGATGCTGCAGGGCGCCGTCTGGAACTTTACCTGGGGCGATCTGATCGTCTTCCTGACGATGCTGGTGCTGTTCGTGGAACTCATCAAGGCCACCTACACCAGCACGGTCTCGCTCGTGGACCACGGCCTGTCGATGGTGGTCTTCATCATCTGCATCGTGGAATTTCTCGTCGTGAACGGGGCGGCCACCTCTACCTTCTTCCTGGTGATGGTGGGCGCGTTGATTGACGTGGTCGCTGGCTTCACGATCGGCATCCGCGTGGCGCGGCGCGACCTCTCGATCGGCGCCGACGTCTAGGCCGGCGCGCATCGGACGCATCACAAGCGCTGCTTGAAGGGGCCGCAGCTATCCGCGGTCGCGCGAGAGCTTTTCTATTTTCGACTGCATCGCCGCCAGCTCCGCCTTGAGCTCGGCGAGTTCATCAACCTTGGCTTCGGCGGGCGCTGTCGCCGCCGGCGGTTCGGACTTGGGCTTGGCCTCCTCCGCCGGCTTGCCGGGCGCGCTCTTGTGGCCGAACGGCGTGAACATCGCCATGGCCTGCTCGAATATCGCGAGGTTCTTGCGCGCCTGCTCCTGGTAGGCCTCGAAAGCGCCGGCCGGCGTGAAAGCGCCGAACTGCTTGCGGAAACGCTCCTGCTCCTTGGCTAACGTTTCGAGGCTGATTTGCAGATACGTGGGCACCAGGCGCTCGATGCTGTCCCCATAGAACCTGATGAGCTGGCGCAGGAACGGGATCGGAAGCAGCGTCTGGGAGCCCATCCGGCCTTCCTGGTCGACGATGATCTGGGTCAGCACCGAATGCGTGAGATCATCGCCCGTCTTGGCGTCGAAGACGACGAAGTCCCGCTCGGACTTCACCATCGAAGCCAAATCGTCCAGGGTTACATACGTGCTCGTTTCGGTATTGTAGAGGCGCCGGTTGGCGTACTTCTTGACAACGACCGGCTCCTTCTTGTCGGCAGGAGTGTCCGATTTGTTGAGCATGAGGTTCGATCGTGTTGGCTGTGGCGAGCCGCCTCGTGTTGCAGTGCCACGCTACCACGCTACCGCAGTGCAAGACCAGCCGTTTCTAGGCGGTATCTTAAGCTGCCCACCGCACCAAAGCCCGTGTTGCATGTGCGAATATTGCCCTGCTATCGTGCGTTAATGTCTCTTCTCGCCGCGGTCGCGCGTCCCAGATATCCCGGAACCCCAACGCCCGCCTGAACTCTGGAGCACCTCATGAGCACCGAAAACTCGACCATCGTCATTGCCTCAGCGGCTCGCACCCCGGTCGGAGCGTTCAACGGGAGCCTGTCGAGCCTGCCGGCGCATGAACTCGGCAAGGTCGCCATCAAGGCCGCGCTCGAGCGCGCGCGGGTTGAAACCGGAGATGTGTCGGAGGTCATCCTCGGCCAGATCCTCGCGGCCGGTGCCGGTCAGAACCCCGCGCGGCAGGCTTCCATCAACGCCGGCATCCCAGTCGATGCGCCGGCATGGGGCATGAACCAGTTGTGCGGCTCCGGGCTGCGTGCGGTCGCCCTCGGTGCACAGCAGATCGCGCTCGGCTCCTCCAAGATCGTCGTCGCCGGCGGCCAGGAAAGCATGAGCCAGGCACCGCATTGCGCACATCTTCGCGAAGGCACCAAGATGGGCGACGTGAAGTTCATCGACACCATGATCAAGGATGGCCTGTGGGATGCCTTCAACGGCTACCACATGGGCACCACCGCCGAGAACGTCGCCCGGCAGTGGCAAATCACCCGAGAGGAGCAGGACCGGTTTGCGGTGGCCTCGCAGAACAAGGCGGAGGCGGCGCGCAAGGCCGGCAAGTTCAAGGATGAAATAGCACCGGTCACCATCAAGACCCGCAAGGGCGAGACCGTGTTCTCCGAGGACGAATACATCAAGGACGGCGTCACCTACGATTCAATCTCCAAGCTGCGCCCTGCCTTCGACAAGGATGGCACTGTCACGGCCGCCAATGCCAGCGGCATCAACGACGGCGCGGCGGCGGTTGTTCTCATGACGCTGGCGGAGGCCGAGAAGCGGGGCATCCAGCCTCTGGCGCGCATCGTGTCGTGGGCGCATGCGGGCGTCGACCCCTCGATCATGGGGACCGGTCCGATTCCCGCGTCCAAGAAGGCGCTAGAGAAGGCCGGCTGGACAGTGAAGGACCTCGACCTGATCGAGGCCAATGAAGCCTTCGCCGCCCAGGCCTGCGCCGTCAACAAGGGGCTCGGCTGGGACGTCGAGAAGGTCAATGTCAATGGCGGCGCCATCGCCATCGGGCATCCGATCGGGGCCTCCGGCGCGCGTGTCCTCAACACTCTGCTGTTCGAGATGAAGCGGCGCAACGCCAAGAAGGGCCTGGCGACACTCTGCATCGGAGGAGGGATGGGCGTTGCAATGTGCGTCGAGCGCGATTGATCGCCCTGGCGGATAGCGGTTTAGCATGTTCCTCGGCCGGCTTATGGCTGGCCGAGGTTTTCTTTTATGCTTAATGCATGACGAGAACGAGACGACTGGGAGGGAGTAATGGCGAGAGTTGCTGTCGTTACGGGCGGCACGCGTGGCATCGGAGAGGCGATCTCGATCGCGCTCAGGAACAAGGGCTATCGTGTTGCTGCGACTTACGCCGGCAATGATGCGGCCGCACGCCAGTTTCAGGCCGAGTCCGGCATTCCGGTCTACAAGTGGGACGTGGGAGACTACGCCGCGTGCGAGGAAGGCTTGAAGCGCATCGCGCGCGATCTGGGTCCGATTGATGTCCTCGTCAACAATGCCGGCATCACGCGCGATGCCATGCTGCATCGCATGAGCAAAGACTATTGGGAAGCAGTGATCCGCACCAACCTCGACTCCGTCTTCAACATGACGCGCCTCGCCGTCGATGGCATGCGCGCGCGCGGGTTCGGCCGCATCATCAATATTTCTTCGATCAATGGGCGCAAAGGGCAGATCGGGCAGGTCAATTATTCCGCGGCCAAAGCCGGGCTGCTCGGATTCACGAAAGCGCTCGCGCAGGAGTGCGCCGCGAAGGGCATCACTGTGAATGCCGTCGCGCCCGGCTACATCAACACCGAGATGGTGCAGGCGGTGCCCAAGGAAGTGCTGGATACCAAGATCATCCCGTTGATTCCGGTCGGCAGGCTCGGGACCGCAGAAGAAGTCGCCCGCTGCGTCGTCTTCCTTGCGGCCGACGACGCCGGTTTCATCACCGGCGCCTGCCTCGACGTCAATGGCGGCCAGTACCTGGCCTAGGCGGACTGCCCCGCCTCACGCCGGTCGTCAGCCGCGCAAGCCTCTGCGCACGATGCGGGGAAAATCCTCGCTCGGGGCCTGGTTTTCCGCGTGCGGCTGCCCCAGCGACGTACCAGAGCCATGCGGATCGAGCTCGTGTGGCTGGCCGTCGTCGAAGGAAAACCAGCGCGACACGCGCCCTTCCGAGGGCCCGGGAATGTGATCGGGTGCATCCTCCAGCGGCGCACTGAAGCTGGCGCCATGCTGCGTCGCCGGGGCGGCGCGCGTGGGCTGATGCCGCTGCGGCGGCGTCGTGCCCGCGAAGAATGAATCGATCAGGTCGAGCTCCTCGGCCGACAGGTTGAGTCCCTGCCCGCGGCACCTCGCGACCACGAAATTGCGGAAGCGCCCCGCGAACAGATTGGCCGAAGCCCCCTGCTCGAACCACGGGTCAGCCTCGCTCACAACCTCGAGGATGAACCGCACATCATCCCGGCGCACGTCGAGACCGCGGTCCTGGGCGCGCTGCACAATATTCGTCAGCGTTTGCGCGCCGATCAGATCGTTATCGGTGATCTCTTTGGCCATGATCTCAAACAGCAGCCTGTATTCCGCAGGCGCCAGCGGCGGCGCCTGGCACGCCTCCTGGATGCGCGCGATCGACTTCTGGATGTGGCCGGGATCGTCGGCTCGGGAGGCGTCGCGCTGAGCGCGGACGGGTCGGGCAGCCGGTATGGGGTCGACGTCGGCTTGCGGCGTCGCCGGCGCAATATGGCGGGTGCCGCGCGACGGCGCCGGGTCGCTCGCAGTGCGACCGGCGGTGGACCGGGACGTGCTGTGCGTGGGCGAGGCCAGTGACGGCACCAACCTCGCTTCCGGCGCAGCCAGCGCTCCCACTTCATCGCCGTGCCGCTTGGGGTCGTACACGAGATAGGGGGGATCACCCGTCAACCGCACGTCCTTGGGCAGGCTCTGGCGCAACAATTCCCGGAAGCTGCCGGCTCCCGCCCAGCCGGTTGCAATCGTCTTCTCATGACCCAAGGCGCGCAGTGCGCGGTCGGCGAGGGCCTCAAGCGGCACCGGAGCGACCGAGGCGCGCACGCTGTTGACGATTTCTGCGATAATCTCGCGGCGCGCGTCGTCGATCTTTGCCGACGCCATGGGCGATTCCAGGGAACCGTCCGCCTCGCGCCCGGCGGCGAGTTCACCGCCCATGAGAAGCGCGATCAGGTCGGACTCGCGAACCTCTCCATCGCTGATGGCGATATAGGGCGCCGCAATGAAGTCGTTAGCAAAGATCACGGTGCGGCGCGCGTGCGCGCGCAGCCGATGCAGCAGCGGGGTGAAATCCGCATCGCCCGACAGGATGATGAACTCGTCGAAATACGTCTCGTGCGTGAGATAGTCCCGCACGTCCATCACCATGCGGATGTCGGCGGAGTTCTTGAGCTGCGCCGTCAGCGGCGGGCAATCGATGACCTCGAATCCGGCGCGCAGGAAATGGTGCCGCACGAACGGGAAGGAGTTCATATCGGTCGAGTTGTCGTGGGCGTTCCGCCGCGGTACGGGGTTGCCGTAGCAGCGGTTCATCACAATACGCCGCCGATCACCCGAGGCGGGATTGTTGGTTGCGGTGATGAGCCGACCGCTTTCGATCTCGCGCAGCCAGATGCCGGCGTCCTTCGCAAACCGCTTGGCGGCTTCTTCGCTTTTGCGTTTCAGCGACAGGTAGATGTTGTCGTAGTCGACAAACACCGCGCTGAGACTCGGCCCGCCTGTTTCGCGCTTCATTCCAACGACCCCCAAGTGCCACTCCGGCTGCTTTCGCGGCACGGTTGTACTGCGCACAGCCTTTGTTCTATGCAAAACCCGAGTCGCACGAGGCGAGCAAGCGGATGCTCGGAAAAGCGCTCGCTGTCACAAAAAAACAAGTGGAGTAACCGCTTAGCCGGCGCCCCAGACGGCGGGCTGGCGGAACGAAAGCGCCGCTAGGTGTGAGGCAGCGATTCGGACGGCTCAAGCTGGGGAAAAACCTGCCGGCGCCAGCTCGAATCCCGAGAAATCAAAGCCGGGCGCCACCGTGCAGCCCACCAGCGTCCATGAACCTGCGCTCGCAGCCTGTTGCCATGCCCCCGCCGGCACCACCGCCTGCGGGCGCTCGCCGGCGCCAAGGCGGTTCCCCAACAGGATTTCCTGGCGGCTATCGCCCTCGGCGATCGAGAGCTTGAGCGGCGCTCCCGCATACCAGTGCCAGACTTCGGCGGCATCAATCCGGTGCCAGCTGGAGATTTCCCGCTCCCGCAACAGAAAGTAGATGGCTGTCGAGGCCGAGCGGCTTCCGTTGCCGGCCGCCTGATCGCGAAACGTCTCGCAGTAGTGGCCGCCTTCCGGGTGCGGCGCCATGCCCAACAGCCGGACCACATCGTCGGCGGACAGCTCGGCACGGCTGACAGCGCGTGAACTCATGACCGGTTCTTGCGCTCCCTGATCTCGCCGAACACCTGCCAGTCGGGATTGCCTTCCATGCCGAGCCGCTTGCGAATCGCCGGCACCGCGGGACGAAGGAACGGGTTGGTTTCCAGCTCGAGGCCGATGTTCGTGGGTAATGTCGGCTTGCCCTGCGCTCGCAGCTTCTCAACCTCGGCAGCGCGCCGCACCAGCGCGCCGTTCTCTGGCTCGATCGTAAGCGCGAATTTGGCATTGGCCAGCGTGTACTCATGCCCGCAGTAGATCGACGTCTCTTTCGGCAGGTCCATGAGCTTTTGCAGCGATTGCCACATCATGCGCGCATCGCCCTCGATCACGCGTCCGCAACCCATGGCAAACAGCGTATCGCCCACGAATGCGACGCTCGCGCCGGGAACCCAATAGGTGATGTGGCCCAGCGTGTGCCCCGGCGTTTCGAGCACGCGTAGCTCGTGCGAGCCGAACGTGACGGTGTCGCCCTCGCCGACCTTCACATCCAAGCCCGGTATCTTCGAAGCCTCGCCCCGCGGCCCCACGATCTGGCAGCCGCTGTCGCGCTTCAGCTCCATGTTGCCGCCAGTATGATCGTGGTGATGGTGGGTGGTGAAGATGTGGGTGAGCTTCCAGCCCCGGCTCTTGAGCGCATCCGCAACCGTGCGCGCGTCGGGAGCATCGATGGACGCCGTGATCCCCGCATCCGCATCGTGAATGAGGACGCCAAAATTGTCGGAAAGACACGGAAACTGATGAATTTCGAGCTTCGCCATGGGGGAATATCTCGTGGTTTTGCTTGCATTTTTGCCTGCTGGCAGCACCCTATCAGCGCAACCTCCGAATTCAACCATTTCGGCCGCGACAACCGAATTGATGCACCTGGACATCCTCGACCTTCGCAGTTTCTACGATCGCCCTCTCGGCGGCATCGTGCGACGGGTGTTAACCCGGCGCGTGCGTGCCAGATGGCGCAACGTCCAAGGTCTGCAACTGATGGGACTTGGCTTTGCGGCGCCTTACGTCGGCCAGTTCCGCGACGAGGCCGAACGGCTGGGCGCGCTGATGCCGGCCAACCAGGGCGCGCTTGCCTGGCCGGCGTCCGGACGGCTGCAGACCGTCATGGTCGACGCCGCCCTGCTGCCGCTGCAGGATGCCTCCGTCGACCGGCTGCTGGTGATCCACTGCCTGGAGGCGAGCGAAGGGGCCGGGCCGCTGCTGCGCGAGATCTGGCGCGTGCTGGCGCCCGAAGGTCGCCTGCTGTTGATCGTGCCCAACCGGCGCGGGATGTGGGCGCAGATCGACACCACCCCCTTTGGACATGGCCAGCCCTATAGCCGCGGGCAGCTCGAGCGCCTCCTGACGGATGCCATGTTCACGCCGCTCGAGTGGACCGCGGCCCTTTATATGCCGCCGATCGACAGGCGCTGGTTGCTACGGTGGGCGACGATGTTCGAGCGCGTCGGTGCGCGGCTTTGGCCGGGATTTGCCGGAGTCATCATGGTGGAGGCACGCAAGGAGCTGATGGGGGCGGTGCCGGCCGGGGCCACCCCGCGGCGGAAGCCAAAGCTCGCCCCGGTCCCGGGCTTGTCGAAAGGATCCGTTTAGCCCCGCGGCGGCGGAACCCCGCGCGGTTCAACGCGATCCCGCGCAAGCATGAACACCGCCTTCTCGCCGAGCAGGTTGTGCACCGTCAGCGGCAACCAGGTGCCGAGCTGCTGACCGGAAACGTTGAAGGCCACGGCCCTTTCCACGCGGGCGTCCAGCACCCGACAGAGATCCGCGAAATCCTTAATCGTACACAGATGCGCGTTGGGGCTGACGTACCACGCCTCCGGAAGGTTCTCCGTGACCGGCATGCGGCCGGTGAACAGCAGGTTCGCGCGCACTTCCCAGTGCCCGAAATTGGGGAAGGAGACGATGGCTCTGCGCCCGATGCGCAGAAGATTCTCCAAGACGGTCTTCGGATTGCGCGTGGCCTGGATCGTCAGGCTGAGAATGGCGTAGTCAAACGCGTTGTCGGGATAGTCCGCGAGGTCGCGATCGGCGTCCCCCTGGATCACGGACAAACCGCGCGCCACACACGCATTGACCCGCTCGCGGCTCACCTCGATGCCGCGGCCATCAACATCCTTGGTGTCGGCCAGCAGCTGGAGCAGAGACCCGTCACCACAGCCCACGTCGAGAACGCGGGAGCCGCTCGTCACCATTTCCGCGATCAGCAGGTGGTCGACGCGTTCCACCCGGCGAGCGTTGGGGGCCAGCATCAGTCTCTCCCGGACGGTGCCTTGAGCCCACGGCGCTGGGCGGCAGCGTTGAGGAAGCCGCGGATGGTGCCGAAAAACTCCTGCTCCTCGAGCAGGAACGCGTCGTGGCCTTTGTCCGACTCGATCTCCACGAAGCTGACGTTGGCAGCGACCGCGTTCAAGGCATGAACGATCTCGCGGCTTTCGCGGGTTGGATACAGCCAGTCGCTCGTGAAAGAGACCACGCAGAAGCGGGTCTTGGTTCCCTTGAACGCGTTGGCGAGCACATCGCCATGCTCGGCGGCGAGGTCGAAATAGTCGATGGCCCGCGTGATGTAGAGGTAGCTGTTGGCGTCGAAGCGATCGACGAACGTCGAGCCCTGATGGCGCAGATAGCTCTCCACCTGGAAATCGGCGTTGAAACTGAAACTCTTGCTGGCAAGATCCTGCAACGATCTGCCGAACTTGCGCTGCAGGGCTTCCTCGGACAGATAAGTGATGTGTGCCGCCATGCGCGCGACGGCGAGGCCGTTGCGCGGCGCCTGGTTGGTCTCCAGATAACGGCCGCCGTTCCAGTTGGGGTCGGCCATCACCGCCTGCCGCCCCACTTCATGGAAGGCGATATTCTGCGAGGAGTGCCACGCGGCGGTGGCAATGGGCACGGCGGTGAGCACGCGCTCCTTGTAGCGCGACGCCCATTCCAGAACCTGCATGCCGCCCATGGAGCCGCCGATCACACAGAAGAGCTCGGGGATGCCGAAGTGATCGATCAGCCGCACCTGCGCGCTCACCATGTCGCCGATGGTGATGACGGGAAAGTCGAGACCCCAATACGCACCCGTACGAGGATTGATGCTGGCCGGACCGGTGGAGCCCATGCAGCCACCGAGCACATTTGGGCAGATGACGAAGAAGCGGTTCGTGTCGATTGGCTTCCCCGGGCCGACCATTGTCTCCCACCAGCCCGGCTTGCCGGTGACGGGATGCGGGCTGGCCGCGTACTGGTCGCCGGTCAGCGCGTGGGTAACGAGGATCGCGTTTGACTTTGCCGCGTTGAGCTCGCCGTAGGTCTTGTAGGCGATGCGGAAAGGCGCGAGCAGCTTCTTGCAATCCAGCCGAAGAGGATCGGTCTCGGGCACGTCCAGATAGTCGCTGCTGGGCTTGTTCGCCTCAGCCGCGCGCGTGCTCGCGGCGATCTGGAACTCGCGTGCATTGGCCGTATTCATAAGCGTGGTTAGCTAGGCCCTCGCCGCTGAAAGTCAATGGTTTCTTTGTTTTTCCGGCTTGGATTTGCCGCACGGGCGGCGTGTAATGCGCACAAGGAGACCTGAGAGTGATCGATCAGACAACACAAAAAGGCCGCGTCCTGAATGCGGCCCTGGCCTGCGCCGCGCAGAAGGACTGGGCCAAAATAACCCTGCTCGACATTGCGGAGGCGGCGAACCTCCGGGTTGTCGACTTGAGGGATGAATTCAACAGCAAGGAGTCGATCCTTGCTGCGTTGCTGCGTGCCGTCGACGACGAGGTCCTCAAGCAGGCGCCGCATCGTACTAAGGACCAGGACCCCCGCGATGCCCTGTTTGACGTCATCATGACTCGCTTCGATGTGCTGGCGCCGCACAAGGCTGCTTTGAAGTCGATTTACGCTTCGGGAGCAGCTGACTTCGCGTTGGCGGGCCCCTACCTTGCATCCCAGCACTGGATGCTGCAGGCCGCGGGCATCGGCACCGACGGACCGCTGGGAGGCCTGCGGGTTTCCGGCCTTGCCGTGATCTACGCCTCGATTTTCCGCACCTGGCTGGAGGATGACGATCCCGGGCTCGCCCGCACCATGGCGGCGCTCGACCGGCGGCTGCGGCGCGGGCAGAGCGCACTGCGCACCATCGAACAGGTCGGGGACGCCGCCTACCGCCTCGCCACCGACACGCGCGGGTTCTTGCAGACCATCCTACGTGCCGCCGCGGGCCGGGGCGACGACAGTGCCGGAGCAAGTCCAGGCAAGGCAGGCGGCGCTGATAAGGATGCGCCATAGCCGTTAACCGGCGCGTAACATCTTTGGAAAGCGCAACGCTTCGTTAGCGAAGGTTCGACCCCGCCGATACTTACAATTTTATGCGAATACCGCGTCCCGCTTTGGCGGAGCCACAATCCCCCTCCGGTATAAGGGGACGCAAGAAAGTGCGTATCGGGGACGGCGTGGGCGTATGACGGCAAACAGCAAAATTGCGCTTCTCGAGCTTCGCCGGGATAACATCCTGAGCTGGCTGGACGACGAGGCGCCCTATACGGCGGCTGATCAGAAGCACCTTGATCAGGACACCCCGGAACGCGCCTATTGGCACTACGGCTACCAGGCGGCGCTCACCGACGTTATCGAGCTGCTGACCCGCGCGGAGCAAAAATCCGGCAACGAGGGCATTCCCAAGTAGTGCCCGCGGGCCGCCCCGGATGGACGCGCGTCGCCGGGGGTCCGAAGTCGTGATAGATCTCGCACTCCTTGTTAAAGGCGGCGCGGGTCGAGCTGAAATAGCCGTACTTGAACAGATGGTCCGAGCCGATGTACTGGCGCAGCTTGGACTTCACATCGGTGTCGCAGCGGCCGACGTGATTGATGCAGAACCTGCCGTCCGGGTCGATGCGGCCGAGAGCAAAGACGCCGGCTGACTTGCGCGCGATGGCCGCATCAATCCCCTCGAAGGTCAGCCGATAAGGTCCTGCCAGTCCCGTCTTGGACATGCCGTCTCCAACCGATTTCCGCGGCGCATACCCCTTTCCGGAGCCTCATTCTCACGATTCTCCAACGCCAACAACGCGGCCGAGCTCGCGCGTGCGGGCGCTACAACCCGCGCGGCCGCTTTACGGCTTGCAGAACGCGCGCGCCTGAGGCGTCCATCCGCCAAAGCCGCTTGCCACCATGTTGGCAATGACGCGGCAGATATATCTCTTCTGGGCCGGGTCGTTGTTGGGTCCCGCGTGGTAGCGCGCGACCGCCATGGTCCAGCTCCCCTCCTGGGCCTTGAGCTGACGCAGGAAGCGCGCGGCGTAGTCGACATTCTTGGCGGGATCGAACATCTCCTCGACGGAGGAGAAGTTCATGCCGTGATACTTCTGGTTGATCTGCATGCAGCCGATATCGACCAGCTTGGCCCCGGCGCTCATCGCCTTCCGGAATTCCCGCAGAGCCTGCTGCCGGTCGGTGCCGTACACGGCGTGCCCATCGATGTTGAGCGCATAGGGCCGCAGCGAGTCTCCCCTGCCTGTCTCGGTCAGGCCGACGGCGTAGAGCATGCCGAGGGGAATTTCGTACTTTTCGGCCGCGCGCACCATCTGGCGCTCGCAATCGTTGTCGGCGGCTTTTGCGGCCGGCGCGGGGAGGCTAGATGTAAAGACCGCCGCCGCGAGGACTAGGGCTGCCTTCCTCATCGCTTTGCCTCTGCGCCTGATAGGTTCCGCCATCCTGCCGTCGGCCGGAATTGCCGCCCGAAGGCTGCGCGCCCGACTGTGCTCCGCCCGGCTGCTGCTGCATGGAGCCGTTGAGGAGGGATTGGGAGCCGCCTGCCGAGGTATCCGCGCTTGCGAACTGAACGTTGAGGCTGTCGACGCGATAGCCGGCCGAGCGCAGCGCGTTGGAGAGCGTATCTCCGTCGCTCTGCAGCATGTCGGCGGTCGCGCGCCGGTCTGCGTTGAGGTGAATCCTCAACTCGCTGTCATGAAGCGACATGCGAACGGTGATCGTGCCGAGTTCTGCCGGCTGCAATTGAATGTGCAGGATTCTCACCGGCGAGCCGTAGACGATCTTCGCGCCTGGGTCGGCAGGTGGGGTGGCTGGCGCGGGACTGCCTTCGGCGGCCGCGAGCTCGGCCGCAATGCGCGTGACGACCTGCTGCATCGGAGAGGCGTTGTCCGCGCTTGGAATGGGCGGCTGAACGGTGGCCGACTGCGTCGCCGTTGCCTTGCTTACGCTGGGGGGCGCCGACTCGCGCGCCAGGTTCTCGGCTTTTGCACCCGCCCCGTTCGGCGAGAATACGTCGGGCACCGGCGCGGGCTGTCCGCGCGGACCGCCACGCTGGGCTTGTGTCGGGATCGGTGACGGGTGCTGCACCTTGGGCGGCACCATTGTGTCTTTGGTCTCGCTGCCGGCAGGCTCCGCGGCGGCGTCATCCCCGCGCTGTGGTGCGGATGGATTTTCTGCGGGCTTGGCGTCCTGATTCCGCTCAAGCGCCGGACGCAGCGCGACGGCGACCTGCTCCGCCAGCTGAGTCAACGGGTGGGCATTGGAAACGGGAGCGAACAGGTTCTGCTGCTGGACGACGCTGACGCGGATCGGTGCCGAGTCGGGGTCCCGCGTGCGCCTTGAGTCGGCCGGCTGCTCGGCCTGCCGGGGCGGGGTTGTGACCGCGTCGAGATCCGCGGCCGCGTCCGGCTGCTCGCTGTTGCCAAGCCCCAGCCGCGCCAGGGCAGCGCTCAGCTCCCGCTTTGGCGCGTCGTGTGCCGCGGCAGGATCGGCAACCGGCTCGTCCGCTTGCGGCTGGGTCCGATCCGCAGCCGCTTGCTCGCCACCCGAAGGTCTCGCGTTTGCTGCTTGCATCGCGAGAAGCAGTTCGGCCGTTACCACTTTTTCGCCGCGCTCCTCCTTCACATCGTGGCGGCGATGCGGCGCGGCCTTATCGACGCTTCGGCCGCGGGAATTCGGCGCAGGCTCTTCGTCTGCCGAGGACCGCGATTGCTTCGTGCGTCCCGCATCGGCTTTCAGACGCGAGAGCACCTCGGGAAATGCGCCAGCCTCCCCCGCATCGCCGGACCGGTCCTGCTTGGACGACGATTGCGCAGAAGTAGCCACGGCGGCCGCGCCGCCTGCCGACCC
>DASZQG010000032.1:0-10470 GCA_035550075.1 Hyphomicrobiaceae bacterium | reverse complement strand
AGTCACTCGGCTACGCGCTCAAGGCTCATCACGTGGTCGGAAAATGGGAGCGGCTGGCGCGGCGCGGCGTACCGCTCGAGCAGCTCGCCTTCAACGGGATTTACGAACCGATATGAGGGCGTGACGACCACCACAGCAGCGCAGGCCGTCAGGGTCAGCTTCCTTCGCCCACCACCACCAGCGGCGCCCACTCGGAGGGATGCGCGTCCTCGGGCTCGCCGTTCTCCATCAGGTCGCGCATGGACAATTCCAGCGCGCCCGCGCGCGACAGGCCGGGCTTGGCAGCGAGCTCGGCGAAGGCGCGCGTGGTGATCTTGACGGCCGCGTCCGAACCGACCTCCCAGTGCGACACGAGGAGGGCGCGCGCACCCGAGTAGAAGAAGGCGCGCGCCATGCCCGAGAGCGCCTCCGCGCCGCCGCTGTCGGCCGCGCCGCTGCCGCCCGCCGTGTTGCAGGCCGAGAGAATTACCCAGTCGGCATCGAGCTTGAGGGTGGCGATCTCCGACGCCGCCAGGAAGCCATCGTCGCGCTCCAGCGCCTTGGCGTCGCTGGTGCCCTTGCGCGGCGGTGTGAGGATCAGGCCCGGCTCGGAGGAGCCCTGCACCTGCCCGGTCAGCGCGCCGTGGGTTGCGAAATGCACGATGCGGTAGCCCGCAAGCGCACCCGACGCCGACATGTCCTTGATGCGGCTTTCGGTGGCCTGTGCGCCAATCAGCACGTCGCTGGCCGGGGCGCCGAGCCTCCGGCCCACGGTGCACAGCTCGTCGGCCGTCTCGGGAAGGGGAGTCCAATGGCGCACGTCCTCGATGTCGGCGTGCGTGCTCGAAGGGGAGACGGCCTTTGCCACAGGCGCGGAGCGCCGCAGGCCGCGCAAAGCGGCAACACGATGCCGCGGCGCCGGCGTGCTGCAGCGCTTGGCGCGCGCCGCCTGGGCCTGCTCCTGGTAATAGGCATGCAGGCCGGTATCGTTGGAATCGCCCTCAAGAAGCGGATTGCCGATGCCGAGATACGGATTGCGGGCCGTGCTGGCCTTGGCGAACTGGCGGAGCGCCTTGAGCGAGGCGACCGAGGGCAGAACGCTGATGGCCTGCTGCGTTCCGAGCCAGGAAATGTTGCGGTAGTCGGCAAGCTTCTCCGGGATCGGCCTGGTTACGGGCTTGGTGACCAGCACGCCGAACGGCAGGCTGGTCAGCGCGCCGGACGGCACGATCAGCAGGCGCTTGCCCTTGATGTGGTCTTCGACGGGGCCGAGCAGCGCCTGGTAGAGGCCGGAGGCACGGGCGGCATCGAAGGGCAGCACCTCAACCGGATCTTCGCCGGGTGCCAGCGTCTCCTGGGTCGGTTCCGTTCCGAGCAGCTCGACGCAGCGGCGGCGGCGGGCGATCTGCGCGTCCTTCTCGCGCTTCTGGGCGGGCGTCGCCTCGGGCCAATCTATGGCCACGTACCAGGAGGTATTATCCAGGCCGCAGCGGAGAGCCGCGACCTGGCTGGCGAGCGCCGTGGTGCCGAGGGTGCTTTGTGCCCAGAACGCATCGGTCTTGGTGACCGCCCAGATGAAGGTCTGCTCCTGCACGGCACCCCACGCGGGCGTGTCGAGGTAGAGCAGCAGCGCCTCGTCATCGCGCAGCAGGTCCTGCACCGTCCGGATGTCGACGGGCTCGGGGCTGGCCAGCGCCGCGTAGTCGGGAAAATCCTTGGTCAGGGTCTTGTCGATCTGCGCGATGCGCGCGTCGATGGCGGCGAGGCGGGCGCGCTGCTCCTGCTCGGCCTGCGGGTTGCGCGTGGCTGGAGGCTGGGACACGGCAGCGATCAACAGCTTGTCGCGGGCCTGCCACTCGGCGGCGAGGTCCTGGCGCTCGCGAGTCAAACCCGCCAGCGGGCCGCCGCCCTTGGCTTGGCGGGCCGCCATCTGCGCGAGCGACGTGGCCGCCTGCGAAGCATGTGCCCATTGTGCGATCGTGAACATGTCGAAGGCGATGTCGGGCGCCGTGGCCGGCGCGACAAGCGATTGCTGGAAGCTCGCCTTGACGAGGCGCCAGAAGCGGCTGCCGGCGCGCTCGGCCTCGCTCGTCTGGCCTGAGATCGAGGGCGCGGCGGCCTCCTCGGTCGCCCGGCGCGACCTGCGGATGATTCCAGCCGTGCTCTCGTGCCAGGCGGCCGCCGCCTTGTCCCATTGCTGCATGGCAAAGTAGAGGTCGCCCATGTCCTCGTAGACCTGGAGGGTCTCGGGGTGGTCGGGACCGAGCGCCTTGAGCTTGATGGCCAGCGCGCGCTGGTAGGTCTGCTCGGCTTCGGGGAAGCGACCGAGCCTGCCATACAGGCCGGCGAGGCCAAAGAGTGCGCTGCCGACTTCCGAGTGCTCGGAGCCAAGAGCCTTCTGCTTGATGGCCAGCGTGCGCTGGTAGAGCGGCTCGGCCTCGGCGTAGCGGCCCATGAACGTGTAAAGAACCGCGAGGCCATAGAGCGTGGTGCCGACCTCGGTGTGCTCGGGCCCCAACGCCTTCTCCTTGATGGCGAGTGCGCGCTTGTAGAGCGGCTCCGCGTCCGCAAAGCTCTGGCGCACCACGTAGAGCTGGGCGAGGGCGTAGAGCACGCTGGCGACGTCGGGATGATCGGGCCCCAGCGCCTTCTCCTTGATGGCCAGCGTGCGCTTGTAAAGCGCCTCGGCCTCGTCGGTGCGCCCCTGCAGCGCGTACATCACCGCAAGGTTATGCAGGGTGGTGCCGACCTCGGAATGGTCCGGCCCCAGCGCCTTCTCCTTGATGGCGAGGGCGCGCTTGTAGAGCGGCTCCGCCTCGGCGAAGCGGCCCTGAAAGACGTAGAGCGCGGCGAGGCCGAACAGGGTGGTGCCGACATCGTTGTGTTCCGGCCCCATCGTCTTCTGCTTGATGGCCAGTGTGCGCTTGTAGAGCGGCTCGGCCTCTGCGTAGCGGCCCTGCTGCACGTAGAGCGTGGCGAGACCGTAGAGGGTGGTGGCCACATCGGTATGCTCAGGTCCGAGCGCCCGTTCGCGGATGGCAAGCACGCGCTTGTAGACCGGCTCGGCCTTCGCATAGAGGCCCTGCTGCAGATAGGCGACGGCGAGCCCTTGCAGCACATTGGCGAGCAGCGGGCTGTCGCTGCCATATTGCTGCTCGGCGATCGCGGCGGCGCGCTCGGTGGTCCTGGCCGCGTCGGCGAACTTGCCGGCCATGTAGAGCTGGACGGCCTCCATCTGCAGCCGGCTGACTTCATCGGCGGGCTGCGCGAATGCGCTGCGTGGGGCTGCTGCCAGAATGGCGCTCAGCGCAATGGCCAGGACGATCGCCTGAAGACAACGCGAGGCTCGCATGCGTGCCTCCTCCCCAATATCACAATCAGCGCGGCCCGCCGGCTTGCGGGTCGGGCGGCGCGCTACTCAACACCGACCATGGCTCTGTCGCGCCAGTCGTCGGCGGCCTTCTGCGCCTTGGCCCGATCTGCGCGCGACAGCTTGCCGATAAACTTCTCCATTTCGGCATCCTTGTCGCCATCCGCCTTGGCGATGAAATACCATTTTGCGGCCTCGACCGGGTCTGCCTTCACGCCAGCTCCGAAGGCATAGCAGCGCGCCAATCGTCTCTGCGCGGCAGCGACGTTGTGCTCGGCCGCCTCCTGGAACATGCGCACGCCAAGCTTCTCATCGACCGCCACGCCGCGACCCTGAAACAGCAGCACGCCATAGTCGAGCTGCGCCGCCGGCATACCGGCGGCGGCCGCCTTTCCGATCCACTTGGCCGCCTCGAAGGCGTTGGCCTGCGTGCCCGTTCCGGTCGCGTACATGGTCCCGAGATCGTACTGCGCCGCGGCCACGCCGGCTTCGGCGGCGAACGTCATGTGCTGGAATGCGCGGATCGGGTTGAGCGGCTTGCCGTCTCCCTTCAGGAACAGCAGCGCGAGATTGTAGTTGGCGAGGGGATGCTTGTGCAGCGCCGCCGCCTCGAACATGCGGGCGGCCTCTGCACGGTCTTTCTGCACACCACGGCCTTCCGCAAGCAGCACGCCGACGGCAAACATCGCCTCGGGGTCGCCCAATTCGGCACCGCGCGCATACCATTCGGCGGCGGTCGTCTCATTCTTGGGGACGGCAAGGCCTTCCGCGTAGATGCGGCCGACCAGGGTGTGCGCCTGCGGGTCGCCCTTCGCCGCCGCCTTCTTGGCGAGATCGAGCGCGGTGAGGTAGTGGCCGAGGTCGAAGGCCTCGTAGGCGGCATCCTCCCCTGCCGCCGGAGCGCGCGCGGGCTTTGAATAGCTGGACTGGCTGGCGCTGCGCGGTGCAGGCCTGGGCATGCCCTTGGGCGGCCCGGGCACGGTCTTGATGATCTTGATCGGCGCGGCGTGCTTGTGCTCCTTCGCTTTGGCCGCCCCCGGTTCCAGGGTTTCGGCGCGACCGACCCACGAACTGGTTTCCGCGGAGGCGCGCGGCGCGGCGAGGACCAGCGCAAGCACGGCCGCCAGTATGGCGGCGCTGATCCCGTGCAGGTTCGGCATCAGCCGGCTCCCTGCGTGACGCGGAGCGCGGACGCGACCGCTGCAATAAGCTCGCGTGCGCGGGCGGGCGGCTGCGAGACGGCCAGCGTTACGGCAAGAAAGTCCGCGCCCGCCTCGCACAGGCGGTTCGCCTCGTCGGCGTCCTCCACATCGAAGGCGACACACGGCACCTCGAAAATCTCCGCCCACCAGGTCACCAGCTCGTCTCGGCGCGCGCGTGCCTTCTCGCGCTCCTTCACGCGGGCCGGCGCGGCGAACGCGACGTAGTCGGCCCCCGCTTCCGCGAGGCTCATGGCATCGTGGCGCGAGATGCCGGCGTCGATGCCGACGATGCCGCCGGTGCCCAGCGCCTGGCGCGCCTGCCCATAGGACGCCGCCAGGTCCGGTGAAGGCGCGAGGTGAACGCCGTCGGCGCGCAGAGTGCGTGCCAGCGTCCAGTCGCCGGCGATCAGCGCGGCCGCATTGGCCCGTTGCGCCATGTCGACCAGCGGCCTGGCGCTGCGGGCCTCGAGCGCCTGGACGCCGGGGGCCGGGGCGACGAGCACCACCCGCACATCGCCGGCCGCCAGGGCTGCCGCCAGGCGTTCGGCCGCGCCTTCGCCCGCCTCCACGACGGCATAGAGGCCGCAATCTTGTGTCGCGTTGGTCACGTCCAGCTCGAAGTTCAGCGCTGACGCTCAGGCTATCCGGGGCCAATGGGGCAGAAAAGGGACACGAGCGCGGTCGGGCGGACAATGTCAACGCGTTTTGCCGGCGGTGCGTCCGCGACCCCGGCCCGCTGATCCCCGTCATTCCGCCGGTCCGGCAAAAAGCAGCAGATTGCCGTCGGGATCGCGCACGATGAACGTGCTGGCGCCCCAGGGCTCCTTTCTCAGGGTCTGGAAGAAGTCGACGCCTGCGGTCCGGAATTCGAGGAAGAGCTGCTTGATCTCGGCCTGCGTGTCGACGCCCATGTCGGCCGACAGGAAAATCTCCCGGTCGCGAAGCTGCGGGTCGAAGAGCGGGGCTTCCACGCACCGGAGATTGAGCAGCCCCTTGTCCCGCTTCACCTGCGCGAAGTAGGGCGGCTCGCCGTAGGTGAACACGACCGAGAAGCCGAGCTTTTGCGAGAAGAAGTCGCAAGACGCCTTGATGTCGGCGACGAAGAGCTGGGCGGCGGTGGCGCTGATGGTGGCCATTGCCGGGCGCGGCGCCAATTGCACCGGCTTGCTCGCGAGCCCGGCCTTGAGGTCCTGCCAGCTGGCAAACCCTTGCTGGCGGGCGACCAGCTCCTGCGCGTCGCTCAGCTTGAAGTCGGCGGCGAGGATTTCCTTGTCGCTCATCCCGCGAAAGCGCGCCAAGCCTGAGCGAATCTGTTCGGCCACCGGATAATAGCGGTCGCGATGCCAGCGCAGAATGAGCTTGGCCTGCTTTCTGAGGTTGTCGAGATTGGGCACGGGCGCACCACCGTTTCAGCTACGGTTTCCGCAGGTGGGCATTGCCCCTTCGGCCACAGGCCGGTGCGCCTACGACAGCGTGGACAGTATCGCAGAGCCGAACGAGCCGCGTCAACGTTCCGCAATCGCTCCTGTCATCCCGGCCGGAGCGAAGCGGATCGCCGGGATGACAAGGGGCCGAAGTCTCCAGGCGACGGGTGCGCCGTCACGCTGCGTGCGCCCCCACGCGTCCAGCGCGTCCTGGAAGGTGTCGCGGCCGATATGGGCTTCCATCGTGCAGTGGTTATCCGTGATCGGCTGGGTCTCCACCTGGCCGTCGATCCACAGGCCGCGCGTGAGGCTCGTACGGCTTATGCAATCGCCGAGGGCTCGATCATTCGGGGTCCGGGCTGTCCGCCTGCCACGGAAGGTTGGTGCTGGTAGATGTGGAATGCGTGCGTGAGATTTGAGTCGATCTGCCGTGTGATCGTGAACAGGCCCGATTTGATGAGGATGTCGTGGCAGGTGGGAAAAAAGTAAATGACTGTCAGCGCGCGCGGCGTGCGTTTCAGCGAAGCTCCAAGATTTCGCATCACGTCGGCCATTACGACCTCGGGAAACGGATTGAACATGTAGACATGGGTGAAACGGTCCAGGTCCGTGAAATCACTCGCATCGGCGATATAAATATTCCAACCCCTGATATTCAGTTTACGCAGGTTTTTTTCTGCGATGCTGGCCATCGCTGGAGAAATCTCGACGCCTGCAATCTCCTCGAATGGGAACCTCGCCAGGGTGCACATGGCGGAGCCCTTGCCGCAGCCGAGGTCGATGACCCTGCTTCCCGGCGGGATGCGGAGCTCGCGCAGCACGTCGATCAGGAAAACGCCGCCGGACGCCGAGTGGTGCTTTGCCCTGTCTTCCCTGAGGCCGAGGTCGGCAACCGAGACGCGACTAAAATCGAGACGCCTGCCTCGTGCCCATAGGGCATAGGCAAAATGGTCGAGGCGACCATGCAGCAAAAATTTGGACAGTTTGCGAACCCGTCCAATTTGCGCATGCGCCATAAAATACTCCTATTAAAAGGAAGCATTCACGGCACAATTACAGGCAATATATAGCCTAGGACGGCGGATATGGAAAAGTCCCGTCCATAAACGCGCTTATTTTTATCGGTTCAATTTCTAAACGGTCGCCCCGGGCCGGTTGCAAACCGCAACCGGCACCGAGGCGTGAGGAAATCGGGGCAGGTGAACAGCGCTCAGGCCGCTTTTTCCATCTTGTCGGTCCATTTGCCGAGCGTCGCGGCCGCATTCATCTTCGCGCGATGGGTAAACGCGCGCTGGCCGGCGGCGACGTTCTCAGCCTTGCCGCCCCAGGCTTTCAGCGCCGCCGCCTGCAAGGCGCGGCCATAGGAGAACGAAAGCTTCCAGGGGAACGGCCCCATCTGGTTCATCAGGGAGAGGTGGGCGGTGGCATCCTCGTCCGACTGGCCGCCCGACAGGAAGGCAATGCCCGGCACGGCCGGCGGCACGGTGCGCTTGAGGATCTTCACGGTGCGCTCGGCCACCTCTTCACGGCCTGCCTGCTTTGGGGACTTCTTGCCGGCGATCACCATGTTGGGCTTCAGGATGGTCTTCTCCAGCGGCACCTTGGCGTAATAGAGCTGCTGGTAGACTTCTTTCAGGACCCACTCGGTGATGGCCTCGCAGGTGGCGACGTCGTGCTCGCCGTCCATCAGCACCTCGGGCTCGACGATGGGCACGAGCCCGCCCTCCACGCACAGCGCCGCATAGCGCGCGAGCGCCTGTGCGTTGCCATTGATGCAATTGTAGGAGGGCATGTTGCGGCCGATGTCGATGACGGCCCGCCACTTGGCGAACTTGGCGCCGAGCCCGACGTATTCCTTGATGCGGTCGCGCAGGCCATCGAGACCCTCGGTGATGACTTCGCCGGGACAGAAGGGGAGGGGCTTGGTGCCCTTGTCGACCTTGATGCCCGGCAGCGAGCCGGCCTGTTCGATGAGCTTGGTCAGCGGCGTGCCGTCCTTGGCCTTCTGGCGGATGGTCTCGTCGTAGAGGATCACGCCGGAGATGCAGCCTTTCATCGCGTCCGCGGAGCGGAACAGCATCTCGCGGTAGTCGCGCCGGTTGGGCTCGGTATTCTCCGCATTGATGGTGTCGAACCGCTTCTTGATGGTGCCCGAGCTTTCATCGGCGGCCAGGATGCCTTTGCCCGGCGCCACCATGGCCTGCGCCACCTCTTCCAATGTCATCGTTGTCGCCATCCTTGATACTCCGCGTCATTGGTTGCCGTTTTTGGGATTGCCTCTGAGATAGCGCGATTGACGGCGGCCCGCAAACGGGCGGACGCTCGCGCTGCGATCAAATCATGAGCGTGGCTAAAGACCGTTTTCAGATCTCGGGCGGTGCTGGGGCAAGTGCGGAAGGAACTTGGTGCGGGTGGTTGCGACAGGGGTATCGCCATCAACAAATGAGCCTTGCGAGCCCGCCGATGAGAGGCGCGCCGGTTGCGGCGACCACGCCGCTTGGCTAGCCTGTCGGGGGCCGGGTGGACACCGGCTGATTGCCGAGGAGGAACACCATGGCCGTTGCAGAGGCGAAGATCGCCAAGCCGCTGCCCTTTGACGCCGGTCGCCTCGATGCGCTGCTGGATGAGGCCGGCATCGACGTGCTGGTGGCCACCTCCAAGCACAACGTGCAGTACCTGCTCGGCGGCTACCGCTTCTTCTTCTTCGACACCATGGATGCGATCGGCACCAGCCGCTATCTGCCGGCGCTGGTCTATCGCAAGGGCAAGCCGGAGCAGGCGGCCTACGTCGGCTGCGCGATGGAGAGTTACGAGGAGGAGCTCGGCAAGTTCTGGCCGCCGACCCTCAGCCTGCTCAACACCGGCAGCACCGAGACGATGAAGCAGGTGCTTGGACACATCAAGCGGCTGGGCGGCGGCATCCGCCGCGTCGGTGTCGAGCGCGCGTTTCTGCCCGCCGACGGCGAGGCGGTGCTGCGGCAGGGACTGGGCAACGTCGATGTCGTCGACGCGGTGGTGCCGCTGGAGCGGCTGCGCGCGCGCAAGACGCCGGAGGAACTCGATTACCTGAATGCGGCGTCGGAGGGGGTGGTGGCGTCCATGCAGGCCGCGTTCAAGCGGTGCAAGCCCGGCGTGACCAAGCAGGAGATCGCCGAGACGCTGCGGCGGGAAGAGGTGAACCGCGGCATGGTGTTCGACTACTGCCTGATCACGGCGGGCACCAGTCTCAACCGCGCGCCCTCGGAGCAGAAGCTCGCGGCGGGCGACATCATCTCGCTGGACTCCGGCGGCAACTACAAGGGCTACATCGGCGACCTGTGCCGGATGGGCATCCTGGGCGAGCCGGATGGAGAGCTGAAGGAGCTGCTGGCCTATGTGGACGAGGTGCAGCAGGCGGCGCGCAGGCCGATCCGGGCCGGGGCGCGCGGCGGCGACGTCATCGACATCGGCGAGAAGCTGGTGCGCGAGGCGCCGCACGCGAAGTACACGCACTTCATGGCGCACGGCATGGGGCTGGTCAGCCACGAGGCGCCGCGGCTGATGAACATAGAACGCCTCTCGTATGAGGCTTACGATGCCGACCGTCCGCTGGAGGACGGCATGGTGGTCTCCATCGAGACGACGATGGCGCACCCCAGGCGCGGCTTCATCAAGCTCGAGGACACGGTGCTGGTCACCAAGGACGGGCACAAGGCGCTGGGTGACGGCGCGCGCGGCTGGAACCGGGCGGGCGTGTAGCCCGTCACGAAATCTTGAGCTTGGGCGTTGCCGGAGGCGGTACTCCCGGCGGCGAAAATGTGCGCAACTCCCCGGGTCCGGCAAATCGGGGCCAGGGAGGAAGAGATGACACCCGAACTCAGCTATCTGGTGTGGTCGGCAGCGCTGACCGTGGTGCTGGTTGTGATTGCCGTCGGCGGTGCGGCGCTGCAGGTAGGTCTGCCTGAGCTGGTCGGCAATCGCGAGGACATGCCCAAGCTGACGGGCTGGGTGGGGCGCGCCGAGCGGGCGCACGCCAACTTGCTTGAAAGCCTGGTGCTGTTCGCGATCCTGGTGATGGCCGCGCATTTCGCCGGCATCCGCAACAGCATGACGCTGCTCGGCGCGCAGCTGTTTTTCTGGGCGCGGGTGGCGCACGCCATTCTCTATATCGCCGGCATCCCCTGGGCGCGCACCGCGGCGTGGACCGTCTCGATCATCGGCCTGCTGCTGATCTTCCTGCAGCTTGTCGCCTGACGCTGCGCTCAGCGTGCGGCCCTGGGTCCTGGATTATCGCCTCCGGCGAAGTCCGGGATGACAGCGGGCGCGGTGTGGCGAGGCGCTGCGCACACCTGGCTCCCTCTCCCCATGCGGTGAAGCCCCATCAACCCATGCCGATAGCGTGGGGAGAGGGGAACGGGGAGAGGGAATGATTCACCTTGTCCCGAAAAATCGTCGGGCGCGGGGCGCGCAACAGCGCGGCCCGCTTATCCCCGCACCCTGGCCGTGGGCGCACGAT
>DASZQG010000031.1:0-4547 GCA_035550075.1 Hyphomicrobiaceae bacterium | reverse complement strand
ACGGCGGCCGTAACTATAACGGTCCTAAGGTAGCGAAATTCCTTGTCGGGTAAGTTCCGACCTGCACGAATGGCGTAACGACTTCCCCACTGTCTCCAGCACATCCTCAGTGAAATTGAACTCCCCGTGAAGATGCGGGGTTCCTGCGGTTAGACGGAAAGACCCCGTGCACCTTTACTGCAGCTTTACACTGGCAATCGTGTTTGCATGTGTAGAATAGGTGGTAGGCTTTGAAGCCAGGGCGCTAGCTCAGGTGGAGCCGAAATGTGAAATACCACCCTTGTGGATATGGTTGTCTAACCGCGGCCCGTCATCCGGGTCCGGGACATTGTATGGCAGGCAGTTTGACTGGGGCGGTCGCCTCCCAAATAGTAACGGAGGCGCGCGATGGTGGGCTCAGGCTGGTCGGAAATCAGCTGTCGAGTGCAATGGCATAAGCCCGCCTGACTGCAAGACTGACGAGTCGAGCAGAGTCGAAAGACGGTCATAGTGATCCGGTGGTCCTGTGTGGAAGGGCCATCGCTCAACGGATAAAAGGTACGCCGGGGATAACAGGCTGATGATGCCCAAGAGTCCATATCGACGGCATCGTTTGGCACCTCGATGTCGGCTCATCACATCCTGGGGCTGAAGCAGGTCCCAAGGGTATGGCTGTTCGCCATTTAAAGTGGTACGTGAGCTGGGTTCAGAACGTCGTGAGACAGTTCGGTCCCTATCTGCCGTGGGTGTAGGAGTATTGAGAGGAGCTGTCCCTAGTACGAGAGGACCGGGATGGACGTACCTCTGGTGGACCTGTTGTCGCGCCAGCGGCACAGCAGGGTAGCTATGTACGGACGGGATAACCGCTGAAAGCATCTAAGCGGGAAACCCACCTCGAAACGAGTACTCCCTTGAGAGCCGTGGAAGACGACCACGTTGATAGGCCGGGTGTGGAAGCACCGTAAGGTGTGGAGCTTACCGGTACTAATAGCTCGATCGGCTTGATTGCTCTCATTATGCAATGCTCATCTTGGCCACCGGCCCCGAGCGCGCTTGCGCGCTAGGCCGGTGGTGGCCATCGCGATGCTTACGCGTCGCGTGAAAACGGCCGGCGCGCTCCGCGCGCTCATGATGGGCGGTGAGAATTCGCCTGTAGAAACATCAGACCAGTTTGCTCGCACCCTTTCGCTGACTTGGTGACTATTGCGGGGTGGCTGCACCCGATCCCATTCCGAACTCGGCCGTGAAACGCCCCAGCGCCGATGGTACTTCGTCTTAAGACGTGGGAGAGTAGGTCGTTGCCAGGTCTGCCAAAGGGTGCGGGAACGTCACATCGAGATATCCCTTCTTCACGCCTCTTTCAAAGGCCGTCGCAGATCCCTGCGGCGGCCTTTTTGCGTTCCGATTTCTTTGTCGAGGAGATGCGCGGGACTATAGCCGCCAGCCGGAGTGGATCGCGGCGATGCCGCCGGTGAGATTGCGATAGCTGACCCGGCCAAACCCCGCCGCGCGGATCATCTCCGCAAAATCCTCCTGCTTCGGGAATCGGCGGATGCTCTCCACCAGGTACCGGTAGGGCTCGGCCGCGCCCGCCGCCAGCGCGCCAAGGCGCGGGATCACTTCGAAGGAATGGAAATCGTAGACCGTGTCGAGCAAAGGCACCTGGCACGCCGAGAACTCCAGGCACAGGAAACGCCCGCCTGTCTTCAGCACGCGATAGGCCTCGCCCAGCGCCCGGTCGATGTGGGTGACGTTGCGGATGCCGAACGCGATCGTGTAGGCATCGAAGGATCTGTCGGCGAAGGGCAGCGCCTCTGCGTTGCCCAGCGCGAATTCCACCCTCTGCCCCTCCGGCAGCTTGCCGAGGCGCTCGCGGCCCACGCTCAGCATCTGCGGGCTGATATCGCACAGCACGCCCGTGCAGTTCGGTCCCGCCGACCGGAGCACGCGCAGCATGATGTCCCCCGTGCCGCCGGCCACGTCGATCAGCCGATAGGCACGGTCGCCCTTCGGCGGGGCAAGCCACGCGACCAGGTCGTCCTTCCACAAGCGGTGCAGGCCGCCCGACATCAGGTCGTTCATGAGGTCGTAGCGCTGCGCAACGCCGGCGAACACCTCGTTGACGAGACCCTGGCGCGTGCCCGCCGGCACGGCCTTGAAGCCGAAGGATTCCTCTTTCCCTGCGGCCGCCGGTTTGTCGGGTTCGCTCATGATGGCGAGTGTAGCGAAAGGGCGCACGATGTCACCCGGACCGGCAAAAGCGCTGTTAACCGGCGTCCCGGCGCAGGTCCGTGCGGATGCGCATCCAGATCTCCGCCATGATGACGCCGGGGATCGACCTGCTGTCGCGCCTCACGATGTGAACCAGGGGACGGTTGCCCGTGGCCAGCAGCGCGGCCCGCGCCTCCTCGTTCTGCGCGAACTTGGCCCGGCATGCGCGCTCCATGAGCTGCCAGTGTTCCCAGGTGCCGACCGTGATGTCCGATTCGCCGTAGCGCACCGTGGCCGCGTAGCCTTGCTTCTCGCCCTCCGCCCGCGCATGGGCCCCGTTCAGCGCGGCGATGCGCCGCCGTTCTTTCCCTTCCGGAAACTTCAGCCCCTGCCAAAACGACTCGACGGACGCGTAGTGCGCCCCGTCCAGCTCGAACGGCGTGGGCGCGAAATTGCCGATCGGCCGGATGGCCGGGTCGGGGCTGTTGCTGACGACGTTGATCGGCTCGCGACAGGCGTCCGCGCGCGGCCCAAGGCTGTGCAGCTCCAGCCCGGTCCCTTCATTGGCAGCGGCCGCGAACACGTGGTCCGCGTGCGCGCCCTTCCAGCGCGCGAGTTCGGCTTCCTCCCCGGCCTCTTCCGGCACGAGAACGAGCAGACCATCCTTGAGAAGGGCGCGCATCTCGCGTTTACCCAAAAAACCGCGCGAAATGCGCGAGCACCTCACCGGGGGCTTCCTCGGCGAGATAGTGGCCGCTGTCGACCGCGCCGCCCGCTACGGCGTTGGCGCAATATTGCCGCCAGATGGCGAGCGGATCGTACCACTGGCCGATCCTGCCCTTGCGGCCCCACAGCACCAGCAGCGGGCACTGCACCTTGCGCCCCTCGGCGCGGCTTGCGCGGTCATGCTCCAGGTCGATGGTCGCCGCCGCCCGGTAGTCCTCGCACATGCCGCGGATCATGTCGGGGTTGCGCGCGGCGGCCAGGTAGTCGGCCAGGGCATCCGGATGGAAGAATTCTGGCGGCTTTGGCTCGCGCGAGGTGTGCGCGAAGAACCAGGTGTCCGGTGCCGCATTGATCAACGACTCCGGAAATGGATGCGGCTGCGCGAACCAGAACCAGTGGTAGTATCCCAGCGCAAACGACATATCCGTGCGCTCGAAGTGCTCGATGGTCGGCACGATGTCGAGCACCGCGAGCTTCTCCACGCGATCGGGAAAATCCAGTGCCAGCCGATGCGCCACGCGCGCGCCTCGGTCGTGGCTGGCGACCATGAACCGGCGATAGCCGAAATGCTCCATCACCTGCGCCATGTCGCGCGCCATCTCCCGCTTGGCATATGGGGCATGATCGGCGGTGGCCCGCGGCTTGAGCGACCCGCCATAGCCCCGCAGGTCCGGGCAGATCACCGTGAACCGCTCTGCCAGCGCCGGGGCGGTCAGATGCCACATGGCGTGGGTCTGCGGGTTGCCATGCAGGAGCAGCAGCGGCGGTCCCGAGCCTCCCCGGCGCAGCCGGATGCTGCCACCGGGGACGGGCAGGTCTTGCAGCGCAAAGCCTTGGAAGAACATGTGGGCGCCTCACAATGTCTGGGAACCGCGGTATAGCGCAAATATCCGCCGCCGGCCGGGTTTCGGATGCCTTTGGGTTCAATCTCCCATCGACAACAGGTGCCGTTCGGGCTAGAACCCGCCCCAATCAGCTTTCCGCAAAAGAGCTGCTGCGAAGACCCGCCGTTTCGAGGCGGGCCGGCGAAGCGCATCGGTTTTGCTTGAGGTTTCCATGACTGCCATCCTCGATCTCGAGCGCGCCCAGATCCGATCGATCAGTGCGCAGCGCAACGTGCCGGAGTTCGCTCCGGGCGACACGGTGCGCGTCATGGTCAAGGTGATCGAGGGCGATTCCACCCGCCTGCAGGCCTACGAGGGCCTGGTGATCGCCCGGTCGGGCGGCGGTATCAACGAGAACTTCACGGTGCGCAAGATCTCCTACGGCGAGGGCGTCGAGCGCGTGTTTCCGATCT
Organism: Hyphomicrobiaceae bacterium; assembly: GCA_035550075.1. GTDB lineage: Bacteria > Pseudomonadota > Alphaproteobacteria > Rhizobiales > Hyphomicrobiaceae > AWTP1-13. Next base: position 334 of record DASZQG010000031.1, on the reverse strand, counting down.
ACTCCCCCTACGTCGCCGAGATCGAGGTGCTTCGCCGCGGCAAGGTGCGGCGCGCCAAGCTCTATTACCTGCGCGGCCGCCGCGGCAAGTCCGCCCGTATCTTCGAGCGCACGGATGCACGCGCGAAGCGGCTCAATGCTGCCTTCAAGGGCTTCAAGAGGCCCAAGGGTGAACCGGACGATCTCACCAAGCTCAAGGGTGTCAACGCCGAGCTGGCCGGCCGCCTGAGCGGTCTTGGCGTCATCAAGTTCGAGCAGATCGCCAACTTCTCCGACGAAGATATTGCCAACGTCGACGAGGCGCTGGCGCTCGAGGGCCGCATCGAAAAGAACGA
>DASZQG010000030.1:0-20477 GCA_035550075.1 Hyphomicrobiaceae bacterium | reverse complement strand
CACACTGGGCAGGATCAAGTTAGGGGGCTCGCTGCGTTGCGGGATTACGAGACGGTTGTAGTCGGCTTCGAGTCAAAACGCGAAGTGTCACGACCCAAATGGCGATGTCTGCTTCTGTCCACCTATCTGACGTGCTTGCTTGAAATGTTGCTGCCACCCATTGGGAGGCAGCAAACATGGCTCGTTCATCGCATGCACCACCGAGGGCTTTGACTCACTGCCATCTCAGGAGGTGTGTTGAACTGGGCGATGGCATCTTGGTAATCGGGACCATCTGACTGCGCGCAGCACTATAGGAAGGTTGAGCGCAGCATCGCCGTGAAGTTGCCGAGCCTGTCGATCTTGCTATCTAGGTCGGCGAGTAGTTCATTCACAGTGTTTAAGAGCAACCGAGATAGAACTCTTCGCCAAGCGACTGCGGGACAGGTGCGGCCGCGGGATTAAATCCCGAAGAGATCGTCAAGCAGGACCATAGCCTACTCATGAAGGCTTGCCTCCGACACGCGAAACATGTGCGGGATCGCCCAGCTATTGCCCAGGCGACGGGCCATCATTATGTAAGCCGCTAAGAAGTGAGAATTTACTAAGGGATTTGGCGCACCGGGCAGGATTCGAACCCACGACCCCCAGATTCGTAGTCTGGTGCTCTATCCAGCTGAGCTACCGGTGCGTGCCGGCCCGGCCCGCAGGGGCCGTCCGATGGATGGCCAAGGGCTTCGCCGCGCCGCAACTCCTAAAGGCTGGACCCCGCGAAATCAAGCGCGCCGCGCGGAATTGGCGCTCTGCCGCGGGATTGCATGTGGCGGCAGCGGCAACCTGTGCGCCCCAAAGAGGTCGCGGCGCGGTCAACGATCTGCCGCATTGAATTGCGAGATTGGATTCGTTGCCTCTCGGCCCGGTCCGCGACGGAACCTCGGAATACTCAGCCCCCCAGCCCCCCGAGGCTTCGTTTGGACCGGGCCAATAGGTCTTAACGAAGAGGCACATAAAAACGGAAAAACCTTCGCGGCCGGCCGATGCCGGCCTTGCTTTTGTCGGGGGCCCGTTTCCTTCAGAAGTGATCGAGCAGCGCCGCGCCGATGATCGGGCCGGTCGTGGCCTGCTGCAGCAGGGCGGCGCAGCGGTCCGCCCCCGGCCGCATGAACGTCTGCCGCTCGAGCCGGACGGTCAGAGGCTTGCCGCTCCAGGTGCCGACCGGCAGCAGATCCCGCACCACGTTGGAGTAGGTGACCGTCTTGCCGGCGTTCTCGCCGCGATCGATGGCGACCTGCACGCTCCTGGCGATCACCAGCAGCCAGAGGGTCGCCTCCGTCGGCGTCGACCCATTTTCCGGCGCCGCCCCCGTCTGGATCGTCAGCTTGCCGTCAGCTACTGACAGGCGGATGGGAATGTGGCTCGAAGACAGGGATTTCGTCGTCTTGGCGACGGCTTGCTCGATCGCGCCCCGCGCGCTGCCGTTGACATGTACCAGGCCGTTGACGACCATCTGCGGCGTGTAAACGAGGCCGTCATGGCGGGCTTTCGCATACGCGCGCTGCCGCTCGGAGAACCTTGGGCTGGCGAGCGTGTCCTTCCAGCCGAGATAGTCCCAGTAGTCGACAGGGTACGACAGCGCGATGAGGTCATCGCGGGCCGAGTACTGTCGCAGCAGCGCATCTGCGGGAGGACAGGAGGAGCAGCCCTGGCTCGTGAACAGCTCGATGACCGGCTTTGGCGCGTTGGCATCGGCCTGCGGCGCTTGCGCCCAACAGGTGCTGGATAGTGCGGCAAGACCGGCAACGAGTGCGAGCAGTCGCATGAACGCAGCGGTTCCTAACTGTCGAGCGTAGCCATCACGCTGAGGTAGCCAAATTCGACGATCAATAGCCACTCACGAATGGGTGAGACACCTCGTCTCGCAAACGTGGTTACGCGGCCGAGGCCAGGTTGCGCAGCACAAACGGCAGGATGCCGCCGTTGCGGTAGTAGCTGAGCTCCTCCTCGGTATCGACGCGGCACAGGACGGAAACGTCGCGCTGGCTGCCGTCGGCGAAGGTGACGGTAATCGTCATGGTTTGCCGTGGGCGCAGCGCGGCAAGGCCCTTGATGGTCACGGTCTCGCTGCCGGTGATGCCCAGGCCGTTCCAGGATTGACCGTCCTCGAACACTAATGGCAGCACGCCCATCCCGACCAGGTTGGAGCGGTGGATGCGCTCGAACGATTGCGCGATGACGGCGCGCACACCGAGCAGCCGCGTGCCTTTGGCCGCCCAGTCGCGGCTGGAGCCGGTGCCGTATTCCTTGCCGGCAAACACCACCAGCGGCACGCCCTCGCTCTTGTAGCGCATGGCTGCGTCGTAGATCGACATGACCTCGCCGCCCGGATAGTGGACGGTGTTGCCGCCCTCCTTGCCGCCCATCATGGTGTTCTTGATGCGCACGTTGGCGAAGGTGCCGCGCATCATCACGTTGTGGTTGCCGCGGCGCGAGCCGTAGGAGTTGAACTCGGCCGGGCGCACCTGATGCTCGATCAGATAGGTGCCGGCAGGGCCGTCGCGCTTGATGGAGCCGGCCGGCGAGATGTGATCCGTGGTGATGCTGTCCTGGAACAGGCCGAGGATGCGCGCATCGATCACGTCCTCGATGGGCGCGGGCCTGGCCTCGAGCCCCTCGAAGTAGGGCGGGTTCTGCACGTAGGTTGAGCCCGAGTTCCAATTGTAGGTCAGGGTGGGACGCGCCTTGCCCATCGCCTGCCACCGCTCGTCGCCGGCGAACACGTGCTTGTAGCGCTTGTCGAACATCTCCGGCGTGATGCTGGTGCGCATCAGCTCGGCAATCTCCTTCGACGTCGGCCAGATGTCGCGCAGATAGACCGGCTTGCCGTCGGCGTCGGTGCCGAGCGGCTCGGTGGTGAGGTCGCGGTTGAGCGTGCCGGCGAGCGCATAGGCGACCACCAGCGGCGGCGAGGCCAGATAGTTGGCCTTCACGTCCGGATTGACGCGCCCCTCGAAGTTGCGGTTGCCCGAGAGAACGGCGGCGACCACCAGGTCGGACTTGCGCACGGCGTCGGCGATGTTGTCGGGCAGCGGGCCGGAATTGCCGATGCAGGTGGTGCATCCGTAGCCGGCGAGGTTGAAGCCGAGCGCGTCGAGGTCGTCCTGCAGCTGTGCCTTGGCGAGGTAGTCGGTGACGACCTGCGACCCGGGCGCCAGCGAGGTCTTCACCCACGGCTTGACCTTGAGCCCCTTGGCGCGCGCGTTGCGCGCAAGCAGGCCGGCGGCGATCAGCACGGACGGGTTGGAGGTGTTGGTGCAGGAGGTGATGGCGGCGATGACGACGTCGCCGTTGCCGAGATCGTAATCCGCGCCCTCGACCTTCGTGCGCTGCTTCAGGTCGGCGCCCTTGACGATGTCGGGCAGGGCCTTGGCGAACTCGGCCTTGGCGGCGGTGAGCGCCACCCGGTCCTGCGGACGCTTGGGACCGGCCATCGACGGCTCGACGGTCGAGAGGTCCAGCTCCAGCATGTCCGTGAACGCGGGCTGCGCATGGCCCTCGCGCCACAGGCCCTGTGCCTTGCAATAGGCTTCCACGAGCGCAACCCGCTCCGGCCTGCGGCCGGTGGCGCGCAGATACTTGATGGTGTCGGCATCGACCGGGAAGAAGCCGCAGGTGGCGCCGTATTCCGGCGCCATGTTGGCGATGGTTGCGCGGTCTTCCACCGACAGATGATCGAGGCCGGCGCCGAAATACTCGACGAATTTCTCCACCACGCCGCGCTTTCTCAGCATCTGTGTGCAGGTCAGCACGAGGTCGGTGGCGGTGACGCCCTCGCGCAGCCTGCCCTTGAAGCCGAAGCCGATCACTTCCGGGATCACCATCGCGACCGGCTGGCCGAGCATGGCCGCCTCGGCCTCGATGCCGCCCACGCCCCAGCCCAGCACGCCGAGCGCGTTGACCATGGTGGTGTGGCTGTCGGTGCCCACGCAGGTGTCGGGGAAAGCCTGGGTGACGCCGCCGAGGTCCTTGGTCCACACCGACTGGGCCAGGTACTCGAGGTTGACCTGATGGCAGATGCCGGTGCCGGGCGGCACGACGCGGAAATTGTTGAAGGCGCCGGCGCCCCAGCGCAGGAACTCGTAGCGTTCCTTGTTGCGCTCGTATTCAAGTTCGACGTTGCGCTTGAAGGCGTCGGCCGAGCCGAAGAAGTCGACCATGACGGAGTGGTCGATGACGAGGTCGACCGGCACCAGCGGGTTGATCCTCGACGCGTCGCCGCCCAGGTGCTTCATGGCGTCGCGCATGGCGGCGAGATCGACCACGGCCGGCACGCCTGTGAAGTCCTGCATCAGCACGCGCGCCGGGCGGTAGGCGATCTCGCGGGTCGAGGAGCGCGTCTTCAGCCATTCGGCGACGGCCCGGATGTCGTCGGCCTTGACGGAGCGGCCATCCTCGTGCCGCAGCAGGTTCTCGATCAACACCTTCAGCGACAGCGGCAACTGCGAGATGCCGGCGAGCCCGTTCTTCTCGGCGTCGGGGAGCGAGAAATACTCGTAGGTCTTGGCGCCGACCTTCAGGGTCTTTCGGCATTTGAAGCTGTCAAGCGCGGGTGCGGGGCTCATGAGCTGTCTCCTTCAACCGTCGCCGCCGGCCTGAAGCGGCGCGTTTGGGACTGGCCTCCGAGGGAAGTCGGGCCGTATAAAACGTTTCTAATATGCGCTCCGGGGCCGGGGAAGCCCTCAATGAATTTGGTTGCGGATGGCCTGACCTCGGTTCGCGGCGGGCGAACCCTGTTCGCCGGCCTGTCGTTTGCGGCGGCCGGCGGCGAGGCGCTGCTGGTGACCGGCGCGAACGGTGCCGGCAAGACCACGCTGCTACGTATTGTCATGGGTTTGCTGAAGCCTGGCGCCGGCAGCGTACGGCTCGAAGGCGGCGCGGCCGAGCAGACGGTCGGCGAGCAGAGCCACTATGTCGGCCACGCGAATGCCGTGAAGCCGACCCTTTCCGTTGCGGAGAACGCCGCGTTCTGGAGCCGGTTTCTCGGCGGCACGCGGCAAGATATCGCTGCGGCGCTGTCCGCGTTCGGGCTCGAAACGCTGCGCGAGGTGCCGGCCGGCTATCTGTCCGCCGGCCAGAAGCGCCGGCTGGCGCTGGCGCGGCTGCTGCTCGCGCCGCGTCCGGTGTGGCTGCTCGATGAGCCATCGGTCTCGCTCGACACGGCGGGACAGGAGGTGCTGGCGCGCGTGGTCGACGGTCACCTTGCCGAGGGCGGTGTGGTGCTGGCGGCCACGCATGCGCCGCTCGGCTTCGCGCGCACGCGTGAGCTGCGGCTGGCCCCGGCGGCGCTTGCCGCATGAGCGCGTTCTGGGAGCTTGTGCGCCGCGACGTGCGCATCGCATGGAAGGAAGGCGGGACGGTCGGGCTTGCATTGGGATTCTACCTCGTGGTGGTGGCGATGCTGCCGCTGGGGCTGGGTCCGGATCTGAATCTGCTCTCGCGCATCGCTCCGGGCGTGCTGTGGGTGGCGCTGCTGCTCGCCGCGCTTCTGTCGTTGGGGCGGCTGTTCGAGACCGACTTCGAGGATGGCTCGCTGGACGTGCTGGCGACCGGGCCGCTGCCGCTGGAAGCGGTCGCTGCCGGCAAGAGCCTTGCCCACTGGCTGACGACCGGGGTGCCGCTGGTTGTCATGGCGCCTGTGCTCGGCCTGCTGCTGAACCTGGCGCCCGATGCCTACGGCGTGCTGGTCGTGACGATGCTGGCCGGCACGCCCGCCATCAGCTTCCTCGGGGCGATCGGGGCGGCGCTGACGCTGCGGGCGCGGCGCGGCGGCATGCTGCTCGCGTTCCTGATGCTGCCCATGTTCGTGCCGACGCTGAACTTTGGAATAGGCGCAATGAGCGCCGCGTTGATGGGACTGGATGGCTTTACCCCTGCGTTCCTTATCCTGTGCGCGGTGTCGCTGGCGGCCATGGTGCTGGGCCCGCTGGCGGCGGCCGCCGCGCTGCGGTTCCAGCTTCAGTGAGGCGAGCTGTCGATTTGCGCCAAAAGGCCCAAAGGCTTAGATCATGCCCATGGCATCGCTGACGCAGAGGCTCGCCAACCCCACGCGCTTCATGGCGCTGTCGGCCCGGCTGTTGCCGTGGCTGACGGCGGCCGCGGTCGTACTGCTGGCGGCCGGCCTGGTGATGGCGTTCCGGGCGCCGCCCGACTACCAGCAGGGCCATACCGCCAAGATCATGTTCATCCATGTGCCCGCGGCGTGGGTCGCGCTGCTGGCCTACACGCTGATTGCCGCATCGAGCTTCGGCCTGCTGGTGTTCCGCCACCCGCTGGCGGACGTGTCGGCGAAGGCCGCGGCGCCGATCGGCGCGGTGTTCACCTTCCTTTGCCTGGTAACCGGCTCGCTGTGGGCGAAGCCGATGTGGGGCACGTTCTGGGTGTGGGACCCGCGGCTGACGTCGGTGCTGATCCTGTTCTTTCTCTACCTGGGGCTGATCGCGCTGCGCTCCTCTATCGAGGATGAGGCGCTGGCCGGCAACCTGACCGCCGTGCTGAGCCTGGTCGGCATCGTCATCCTGCCGGTGATCCGCTATTCGGTGTACTGGAACAGCCTGCACCAGAAGCCGAGCGTCACGCGGCTGGGCGCGCCGACCGTCGATCCGTCGCTGCTGTGGCCGCTGCTGGTGATGGGGCTGGCGATGATCGTGCTGTTCGCGACGCTGCACCTGAAGGCGATGCGCAACGAGATCCTGCGCCGGCGCGCGAAGGCGCTGCGGCTGATCGAGGTGCAGCGGGCCGGTGGCGCCTTTGCCGGCCAGCCGGCGGAGTAGGCGGCGATGGACCTCGGACCGCACGCCGCCTTCGTCTGGATCAGTTACGCCATCGTGGCAGCGGTACTGGCAGCTTTGGCGGCGTGGCTGGTGCTGGACGGGCGGCGCCAGCAGCGCGCGCTCGACGAGCTTGAAAGCCGCGGCGTGAGCCGGCGATCGGGCAAGAGTGTGAGCTGAAAGCCCATGCAGGAGCAGGTTGCACAATCCGCCGAACCGAGGGGCGCGCGACGGCCTCGGGCCCTGATCTGGCCGCTGGCCATCTTCGCCCTGCTGGCGCTGCTGTTTGCCGCCGCGCTGCGCGAGGGCGATCCCTCGCGGCTGCCTTCGGCGCTGATCGGCCGGCCGGCACCGCCGCTGACGCTGCAGCCAGTCGATGGCCTGACGGACGGCGTACACGCGATTGCCAGCTTTGCCCGCTCCGACCTGGCGCAGGGCGACGTGACGGTCGTCAATTTCTGGGCGTCGTGGTGCGGGCCGTGCGTGGCCGAGCACCCGCTGCTGATGGCGTTGAAGCAGAAGACCGGCGTGCGCCTCTACGGCGTCAACTACAAGGACCAGCCGGCCGCGGCGCGTCGTTTCCTGGGCCGCTACGGCAATCCGTTCACGGCGGTCGGCGCGGATGCGACCGGGCGCAACGCCATCGACTGGGGCGTATCCGGCATGCCCGAGACGTTCGTCATCAATGGCAAGGGCGAGATCGTCTACAAGCATTTCGGGCCGATCAGCGCCGAGAGCCTGGAGGCGCAGGTCATTCCGGCGATCCGCGCGGCGCAGGCGCACTGAGCCGCAGCACCAGGTAGCCGCAGATCGCCGACAGCAGCGACCCGAACAACACGCCAAGGCGAAGCTGCGCGGCGTGCGCGAGATCGGTGAACGCCAGCATGCCGATGAACAGGCTCATGGTGAAGCCGATGCCGCCCAGCATGCCCACGCCGATGATCTGCCACCAGGTGGCGTCCTGCGGCCGCGCCGCGAGCCCGGTCCGCACCGCGAACCACGTCGCGCCGCAGATGCCGATCGGCTTGCCGAGAAACAGGCCGAGCGTGATGCCGAGCGGCACCGCGTCCAGCAGCCTGACCGGCGATACCCCATGCAGCGATACGCCCGCGTTGGCGAAGGCGAACAGCGGCAGCACCCCGAACGCCACCCACGGGTGCAGGCTTTCCTCGAGATGCTCCAGCGGCGAGGGCTGGTCCGGCGCGCGCGCGGACAGCGGGATCGCGAGCGCGACGACCACGCCCGCCAGCGTGGCGTGCACACCCGATTTGAGCACGCAGAGCCAGATGAAGACCCCCGTCAGCAGGTACGGCGCCAGCCGCGTCACGCCGCGCGCATTGAGCGCCCACAGCACCACCACGCCCGCCGTCGCCAGCACCAGCGCAACCCAGTAAAGGTCCGAGGTGTAGAACGCGGCGATGATCACGATGGCGCCGAGGTCGTCGAGAATGGCCAGCGCCAGCAGGAAGATCTTGAGCGAGGCCGGGACGCGGTCGCCCACCAGCGCAAGCACGCCGACGGCGAAGGCGATGTCGGTTGCGGATGGAATCGCCCAGCCTTTCAGAGCGACCGCGTCGCCGGCGTTGATCAGGATGTAGATGAGGGCGGGAACCGCCATGCCGCCGGCGGCGGCAATGGCCGGCAGCGCCGCCTGTCTGATGCTCGACAGCTCGCCCTGCAGCAGCTCGCGCTTGATCTCCAGGCCGACCAGGAAGAAGAAGATCGCCATCAATCCGTCGTTGATCCAGAGCAGCAGCGGTTTGTTCAGCGCCAGCGGACCGATCTGCACCGCGAGCGGAACGTCGAGGAAGCCGTCGTAGAGCTGCGCCGCGATCGAATTGGCCGCTAGCAGTGCGGCGACCGCGGCAGCGAGAAGGATCAGCCCGCTGGCCGCCTCGTGATGGATGAAGGCCAGCGCACCCTTGAGCCGCGCGCGAATGTCGTCAGGAGTGGTCATGGGCTTTTCCGCAGCAGGGCCGCCAGATTGAGCACCGGGGCGTCCACGCTGGCAGCGAGCACGGCCTCGAGACCGGCGAGGCTGGCGCCAAGCGCGCCCTCGAGCGTCTGCCCTCCCAGCAGGTGCCCGAGCAGCAGCCCGGCAAACAGGTCGCCGGCGCCATTGGGAATGCCGGACCGCTTGCCCGCGCGCCGTTCGACGACGGCCCCGGCGCCGACCAGCAGGGTGGCGATTTCGCCGCCGCTTTCCAGCGCCGAGGTGACGACGGCCGCCGGCGGTCCCAGGCGGCGCGCCGCTTCCACGATGGCGGCGCGGTCGCCGAGCGCGCGTCCGCTGAGCCAGCCGAGCTCGAACAGGTTCGGCGTGGCGACGTCGGCGAGCGGCAGCAGGCGGTCGCGGATTGCCGCCGCCGTATCGGGGGCGACATACAGGCTGCCGGCGTCGCCCAGGATCGGATCGACCAGCACCTGCACCGACGGGTTGGCGGCCTTGATGCGCGCCACGGCCTCCGCGGCGGCGGCCACGGCGGCAGCGGATGGGAAATAGCCGGTCAGCACACCATCGAGACGGCGCCAGCACTGGTCTGCGTCCAGCGCCGAGAGCAGGGCCCCGATTTCCGGCGCCGGCAGCTCGAAGCGCTGCAGGCGGCCTAGGCCCGGCCGGCTGGCAAACATCACGGTCGGCACCGCCCACACCTCGTGGCCGAGCGCCTGCAGGGCCGGCACGCTCGCGTCGAGGCCGACGTGCCCGCGCACGACGTGTGACGAAATTGCCAGGACCGTCGCCATCAGCCGCTCAAATCCTCCTTACCCGCACAGGCGGACACGCAGCGCCCCTCGCATCGCGCGCCAAGGGGAGAGGTATGGCCGAATGCCGCCGGGCTGCCAACCTTTGCCTCGCGAGAGCGAATCGCCATGGCTCCGGCATCTGGCGTGGGCCGCGCCCATTGCCTATCCTTGCGGCTCAGCAACGGGATTGTCCGATGACCCTCCGTCCGCGCCGCAGCGTGCTCTACATGCCGGGCTCCAATGCGCGCGCGCTGGAGAAGGCCAGGTCGCTGCCGGCCGACGCGCTGATCCTCGACCTGGAGGACGCGGTGGCGCCGGAGGCGAAGGAGGCGGCGCGCGCCCAGGTGTGCGCGGCCATTGCAGCGGGCGGCTATGGCCATCGCGAGCTGGTGGTCCGCGTCAATGCGCTGGACACGCCCTGGGGTGCGGCCGACATCCAGGCCGCCGCGACGTCGGGCGCGGATGCGGTGCTGCTGCCCAAGCCGAACAGCGGCGCAGACATCGCCAGGGCGACCGAGGCGCTGGCCAAGGCCGCCGCGCCGCAGGCCCTGCGCCTGTGGGCCATGATCGAGACGCCGCTGGCGATCCTGAACCTGCATGACATCGCCGCCGCGGCCCGCCAGCCCGGCGCGCGGCTCGCCTGCTTCGTGCTCGGCACCAACGACCTGGTGAAGGAGACGCGCGCCGACCTTACGCAAAGCCGCCGTCCGGCGCTTTATTGGCTGTCGGCCAGCATCACGGCGGCGCGGGCCTATGGGCTCGACGTGCTCGACGGTGTCTACAACGACTTCAAGAATGCCGACGGTTTTGCGCGCGAATGCGAGCACGCCCGAGCGCTTGGCTTCGACGGCAAGACCCTGATCCATCCCGACCAGGTGGCGATCGCGAACGCGGCGTTTGCGCCGCGCGCGGCGGAGGTGGCGTTCGCGCGCAAGATCATCGCCGCGTTCGACCTGCCGGAGAACAAGGGCAAAGGCGTCATCACGATCGACGGCCGCATGGTTGAGCTGTTGCACGCCGAGATGGCGCGGCGCACGGTGGCGATTGCCGAGGCGATTCAAGCGAGGGCGTGAGCGATGAAACTCTACCGCTACCTGACCGGACCGGACGACGACAGCTTCTGCCATCGTGTCACGGCCGAGCTGAACAAGGGCTGGCAGCTCTACGGGCAGCCGGCGCTCACCTACGATCCGGAGAAGAAGCGGGTCATCTGCGGGCAGGTGATCATCAAGGAAGCCGTCGGCGAATATAAGCCCGGCATCAAGCTGTCCGAACACTAGAGACCGAACGGCATGAGCAGCGGCAAGGCCCGGGCCGGCAACTTCTTCGAGGATTTTCGCGTGGGCCAGGTTCTGGTGCACGCCACGCCGCGCACGCTGACCGCCGGCGATGCATCGGTCTACACGGGTCTCTACGGCAGCCGGTTCGCGGTGCAGTCGTCCGATGAGTTTGCCAGGGCCATCGGCTATCCGCGCGCGCCGTTGGACGACCTGCTGGTGTTCCACGTGGTGTTCGGCAAGAGCGTGCCGGACGTGTCCCTCAACGCGGTCGCCAATCTTGGCTATGCGGAGTGCCGCTTCCTGGCCCCGGTCTATCCCGGCGACACCCTGAGCGCCGCCTCCGAAATCATCGGCCTGCGGGAGAATTCCAACCGCCGGACGGGTGTCGTCTACGTGCGCACCACGGGGCGCAATCAGCGGGGCGAGCCGGTGCTGGAGTTCGTCCGCTGGGTGATGGTGCACAAGCGCGATCCCGGCGTACGGATGCCCGATCCGGTGGTGCCGAAGACCGCCGAACGCGTCGACCCGGCGCTGCTGGGCGCCGCCGTGCCGCCGCTGGACGCCGCCCGCTACGATGTTGCGCTGGCCGGCGCGCCGCACCGCTGGGGCGATTACGCCGCCGGCGACAAAATCGATCATATCGACGGCATGACGCTGGAAGAGGCCGAGCACCAGATCGCAACCCGCCTCTATCAAAACACGGCCAAGGTGCACTTCAACGCGCATCTGCAGGCCGCGAGCCAGTTCAAGCGGCGGCTCGTCTACGGCGGCGTCATCATCTCGCTGGCCCGCGCGCTGTCGTTCAACGGCCTCGCCAACGCGTTTCATGTGGCTGCCATCAACGGCGGGCGGCACGTCGCGCCGTGCTTTGCCGGCGATACGGTCTATGCCTGGTCGCAGGTGCTGGAGACGGCTGAGATTCCCGGCCGCAGCGATATCGGCGCGCTGCGCGTGCGGCTCGTCGCGACGACCAACGCCGCCTGCGCCGATTTCCCCCTGCGCGACGCGCAAGACGCGTATGCACCGAGTGTGGTGCTCGATCTCGACTGGTGGCTGGTGCTGCCGCGCTGAGCACGCGAAGGAACGCGAGCGCGCGCGTGCTCTGGTATACAATACACCTGAGTGGCCGCGCGCCGGCCCCGTGAGACATTTGTGGCGATTGCCGCGATGCACTCACCGCGATAAAAGCCGAGCACACACCGACCAAGCGGGAGAGTCTCTCTAGATGGCCGAAGCAAGGCATACGGTCGACCGTCCACTCTCTCCGCACCTGTCGATCTACCGGCCGCTGATCAACATGGTGATGTCGATCGTGCATCGCATCACCGGCGCGGCGCTGTATGTCGGCACCCTGCTGCTGGCGGCCTGGCTGATCGCCGTGGCGATGGGCCCCAAGGCGTTCGATCAGGTGAACGCGCTGTTCGGCCATCCGCTCGGCAAGATCGTGCTGTTCGGCTACTCGTGGGCGCTGATCCATCACATGCTGGGCGGCGTGCGTCATCTGACCTGGGACACCCTGCGGGGCCTGGAGATCTGGCAGGTCAACCTGCTGTGCTGGGGCACCATCATCGGCTCGGTCATCCTCACGCTGGCCCTGTGGGCGGTGGCTTTCGCCCTGCACGGAGGCTTCTAGGCATGGCTGGTTATCGTACGCCGCTGGCGAAGGTGCGGGGATTGGGCTCCGCCCATGAAGGCACCGAGCACTTCTGGAAGCAGCGCCTGACCGCCGTCTCCAACCTGATCCTGGTCTGCATCATGATCTGGCTGGTGGTGAAGCTCGCCGGCGCCGACTACGCCACCGTGCGCCACACCCTGGCCAAGCCGCAGAATGCCATCCCGCTGCTGCTGCTGGTGCTGTCGGGCGTGATCCACATGCGCCTCGGCATGCAGAGCATCATCGAGGACTACGTGCATTCGGAAGGCCGCAAGGTGGCGGCCCTGATGTTCAATTCCTTCTTCACGACGCTGGTCGGACTGACCTGCGCGTTCGCGGTGCTCAAGCTGAGCTTCGGAGCCTGATCGATGGCGGACGGGACCAAACCTGGCGACAACGGGGTTGCCAAGCCGGCGCTGAACGGCCGCGCGTACCCGGTGACGGACCACGCCTACGACGTTGTGGTGGTGGGCGCCGGCGGCTCCGGCCTGCGCGCCACGCTGGGCTGCGCCGAGGCCGGCTTGAAGACCGCCTGCGTGACCAAGGTGTTCCCAACCCGCTCGCACACCGTTGCCGCGCAGGGCGGCATCGCCGCCGCCATCGGCAACATGGGCCGCGACGAATGGCAGTGGCACATGTACGACACGGTGAAGGGCGCCGACTGGCTCGGCGACCAGGACGCCATCGAGTATCTGTGCCGGCACGCGCCTGACGCCGTCTACGAGCTCGAGCACTACGGCGTGCCGTTCAGCCGCACCGACGATGGCCGCATCTACCAGCGGCCGTTCGGCGGCATGACCACCGAAAACGGCAACGGCCCGCCCGCCCAGCGCACCTGCGCCGCCGCCGACCGCACCGGGCATGCCCTGCTGCACACGCTCTACGGCCAGTCGCTGCGCCATTCCGCGCAGTTCTTCGTCGAATACTTCGCCATCGACCTGATCATGGATCAGGATGGCACCTGCCGTGGCGTCGTCGCGCTGGCGCTGGAGGACGGCAGCGTGCACCGCTTCCGCGCCAAGAAGACCATCCTCGCCACCGGCGGCTATGGCCGCGCCTACTTCACCTGCACGTCGGCGCACACCTGCACCGGCGACGGCAACGCCATGGTTCTGCGCGCCGGCCTGCCGCTGCAGGACATGGAGTTCGTGCAGTTCCATCCCACCGGCGTCTACGGCGCCGGCGTGTTGATCACCGAGGGCGCGCGCGGCGAAGGCGGCTACCTGACCAACGCCAACGGCGAGCGCTTCATGGAGCGCTACGCGCCGCACGCCAAGGATCTGGCCTCGCGCGACGTGGTATCCCGCTCGATGACCATCGAGATTCGCGAAGGGCGCGGCGTGGGCCCGGAGAAGGACCACATCTACCTGCACCTCGATCATCTCGACCCGAAGATCCTGCAGGAGCGGCTGCCCGGCATCACCGAGAGCGCGCGCGTGTTCGCCGGCGTCGATCTGCGGCGCGAGCCGATCCCCGTGCTGCCGACCGTGCACTACAACATGGGCGGCATCCCCACCAACTACCACGGCGAGGTGCTGACGCTGAAAGACGGCGAGCCGGATACGGTGGTGCCCGGCCTGTTCGCGATCGGCGAAGCCGCCTGCGTGTCGGTGCACGGCGCCAATCGCCTCGGCTCCAACTCGCTGACCGATCTTGTGGTGTTCGGCCGCGCCGCCGGTCTGCGCTGCGGCGAAACGGTGGAGGCCGGCGCGGCGCTGCCGCCGCTGCCGAAGGATGCCGATGAATTCGCGCTGTCGCGCCTCGACCGCGCGCGCCACGCCAGCGGCGGAACGCCGACCGCCGAGCTGCGGCTGAAGATGCAGAAGACCATGCAGACCAACTGCGCCGTGTTCCGCACCGGCGAGGTGCTGCAGGAAGGCGTCGAGAAGATCACCGAGATCTGGAAGGGCTCGCAGGATATCCGCGTGTCCGACCGCTCGCTGATCTGGAATTCCGACCTCGTGGAGACGCTCGAATACGAGAACCTGATCGTGCAGTCGGTGGCGACCGTATCGAGCGCGCTCAACCGCAAGGAATCGCGGGGTGCGCATGCGCGCGAGGATTTTCCCAACCGCGACGACGCCAACTGGATGAAGCACACGCTGGCCTGGGTGGACGAGGCGAGCAAGAACGTCAGGATCGATTATCGCCCGGTGCACGCCTACACCATGACCAACGAAGTGAAGTACATCGAGCCCAAGAAGCGCGAGTACTGACGCCGACGTTTCCGCCCGCTGTCCGGGATGCGCATGCCGCCGCCGCTGAAAATCGCGATTGCGGGAGCGGGCACCGCAGGGCTCGCCGCCGCCGCATTCCTCACCCGCGACGGCCACGACGTTCGCCTGATCGAGAAGTTCGAGGCGCCGCGCCCGCTGGGCGCCGGCCTGATGCTGCAGCCTACCGGATTGGCATGTCTCGCCTGCCTGGGCCTCGACCAGTCCGCGATCGCCCGCGGGCAGGCGATTGCCGGCATCCGCGGCACCACCGTCAGGGGCGCCAAGATATTCGACGTCGGCTATCGCGAGTTGGGGCCGCATCTGTTCGGCGTCGGCATCCACCGCGGCACCCTGTTCCGCCTGCTCTATGATGAGGTGGTGCGGCTCGGCGTGCCGATCATGGCGTCGACCGAGGTGAAGGAAACGCGCGCCGTCGCCGGCGGCCGCCTTCTGATCGATACGCGCGGTGGCGCGCATGGCCCCTTCGATCTCGTGATCGACGGCACCGGCATGCGCTCGCCGCTGCGGGCGAAGGAGAGCCGCGTGCGGCTCGACCGGCCTTATCCCTATGGCGCCGTATGGGGCATCCTGGAGCAGCCGGCGGACTGGTTCGCGCCCGGCTGGCTGATGCAGGTCTATGACGGCTGCGGCCTGATGATCGGCGTGTTGCCGGTCGGCCGGCGGCCTGGCGACGAGCGTCCGCTGGTCGCCCTGTTCTGGAGCCTGCGCGTCAAGGACTATCCCACCTGGCGCAGCACCGGCGTCGCCGCCTGGAAGGCGCAGGTGAGCGAAGCCTGGCCGCAGGCGGCATCCGTCGTCGCTCAGGTGCGCACTCACGACGACATGACGTTTGCGAGCTACGCCGACATCGTGGTGCGGCCGTGCTTCGCCGAGCGCCTGGTCTTCATCGGCGACGCGGGCCGCGCCACCAGCCCGCAGCTTGGCCAGGGCGCCAACCTCGCCCTGATCGACGCCGCGACGCTCGCCGCGAGCCTGCGCGAGACGCCATCCGTTGCGGCCGCGCTCGCCGCGTACGCCGCGCGGCGGCGTGCCCACACGCGCTTCTACTCGGTGGCGAGCCGCACGCTGACGCCGTTCTTCCAATCCGACAGCAAGCTGGCGGGCGCCGTGCGCGACGCCACGTTTCCGCTGTTCGCTTACGTCCCCTATCTGCGCCGCGAGATGGTGCGCACGCTGTCCGGCATGAAGACGGGACTGTTCTCGAGCCTGGATCCCGGCATCTGGCACGCCCGCTACGCGCTGCATCCCGCGCCCGTCCTGTCCAGCCAGCCGGCGTAGCGCACCAGCAGGCCGATCCGCGGCAGGTATGACTCGGCCTCGAAGTGGTAGCGCCCGTCGCGCGCGCTTTCGCTGGTGCGTATGCGCGGATGCAGCGCCGCCGGCACCGGCACGCCGAGAACGCGCAGCCCCGCAAGCCGCAGCGCCAGCCCGTCGGGCGAGGCTTCGAGCGCGAATGCGAACGTCGTCGCGCCGACCCGCTCGCACAGCAGCCCGCCGCGCTCGACCTGCACCGAGCGGAAGATGTGCCCGCCGAAGTCGCGCACCCAATGCTCGCGGCCGTCAGCCGGCGTGAACGTCACCCGCAGCGGCACGTCGCGGCCCGCTGGCGGCAGACCGGACAGCCAGGCGATGGCCCGCGCCAGCGGATGCGGACCGCGCTCCACCGTCGCGCGCCCGGTCCACGCGGAAGGAGCGCGCAGATCGTGCAGCGTGCGCACCGCGGCCGGCAGCGCGTCGAAGCGCGCGCCGAGCACGCGGACATAGAGCGGCGCAAGTCCTCCCGCGGCAGCGGCGTCGAGGTGCGGCAACGATTATCCGGAGTGCTTGTCGAGGAACGGCAGCACGTGGCCGTGGAAGGCTTCGGGCGCTTCCGCCGACAGCATGTGCGACACGCCCGGCATGATGATGAGGTCGGAGCCCTTGATCTCGCGGTGGATCGCCTGCGACGCGGCCACCGGCGTGCCCGGATCCTCTTCGCCCACGATCACCCGCGTCGGCAGCGTGATCGCCTTCAGCCGGTCGGTGATGTTGAGGTCGCGGATCGCCGCGCCCCAGCCGGTATAGCCGTTGACGGGCGTGGCGAGGATCATCTTGGTCATGCGCTCGACAAGCTTCGGGTTCTGCCGTCCGGCCTTCGACAGCCAGCGCTGCATGGCGCTCTCGGGCTGCGAGGCCATGCCCTTCTCGCGCGACACGCGGATGCGTTCGTCCCACAGCGCACGCCCTTCCGGCGGAACGCGGCTGCTGGTGGAGACCAGGATCAGATCGCGGAAGCGGTTGGGATGCATCAGTCCGAGATACTGGCCGACCATGCCGCCCATCGACAGGCCGAGATAGTGCGCACGGTCGATCTTCAGATGGTCCATCAGGCCGATGACGTCGTTGGTCAGCGTCTCGAAACTGTACGGCCCCTCCGGCGCCTCAGACTGGCCGTGGCCGCGCGCGTCGAGCCGCACCACGCGATAGCGCGGCGCCAACGCCGCCGTCAGCTCGTCCCAGAAGGTGAGGTTGGCGGCAAGCGGATGGTGCAGCACGACCGCCTGGCCGCCCTCCTTGCCCGACACCTCGAAGTTCATGCGAATGCCGTTGACGTTTGCCTGCATCGTTTCCTCCTGGCCGGTCGCCTGTTGCGCCTAGCTGGTCATGGCTTGGCCCCCGCGGACTTTCCCGGCGCAGGGGGGTGCTTGGTTTCGCCCGCGATGCGGTCCGACAGCGCCAGCAGCACGCTCGATCCGACAAATACCAGATGAATGACGACATACCACATCAGGTCGCGGTCGCTGGACGATGCCACTGCCATGAACTGCTTCAGAAGCTGGATGGCCGAGATCGCCACGATCGAGCCGAGCAGCTTGATCTTCAGCGCCGTGAAATCGATGGTGCCCATCCATTCCGGCCAGTCGCGGTGGCTGGAGTGGTCGATCTTCGACACGAAGTTCTCGTAGCCCGAGAAGATCACGATCAGCAGCAGCGAGCCGGTCAGCGACAGGTCGACCAGCGTCAGCACGCCCAGGATGATATCGGATTCGGTTCCGGTGACGGCCATCATCACGAGGTGTGCCAGCTCCTGGATGAACTTGATGAGGAGCACGACGACGCTCAGCGCCAGCCCGAGATAGAACGGCGCCAGCAGCCAGCGGCTGGCGAACAGCACCGCTTCCAGCACCCTCTCGATCATCTGAAGCATCGTGCGTTATCCTCGAGCCAGCCACGTCGGGGCGTGTATCGCATGCGGCCTTCCCGGCCGGCAAGGCGTGGCGCGCATTCTCACGCCGCCTTGGCCGGAAGGAGCCCGCGCTGCTCGAGCAGCGCCTGGGTGTCCGGCAGCCGGCCGCGGAAGGCGGCGTAGGCCTTGGCCGCATCCTGCCGCCCGCCGGCCGAGTAGATGTGCTGGTAGAGCCGCTTGGCGGTCTCGGCATCGAAGATGTCGCCCTTTTCCTCGAACGCGCGGAAGGCGTCCGCATCCATCACCTCCGACCACAGGTAGCTGTAGTAGCCGGCCGCGTAGCCGCCGATGATATGGCCGAAGTGCGGGATGCGGTGGCGCATGACGATCTCCTCCGGCATGCCGATCTTGCCGAGCGTCTTTTTCTCGAAGGCATCGACGTCGAGCCCGGCCGCGTCCTTCATTACGTGCAGGTCGAGATCGACGATGGCCGCCGCAAGGTACTCCACCGTGGCGAACCCGCGGTTGAAGTTGCGCGCCGCCTCGATGCGCCGGATCAGGGAGTCGGGCATCGGCTTGCCGGTCTTGTAGTGGCGCGCGAACTTGCGCAGCACCGCCGGCGCCATCATCCAGTGCTCGTAGAGCTGCGACGGCAGCTCCACGAAATCGCGCTCCACGCTGGTGCCAGACACCATCGGATAGGTCACGTCGGAAAGCAGGCCGTGCAGGGCGTGGCCGAACTCGTGGAACAGCGTGCGGGCATCGTCGATGCTGAGCAGCGCCGGTTCGCCAGGTCCGCCCTTGGCGAAGTTCATCACGTTGACCACCAGCGGCCGCACGTCGCCGTCGAGCTTGCGCTGCTCGCGCCAGCCCGACATCCACGCGCCGGACCGCTTGGAGCTGCGCGCGAAGTAGTCGCCGAAGAACAGCCCGACCGGCCGGCCCTGGCGCGACACCTCGAACACGCGCACATCAGGATGATAGACGGGCACGTCGCGGCGTTCCTCAAACGACAGGCCGAACAGCTTGCCGGCCACGTCGAAGGCGGCGGCGATCACGTTGTCGAGCTGCAGGTAGGGCTTGATCTCCGCCTCGTCGATGTCGAACCTGGCCTTGCGCACCTTCTCCGCGTAATAGCGCCAGTCCCAGGCGGCGAGCTTGAAATTGCCGCCTTCCGCGCGCACCGCCTCCTGCAGGTCGTCGCGCTCGATGAGCGCGCGCTGGCGGGCCGGCTCCCACACCTCCGTCAGCAGCCTGCGCACGTTGGCGGGCGTCTTGGCCATCGAGAACTGCAGCGCGGATTCGGCGGCGTTCCTGTAGCCGAGCAGGTGCGCCGACTGCGCCCGCAGATCGAGGATCTCGGCGATGATCTTGCGGTTGTCGGTCTTGCCGCCGTTGGCGCCGCGCGCGATCCACGCCTTGAACGCCTTCTCGCGCAAATCGCGGCGCGCCGCGTATTGCAGGAACGGCTCCACCAGCGAGCGCGACAGTGTGATCGCGTGCTTGCCCGGATGGCCGCGCTCCTTGGCAACCGCGGCGGCCGCCGCGCGGAGCTGCTCGGGCAGGCCGGCCAGCTCGTCGTCCTCCAGCACCATCAGGAAGCTCTGCTCGTCGGCCAGAACATTCTGGCTGAACTTGGTGCGCAGCGCCGCCATGCGCTGGGCAATCGCGGCGAGCTTCTTCTTGCCTCTGGCATCGAGCGCGGCGCCACCTTTGACGAAGGAGAGGTGATAGCGCTCCAGCACGCGCGTCTGCTCCGGCGTCAGTCCGAGCTGCTTGCGCGCCCGCATCAGCGCGTCGACGCGCTTGAACAGCGCCGCGTTCTGCGAGATGCGCATGGAGTGGCGCGCGAAGCGCGGCGCCATCTTGCGCTCGATGGCCTGGATCTCCGCGTTGGTGTCGGTGCCGGCGAGGTTGTAGAAAACGCTCGTCGCGCGATCGAGCGCCTTGCCGGCGCGTTCCAGCGCCTCGATGGTGTTGGCGAAGGTCGGCTTCTCGCGGTTCTTCGCGATCGCCGCGATCTCCTTCGTGTGCTGGCGCAGGCCATTGTCGAAGGCCGGCAGGAAATGCGCGATGCGGATGCGGTCGAAGGGCGGCACCTCCTCGGGCGTGCTCCAGGCCTCGAGCAGGGGGTTGCCTTTGCCGCCTGGGGCAGGCTTGGCGCCTCCCTTGGCATCCGTCCCACGCTTGGCCTCGGTATGAGCGCCCGCTCCGCCGCTGCCCGCCTTGCCCGTCCTCACCTTGCTTGTCGCGCTGGCTCTCCTTGGTTGTGCCGCCGTTGTCTTCGTTCTCGCCTTCGCCACCATGATCGTGTCCGTTCCGCTGCCGCCGCTGATTGCCGTGGCCCTCTTGGCCGCCCTCCGGCGCCCCCTCCGGCCCGGCGCGTGTCCGTCTGCTGCCCGGCGCCTGCTATGGCCGCTCCGCGCGGCATTGTCGAGGCGATGTCCGTTGCGCCCACGCGCCATCCGCCCCTCTGGGCCGGGGCGGTCCAGAGCAGGTGCGACGGGTACGCGGGTGCCGTACGCGGCAACCGCGGGGCGGATCGCTCCGCCCCAGGAGGCCCGCGCGGGCCTCCTCGAGCGCCCTTGTTGG
>DASZQG010000029.1:0-2233 GCA_035550075.1 Hyphomicrobiaceae bacterium | reverse complement strand
ACATCCGGCCGGTTCAGCCAGACGGTGGCGACGTGGTCGCGGGTCTCGGTCTTGAGCGCAGGGGTCATGGGACTCTTCAGTCGGGCGTGAAGCGTTTGGCGACTTCCTCGAGCATCACTTCGGTGGCGCCGCCGCCGATGGCCAGCACGCGGGCGTCGCGCGCCTGGCGCTCGATGGCGCTCTCGCGCATGTAGCCCATGCCGCCGTGGAACTGCTGACAGGTGTAGACCACCTCGTTGGCGAGCTCGCCGGTCAGGGCCTTGAGCATGGAGACTTCGCGCACGCAATCGCGGCCCTGGGCCGACAGCCAGCCGCAGTGGTACATGAACTGGCGCGCGGCGTGGGTGCGGGCCTCCAGCATGGCGAGGCGCTGGCGGATCACCTGCTTGTCGTAGAGGACGCCGCCGAAGGCCTTGCGGCCCTTCACGTACTCGATCGTGAGCTTCAGCGAGGTCAGGGCATTGCCCACGGACATCGCCGCGGCGGCGATGCGCTCGCGCTGGAAGTTCTTCATCACCGCGTAGAAGCCGGCGTTCTGCTCCCCGAGCAGGTTCTCCTCCGGCACGAGGCAATCCTCGAACACCAGCTCCGCGGTGTCGGAGCTGCGCCAGCCCATCTTGTCCAGCGCCCGTCCCACGCGAAAGCCGGGCGTGCCCTTTTCCACGATGAACATGGAGATCCCGCGCGAGCCCTTGGCCTGCGGGTCGGTCTTCGCCGCCACGAAATAGACGTCGGCCAGCACGCCGTTGGTGATGAACATCTTGGCGCCGTTGAGGACCCAGGCGCCGTTCTCGCGCCGCGCGCGGGTGCGGATCGACGCCACGTCGGAGCCCGCATCGGGCTCGGTGACGGCCACCGCGGTGATCGTCTCGCCGCGGATGATGCCGGGCAGGTATTTCTCGACCTGGGCCTTCGATCCGGCGTGCACCAGGTGGGGCGACGCCATGTCGGAATGGACCAGAGCGGTCACGACGAAGCCGCCGAAGGTGCTGCGCGACAGCGCTTCCGCGTACACCAGCGACGTCAGCAGGTCCGATTCGGACCCGCCGTACTCGGCCGGGTAGGTGATGCCGAACAGCCCCATGTCTCCCATGCGCCGCAGCACTTCGCGCGGCACGTGGCCCTGCTTTTCCCAGGTTTCGCCGTGGGGCTCGACTTCCTTCTCGACGAAACGCGCCACCTGCTCGCGCAGGGCCCGGTGCTCTTCGGTGAAATAGATGGCATCCACGCTCGCGGCTCCCGGGCTCACATGCGGAACACGCCGAAGCGTGTTTCCTCGATCGGGGCGTTGAGCGCCGCGGAGATGCCCAGGCCGAGCACCATGCGGGTGTCCGCGGGATCGATCACGCCGTCGTCCCAGAGTCGCGCGCTGGCATAGTAGGGATGGCCCTGGGTCTCGTACTGCGCCCGGATCGGCGCCTTGAAGGCTTCCTCCTCCTCGCGGCTCCAGGCCTTGCCGGCCTTCTCGAGGCCGTCGCGCTTGACCTGCGCCAGCACGCTGGCCGCCTGCTCGCCGCCCATCACGGAAATGCGCGCGTTGGGCCACATCCACAGGAAGCGCGGCGAATAGGCGCGGCCGCACATGCCGTAGTTGCCGGCGCCGAAGCTGCCGCCGATGATCACGGTGAACTTCGGCACCTTGGCACAGGACACCGCGGTCACCATCTTGGCGCCGTTGCGCGCGATGCCTTCCGCCTCGTACTTCCTGCCCACCATGAACCCCGTGATGTTCTGCAGGAACACCAGCGGGATGCCGCGCTGCGCGCACAGCTCGATGAAATGCGCGCCCTTGAGCGCGGATTCGGAGAACAGGATGCCGTTGTTGGCGAGGATGCCCACCGGGTAGCCGTGGATGTGCGCGAAACCGCAAACCAGCGTCGTCCCGTAGAGGGGCTTGAATTCGTCCAGCTCGCTCGCGTCCACGATGCGGGCGATGACCTCGCGCACGTCGAAGGGCTTGCGGGCATCCACCGGCACCACGCCGTGCAGCTCGGCGGCGTCGAACAGCGGCTCGCGCGGTTCGCGCAGGTCGAGGCCGACCTGCTTGCGCAGGTTGAGGTGGGAAACGATGCGGCGCGCCATCTCCAGCGCGTGGTCGTCGTTCAGCGCATAGTGGTCGGCGACGCCGGATTGGCGGGCGTGCACGTCGGCGCCGCCCAGATCTTCCGCGCTCACGACCTCGCCGGTGGCCGCCTTCACCAGCGGCGGCCCCGCCAGGAAAATGGTGCCCTGG
>DASZQG010000028.1:0-5321 GCA_035550075.1 Hyphomicrobiaceae bacterium | reverse complement strand
CACCACACCAAAGCCCCACATCAGAACATCGGCTTCGCGCGGTCTTATGCGCGTCCATTCCATAGCCACCGTTCGCACGCCGATGGAGGCGTGAACAGATACCGCCAGCACGAACAACCCGTAGAACATCGCCCACCCGATGCTTCCGCGCGTGCGCCCCAGAATTTCGGCCGCGCTCAAACCACGGCTGGTCGCGTAGAAGATGATCGCGAGATGCCCCAGCACCAGCGGCGCCATGATGGCCGCCGTCACGCGCTGCAGAACATAGAGCCGCACGTTCATGCCGGATCCAGTTCGCCCTTCAGATATGCCTGCATGGTGCGCCGCTTGAGGCCGGCAATCGACGCGGTGGGGTTGAGCGCCTTGGGGCACAGCTCCTGGCAGCTCTGATGCGAGTGGCACGCGTGGCAACCTCCACCCTGCGCCAGGGCGGCAAGCCGAGCGCGATTGCCCATGTCACGTACGTCGTTGACCAGGGTCCATGCCCGGTTTAGCGCGGCCGGCCCCATGTAGTCGGCGTTCCAGCGCACCGTGTCACAGCCCGCATAGCACACGCCGCAATTAATGCACTCGATTGCTGCGTCAGCGAGTTGCCGCGGCGCGCTGTCCGGCGCGATTCTTTCAATGGCGTCCTGCCGCGTCCGGTTGGGCGCGAACACACCCTTCGCCGCCTGCCATTTCTGGAAGAACACCTCCATGTCGCAGGCAAGGTCCTTCACCACCGGCATGTTGGCCAGCGGCCCGATCTCCACGCGGCCATCCCGAGCGACCTTTGCGATGTGCGTCCGGCAGGTCCAGCGCGGCCGTCCGTTGACGGTCATCGCGCAGCTCCCGCACATGCCCACCCGGCACGCAAAGCGATACGACAGCGTCGAGTCAGCATTGCGCTGAACCCACGTGACCACATCGAGCACGGTCTGATTTTCCCGCAACGGCACCTGATAGGACTGGTAAGCCCCGTCCTCGGCGCCGCGCCACAATGAAACTTCTAACGTCTCGCCCACTCCGTCACCTTACCTTCACCCGGACCCGCTGCACCGCGTTGTTGCCGAACCCGCCAATGTCGAAGCGGGCATCCAACGGCTGCGTCTCGCCCTTGGCATCGGTGGCGCGGCACGAGATCTCATGCTCACCAGGCGCCGCATCCCAGGTGTACCGCCAGCCGCGCCACGCGAACCTGCCCATCGGCGAGTCGAGTTCGGCCTCATGCCAGGCGCCATCCACGCCCACTTCGACGCGGACAATAGGCGCCTCGCCCGACCAGGCACGCCCGAACAGCGCCGTCGGTCCCGCCTCCACCAGCCGCCGCCGCGTGAACCAATCCGGTATTCCCGGGGGAACGAGCAGCGACTTCACACGGATGCGGGTCACCGGCACCGGGGGGGCGTCGGTGGACGCGCGATACATGTAGGTTTGCACCTGCTGGAAACCGTCAAACGGCTTATCCAGCACTTCAATGCGCTTCAGCCATTTGACGCTCGCCATGCCGTACCATCCCGGAACGACGAGCCGCAGCGGATAGCCATGCTGCGGCAGCAGCGGCTGCCCATTCATCTCCCAGACGATCAGAACGTCCTCGCTCAGGGCTGCGTCCCGCCGCAGGCTGCGGGCGTAGTCGTGCTCCACGCCGCGGTCGAAGCCGTGATCCGCACCGATGAACGCGATGTCCACCGCGTCATCCGCGAGGCCCGCCTGCTCCAGGACATGACGTAGCGGCGTGCCCGTCCAATCCGCGGTGCCGACCGCCTCGTGCCGCCAGGGCATGCTGGGATAGCGCGGGCTCAACAGCGCCCGCCCATTGCCCGCGCATTCAAGCGTTACCCGCAGCGTCCGCGCCGGCATGCGCTTGATGGTCTCCAGCGACAGCGACATCGGCTTCTTCACCCGCCCCGCCACCTCAACGTGCCAGTCCGCGCTGGGAACGTAAGGAACGTCGAAATGGATCAGCAGATAGTGCAGGCCTGCCGGCGTCACGTCATGCCGCAATGCCTCCAGCAGCATCCCCGAATTGCGCTGCGACAGCGCCAGTTCTTCGACGTGGAATGGGCCTTCAACGCTCGGGCGGCGCTTGGTGTTCAGAAAGGGATCGGGCGACGTCATGCGCTCCATCTTAGCCTTCGCGTCTGGAAATAAAACCGTTCAGGCGTGCCATGCGGACCTGCCGAGGGCGAATACCTCTCCTTCACTCTCCGCCGTATCGAGCCACACGAATGCGAGCCGGGGAAATTCCTCTTCCAGGATACTTCGACCCCTGCCGACCTCGACCACCAGCACGCCTTCCGGCGCCATGAAGTCGCGGGCCCCCGCCAGGATCCGACGCACGAGGTCAAGGCCGTCGGTACCGCCGGCATGCGCCAGCGCCGGCTCGGCGGCATATTCCGGCGGGAAGGCGGCACGCGCCGCATCGGCGACATACGGCGGATTGGCAATGATGAGATCGTACTGATTTCCCTTCCAGGGCGCGAACAAATCGCCTCGCGCGAGCGCGATCCGCTCCTGCAAACCGTAGTCGCTGACGTTGCGTTTCGCGACATCGAGCGCGTCGCCCGACAGGTCGCTCGCATCCACCTGCGCACTCTCGAAGGTCAGCGCGGAAAGGATAGCGAGACAGCCCGACCCCGTGCACAGATCGAGCACCCGCCTTACGCGCTCGCTATCCGGCAGCAGGCTCGCCAAGGACCCGCTCGTGAGCAACTCACCGATATACGAGCGCGGCACAATGACACGCTCATCGACATAAAATCTGTTTTTCCCGATCCAGGCCTCGTGGGTGAGATACGCGGCAGGCTTACGGCTCACAATTCGCTGCTCGATAATGTCGTGAATTTGCCGTCGCTCTGCCGGCAAAAGCCGCGCGTCGAGCCAGGGATTTATGTCGTCGATCGGAAGGTTAAGGCTGTTGAGCAGCAGGTAGGCCGCCTCGTCGATCGCTGTCTGCGTGCCATGCCCGTAGACGAGCTGCGCGGCGTTGAACCGGCTGACGGCATACCGCATCCAATCACGAACGGTGACCAGCTCCTCCAGTATTTCCATTTGCTACCAATACAATGCGGCGTCGAATGGCCACCATCTCGGGCGATTTAGCGGTGCACGCGTCTCTGAGTTGCCGCACGGCCAGCCTCGGCCCTTACCACAAGGCACACTCGTTATCCAGCGCGCAACAAAACATCGATCGAACTGTTGCGATTTCAAAGACATTAAGTCATTTACAGATGCACAGACTCCGCGAGGAAAAGGAAACCATGGCCAAGGAACTTGAGAGAATGTCCCTTAGAGAGCTTCAGGAGTTCGAATTGAAGCTCAAAAAAGCCAAGGCGCACGCGCAGGACAAGACCAGAACCGAGCTGCGCCAGAAAATAGAAAAAATGGTTGCCGACGCCGGTTTCAAGATCAGCGATCTCTTTGGCGGTCGTGGCGGCAAAGGCCGCACGGTGGCAGCGAAATACGCCAACCCCGACGATCCCAGCGAAACGTGGACCGGGCGTGGCCGCAAGCCGAAATGGCTCTCCGCCAAGCTCAGCGAAGGCCACCGAATCGAGAAATTCCTGATCAAGTGACGTCCGCGGGGGGCGCGGTTTCTCGTCGCCACGCCGTCCCGGAGATCTGCCCTCTTGAGGGTGCACGACCCTGAGGAAACGCTCGGCGAAGGACGCTGCTAGTGCGCAGCGTCCCAGTTGTCGGCTGCCTTTGCATCGACGTGGATCGGCACCCGTACTCTGACGGCTGGCTCCGCTGCCTTGGCCATGATCTCCGGCACCGTTTCCAGGACCTTTGAAACCTCCGACTCCCGCGCCTCGAACACGAGTTCATCGTGCACCTGCAAAAGCATGCGGGCGCTTTTCAGCCCGCGCGATTCGAGCGCCCCCGGTATGCGTGCCATCGCGCGCCGGATAATATCGGCCGCCGATCCCTGAATCGGGGCGTTTATTGCCGCGCGCTCCAGAAACCCGCGCGTCGACGGGTTCCTGGTATTGATTTCCGGATAGTGGATGCGCCGCCCGAATATCGTCTCGACATAGCCCACGTCGTGGGCCCGCTTTTTCATCGATTCCATATAGTCGCGGATGCCGGGGAACCGCTTGAAGTAGGTGTTGATATATTCGCCCGCCTCCTGCTTGGCGATGCCGAGCTGAGCCGCCAGGCCGAAAGCAGAAATACCGTAGATAATGCCGAAATTGATGGCCTTTGCGCGCCGCCGAACCTCGGCCGGCATGTCCTTGATCGGAACGCCGAACATTTCCGATGCGGTCATGGCATGAATATCAAGACCCTCTTCGAACGCGCGCCGCAACTGGGGTATCTCGGCAATGTGCGCAAGGATGCGCAGCTCGATCTGGCTATAGTCGGCTGAAATGATCTTGTTTCCAGGCTCGGCGATGAAGGCCGTACGGATCTCGCGCCCTTCCTTGGTGCGGATCGGGATGTTCTGCAGGTTCGGATCGGTCGACGCCAGCCGCCCGGTTGATGTCGACGCCAGCGCAAAGCTTGTATGTATGCGCCCGGTCTGGGGATTGATGTGCTGCGGCAGGGACTCCGTGTAGGTCGACCGCAGCTTGCTCAATTGCCGCCACTCGAGCATCACGTTGATCAGCTTGCGGGCATGCTCGGGAAGGCCTTCGCTGCTTGCCAAGTCGTCGAGCAGGTTGGCGCGTGTCTCCCACTGACCGGTCTTGGTCTTGCGTCCGCCCGGCAGCTTCAGGTTGTCGAACAGAAACTCGCCGAGCTGGCGTGGCGACCCCAGATTGAACTTGTGGCCGGCGAGCTCATAGATCTCCTCTTCAAGACGGGCGATCTTCTGGGCGAACGTGGAGGTGAGCCGTGCAAGGATCGACTTGTCGACCTTGACGCCGGCGCGCTCCATATCGCCCAGCACCCGCACCATAGGCCGTTCAAGTGTCTCGTAGACGGTCGTCATGCGCTCGGCGGCGAGCCTGGGCTTGAGCGTCATCCACAGGCGCAGTGTGACGTCCGCGTCTTCGCCTGCATACTCCGTGGCCTTGTCCGGCGGCACCTGGGCAAACGTCTTGCCGGACTTTCTGGCCCCCGGTGCGTGTTCCAATACCTGATTGAAAGACATGCACGAGTGAGCGAGATGGCGCTCGGCAAGTGCATCCATCCCGTGCGCACCCCGGCCTCCATCCAGCACATAGGACAGCAGCATCGTGTCATCGAGCGGTGCTGGATCAATGTCGTGCTGGCGCAGGACCAGATAGTCGAATTTGAGGTTCTGGCCGATCTTAAGCACCGAGCGGTCTTCCAGCAGCGGCTTCAACACGCGAAGCGCGTCCCGCACCGGCACTTGCTTCAGTTCGCCGTCACTG
>DASZQG010000027.1:0-1991 GCA_035550075.1 Hyphomicrobiaceae bacterium | reverse complement strand
GATGCCACTGTTGCGAGGGAAAGCGCTATGCTACTGCGAAATCGGGCACGAATGCGCCCTGCCCGCAGGTCGAGGGGAGACTAGAACATGGACCGGCGCCAGTTTTTCGGCGAGAGCGTGGCCGGCACGCTGATCCGGCTGGCAGTGCTGTGCGTGGTGGTCGGCGTCATCCTCTCGGCACTCGACATCACGCCCTACAACCTGGTGGACCGCCTGGTTCAGCTCGTGCGGCGCGTGTACGAGCTCGGCTTCCGCGCCATCAACTCGGTGCTTGGCTACTTCCTGCTCGGCGCGCTGGTGGTGATTCCGATCTGGCTTGTCACCCGGCTGATGCGCGGCCGTACCGACGCGCGGGATTGAGCGACGAAGTGCGGTTCAGGCGCCGGCCGCATCGAGCGGCCTGGATGCCCATTCCTCCGCCCGGCGGCCGACAGCGGCGGCGAGGGAGGGTAATCGGTTGCGGTCGAGGTAGGTGACAAGGTCGCGCTTCATGCGGTCGAGCAGCCCGGGGCCTTCGTAGACCAGGCCGGTGTAGAGCTGCAGCAGGCTGGCGCCAGCTTCGATCTTGCTGATGGCGGCGGCCCCGGAATCGATGCCGCCGATGCCGATCAGGGGGACGCGCCCGCCCGTCTGCCGAAACACGCGCGCCAGCATCACGGTGCTGCGGTGGAACAGGGGCCGACCCGACAGGCCGCCGGCCTCCCGAGCCAACGCCGTATCGCGCAGGCCGGCGCGGGCGAGCGTCGTGTTCGACACCGCGATGCCGTCGACCCCGCGTGCAAGCAGCACCTCGCAGACGGGCGAGAGATCGGCCTCGGCGATGTCGGGCGCGAGCTTGACGACGATGGGGCGACTCGGCTTTCCGGCGGCGATCAGTTCGGCCCGCGCGGCGAGAACGCGCGCCAGCAGGTCGTCGAGCGCGGCGGGCGCCTGCAGGTCGCGCAGGCCAGGCGTGTTGGGGGAGGAGATGTTGATCGTGAAATAGCTCGCGACGTCGTAGAAGCACCGCAGGCCGGCCACGTAGTCCGCGGCGCGGTCGGCGGTTTCCTTGTTCGCGCCGACGTTGACACCCACCACGCCGCGCCTCACGTGCCGCTGCAGGCGCGCCAGCGCAGCCGCGTGGCCTGCGTTGTTGAAGCCGAGCCGGTTGATCAGCGCGCGATCCTCGATCAGGCGGAAGATGCGCGGGCGAGGATTGCCCGGCTGCGCCAAGGGCGTCACCGTGCCGATCTCGGTGAAGCCGAAGCCCATCGCGAGCACGGCATCGGGTACGCGGGCATCCTTATCGAATCCCGGCGCAATGCCGATCGGGTTCGGGAAACTCAACTCCCATAGCGCGAGCGCCAGGCGCGGATCGTCGGGAACGCCGGGGCGCGGATGCATGCCCGCCTCCAGCGCCTTCAAGGTCAGCTCGTGCGCCTGCTCAGGGTCGAGCGCGTAGAGCAGCGGCCGTGCCAGCTCGAACATCGCTCCGAGCATGGAATTTCTTTTCCTGTGATGGAACTCGCACACTGCATCCGGCGGAAGCACAAAGCGTCTGCCAACGCAAGCACGATGTTCGGTTGCAGGCGCAAAACGGTTTGTGCTCACATCAATGACGGCCGCATGTGCGGGGTAGCGGCTGGTTCAGCGAGAGCGGTGCGTGATGTTGCCACTCACTCAGGGCGTCAGGGTTGGACAGCTTTTTGCAAATCCAAATGTCATCGACACACCGCCTTACCAGCGCACCTTCGCATGGGAAGTGAGCGAGGCGGGCAAGCTTCTCGACAACATCCTCGGCGCGATGGACGAGGAAGTCGAACCCGGCGAGGAGCCCGATTACTTCCTGGCGCACCTGCTGTTCATCGATCCTGATCGCGGCGCAGCGCGGCGTTCGGGTTGGCCGCTGTCGCGGCCCGCGATGAAGACCCTGCACGTGGTCGACGGGCTGCAGCGCCTCACCACGCTGACGATTCTGTTCTGCGTGCTGCGCGATCTTGATCTTGCCGAAG
>DASZQG010000026.1:0-31292 GCA_035550075.1 Hyphomicrobiaceae bacterium | reverse complement strand
ACAAGCCCCCGCCGCGCCCCCGGCCCCCGCGCGCACCCCCTCCACGCCCGCACCGGCGCCGGCCGCCGCGCCAGCGGCCACCGCGGCGCCGCAAGACCTGGAGAACATCCGCGGGATCGACGCCGCGATTGCCGCCGGTCTCGCCAGGCTCGGCATCACCCGTTACGAGCAGATCGCCGCTTGGCGCCGCCCCGATGTCCAGCAGGCCACCAAGGCGCTGGCGCTGGCGCCTGGGCAAATCAACGCCGCCAACTGGATCGAGCAGGCGCAGGTCCTCGCCAAAGGCGAGAGCACGCTCTATGCGGCGCGCCGCGCCCGTGGCGAGCGCGCCAGTGCCGGTCCCACGCCGGACGAGGGCGATCCACCCGCACCCTCCGCTAGCCTGCCGCGTCCGATGAGTTCGGCCGGCGTGGCGGCAGACGTCGTTGCACCGGCCCCCGCCCCCGTCGCAACACAACCTGCGCCCCCACGCACCGCGCCGCCGGCCACGCCGCCGCAGGTCGAGCAGCGCGCCGCCTTCGCAAACCGGCCGCAGGAGCCGCAGCCCGCCGCCGGCGCCGCCGTCGCCTACCCGATCGCGGGCGCCGCGCCCTCTATCCGGGAGGCACAGCCGATCCGTCCGAAGCCGCCGGCTGACCGCGACAACCTGCAGCGCATCGGGCACATCGACGCCGCGCTCGAAGCCAAGCTGAACGAGGCGGGCATCGTCCGCTACGCCCAGATCGCGGGCTGGTCCACAGTCGACGTGGATCGCTTCGACGCAGCGCTCGGCTGCCAGGGCGCCATCGCGCGCGAGAACTGGATCGAGCAGGCGCATATCTTGAGTCGTGGCGGTGATACGGCCTACTCGCGCCAGATCGACGGCGGCAGCGCGCCTGTCCGGCCGCCGATGCCGCCCGTCCCCCCGCCAGCGGCGCGGCCAATCAAGGCGGCGCCACCCCCGCACCAGTCGTCGCCCGCTCCCGCCGAGGCGCCGCCGGTGACGGGAAGTGTCGATCCCCACGATCTCGGTACGCTGCGCTCCGTGCGTCCGCAAGCAACCGGCGAAACCGAGCCCGGCCCGGAGGCCGCCGGCCGTGTCGCTGCCCAGGACAAGGTGCCGCGCGCGCCGCCCGACGACCTGAAGCGCATACGCGGCATCGGCGTTCTGATCGAAAAGCGGCTGTTTGCGATGGGTGTCACTTCCTACGAGGAGATCGCCAACTGGACGGCGGCCGATATCGACCGCGTCAGCCAGTCGCTCGAGTTCAAGGGCCGCATCGAGCGCGAGAACTGGATCGAGCAGGCGCGCATCCTGGCCTCGGGCGGGGCGACGGAATTTTCCCGCCGCTTCGACCGCGGCGAGACCGACGCCAGCCGCGCCAGCCCCCCCTAGGCCTCCGCGCAGCCGCCGCGCTTCCTTCCCGGCCCCTGGGTCCCGGATCGTCGCTGCGCGAATGGCCTGAATTGCTGATGGGCTACGACTGCCTATCCCGTCGCGCCATCCGGGCGCTGCCCCCTAGTGCTTCGCTGGTCTGCTGGCACTTGATACCAGGCAAGGTGACCAGACGGTCGCCCACCGCGCGAGACGCCGCCCCACGAGCCGAGGCAACGCGAAGTATCGCATGGCCCGAACACTCCGAGGATAGGTCCGATCAGGGTAAACTGCGCCGCAGCGCGCCGAGCGCCCCACGCACATCGGGCGCATTGGCCGAATGCGGGGTGACAGTGTTGCCGCTATCTGCATAGATGCACCAAGCCGCATCGGCCAAGCGCCACGGTCCGGCGCACTTCAATCATGACTGGAGTCTCATGAAGACCCTCCTCATCTCGCATCCCTGTTTCGTCGAGCATGACACCGGTCCCGGCCACCCCGAGCGGCCCGACCGCATGCGCGCGATCGACAAGGAGCTGTCGCACGAGGCCTACAAGGGTCTGGCGCGCGAGGAAGCGCCGCTGCGCGACGACGTCGAGGAGCAGATCGAGCTGGCGCACCCGAAGAGTTATATCGACTGGATCAAGAGCGAGCGCCCCGCAGAGGGCTCGCCCCCAGTTCGTCTCGATCCCGATACCGTACTCTCGGCCAAGTCCTGGGAACCGGCCCTACGCGCGGTCGGCGCCGGCCTCGCCGCGGTTGACCGGGTGTTCGACGAAACGTCCGGCATCCGCAACGTCTTCTGCCAGGTGCGGCCGTGCGGCCATCACGCCGAGCGCGAGCGCGCGATGGGCTTCTGCATCTTCGACAACATCGCCATCGCCGCCCTCTACGCGCGCAAGCAGTACGGCGCGGAGCGCATCGCCGTGGTCGATTTCGACGTGCACCACGGCAACGGCACGCAAGACATCTTCTGGAGCGACAGGGACCTGTTTTTCGGCTCCACCCACCAGATGCCGCTCTACCCCGGCACCGGCGCGCTCAACGAGACCGGCGCCGGCAACATCTTCAACGCCCCGCTCAGGCCCGGCGACGGCGGCCCGCGCTTCAAGGAGGCCTTCGAGGCGCGCATCCTGCCCGCCCTGCACAACTTCGGCCCCGACATCGTCCTCATCTCCGCCGGCTTCGATGCCCACAAGGACGACCCGCTGGCAAACCTCCAGCTCACGGAGCCGGATTTCGCGTGGGCCACCGCAAAGATCGCCGAGATCGCCGCCAAGCACGCCGATGGGCGACTGGTCTCGATGCTCGAAGGAGGCTACAACCTCGCCGCGCTGGCGCGATCCACGGGCGAGCACGTCCGGGCGCTGATGAGCGCGGCGGCATGAAATCGACGCAACAGGGTTAACTGCAGATGGTCGAGACGCGCAACGCAAAGCCCGCAGGCCACGCCGACATCAAGGACATGAGCTTCGAGCGGGCGCTGAAGGAGCTCGAGGCCATCGTTGGCCGGCTTGAGCGGGGCGACGTTGAGCTTGAGGAGAGCATCAACATTTACGAGCGCGGCGAGGCGCTGAAGAACCACTGCGACCGCCTTTTGAAGCAGGCCGAGGCACGCGTGGAGAAGCTGACCGTCAGCGCCACCGGGGAGGCCACCGGCACCCAGCCCTTCAAGCCCGACCAGGGGTAGCCATGGCCGCCCGGCGCGACGCTACGCCCGCATATCCCTATCCCGCCTTTCGTTTATAGTGTCGCGTCCACCCGCTCGCGCACCGCAGACAGCAGGACACCGCTGACATGGACACGACCAGGCAAGGTTCGGCGACGCCGCTGCTCGACAAGGTCCGCACCCCGGAAGATCTGCGTGCCCTGCCCGAAAGCGACCTGCCCCAGCTTGCCGACGAGCTGCGCCGGGAAACCATCGACGCCGTCTCCGTCACCGGTGGCCACCTCGGCGCCGGCCTCGGCGTGGTCGAGCTGACCGTCGCCCTGCACCGCGTGTTCGACACCCCCCGCGACCGGCTGGTGTGGGACGTCGGCCACCAGGCTTATCCGCACAAGATTCTAACCGGCCGCCGCGACCGCATCCGCACCCTGCGCCAGGGCGGCGGCCTCTCCGGATTCACCCGGCGCAGCGAGAGCGAATACGATCCCTTCGGCGCCGCCCACTCCTCCACCTCCATCTCCGCCGGCCTCGGCATGGCGGTGGCGCGCGACCTCGACAAGCGCACCAACCACGTGGTGTGCGTGATCGGCGACGGCGCCATGTCGGCCGGCATGGCCTACGAGGCCATGAACAACGCCGGCGCCCGCAACGAGCGCCTGATCGTCATTCTCAACGACAACGACATGTCGATCGCCCCGCCGGTGGGCGCGCTCTCCTACTACCTCGCCCGCATTTCCTCCAGCGGCACCTACCTGCACCTGCGTGACATCGCCAAGCAGCTCGCCCGCCGTCTGCCCAAATCCTGGGAGCGCAGGGCCGCCCGCGCCGAGGAGATGACCCGCACCTACTGGACCGGCGGCACCTTGTTTGAGGAACTGGGTTTCTATTACGTCGGCCCCATCGACGGCCACGACCTCAGCGTCCTGCTCCCCGTGTTGCGCAACGTGCGCGACGCGCGGCAGGGGCCGATCCTGGTCCACGCCGTCACCAAGAAGGGCAAAGGTTACGCGCCGGCGGAGGCCTCCGACGACAAGTATCACGGGGTCAACCGCTTCAACGTCATCACCGGCGCACAGCTCGCCTCCCGGCCCAATGCACCGAGCTACACGAAAGTATTCGCGCAAAGCCTGATCGAGCAGGCGCGCAAGGACTCCAAGATCGTGGCCATCACGGCGGCGATGCCGTCCGGCACCGGGCTCGACCTGTTCGCAAAGGAGTTTCCCAGCCGCACCTTCGATGTCGGCATTGCCGAGCAGCACGGCGTCACCTTTGCCGCCGGCCTGGCGACAGAGGGCTTCAAGCCGTTCGCGGCCATCTACTCCACCTTCCTGCAGCGGGCATACGACCAGGTGGTACATGACGTCGCCGTCCAGCGCCTGCCCGTGCGCTTCGCGCTTGACCGCGCCGGCCTCGTAGGTGCCGACGGGCCGACGCACGCCGGCGCTTACGACATCGCCTACCTCGGCTGCCTGCCCGGCTTCGTGCTGATGGCCCCCGCCGACGAGGCCGAGCTGAAGCACATGGTGGCGACTGCGGTCGCCATCGACGACCGGCCGAGCGCGCTGCGCTATCCACGCGGCGAAGGCGTCGGCGTCGAGCTGCCGGCGGAAGGTCGCGTGCTGGAAATTGGCAAAGGGCGCATCGTGCGCGAGGGCACGGCCGTCGCCTTGCTCTCGCTCGGCACCCGGCTTGCCACCTGCCTGCAGGCGGCCGAGCAGCTCGCCGGGTTCGGCCTTTCCACCACGGTGGCCGACGCGCGCTTCGCCAAGCCGCTCGATGAAGACCTCATCCACCGGCTCGCCGCGAACCACGAGGTGCTGATCACCATCGAGGAAGGTTCGGTCGGCGGCTTCGGCAGCTTCGTCCTGCAGTACCTTGCCACCCACGACCTGCTCGACCGTGGCCTGAAGATGCGCCAGTTGGTGCTGCCGGATGTCTTCATCGACCACGACAAGCCGGAAAAGATGTACGAGAAGGCCGGGCTGGACGCCGGCAGTGTCGTGGCCACCGTTCTGTCCGCGCTGGGACGCGACATGGACGCCCGGCCGCGGGCGGAGCGCGCCTGAACAGTCATCCACAGCTCGTCCACAGAATTTTGTGCTCACGCCCCGGCCGGCGCCGTAATCTCCGTGGACTGTGTTTGTTTGTGTCGCATATGCATGACGTGTCCCTAGACCAACTTTCCGGACACGCCATCCCCCATCCGGCGGCCGGAAAAAAGCCCTGGCGACTGGCGCCGGGGCTCCTTTTTTGCCCTCAAGACCCTTCAGCGGTTGCCGGCAGCGCGGCTTCATGGCGCATGATGCGTGCGCAGGAGCGCCGCCCATGACCGCCAAGCCTCCCTCCGCGCGTCAGCGCCTCGACCTCACCCTGGTCGCGCGCGGGCTCGCCCCCACCCGCTCCCAGGCGCGCGACCTCATCGCCCGTGGGTGCGTCACCGTCGGCGGCGCGGCCGAAACCAAGAGCGGCGCTCTCGTCTCGCCCAGCGATGCGATCACCGTCGCGGAGGGCGCAGGCGACTATGTCTCGCGCGGCGCGCTCAAACTGGCGGCGGCCCTCGACGCCTTCAAGTTCTCCACAACCGGCGCTATCGCCCTCGACGTCGGCGCCTCTACCGGCGGCTTCACGCAGGTGCTGCTGGCGCGTGGGGCGGCGAAGGTCTACGCCGTCGATGTTGGTCACGGCCAGTTGCATGCGCGCCTCGCCGCCGATGCGCGCGTCGTCTCCCTGGAGCGCTGCGATGCCCGCCACCTCGACCGCGCGCTGATCCCCGATCCGGTCGACGCCATCGTCGCCGACGTCAGCTTCATCTCGCTAACCAAGGCGCTGCCGGCGCCATTGGCCCTCGCCGCGCCATCCGCGTGGTTGATCGTCCTCGTCAAGCCACAGTTCGAGGCCGGGCGCGGCGCCATCGGCAAGGGCGGCATCGTTCGCGACCCCGAGGCGCGCGATGGCGCCGTCACAACCGCCACGGACTGGATCGCCCGCCAACCCGGTTGGGATGTGGTCGGTGCTCTGCCCTCGCCGGTCGCGGGTGGGTCGGGCAACGTCGAGATCCTGCTCGGGGCCGTGCGCCATGGCTGAAGCCGGCGCCCTCTCCGTCGCTCGCCTTGGCGCA
The DNA here is from genome assembly GCA_035550075.1 of Hyphomicrobiaceae bacterium. Classification (GTDB taxonomy): domain Bacteria; phylum Pseudomonadota; class Alphaproteobacteria; order Rhizobiales; family Hyphomicrobiaceae; genus AWTP1-13. The sequence goes on along the minus strand of DASZQG010000026.1, from coordinate 25,154 downwards.
CAGGGCGACGGCATCGTCGAGACGGCAGACGGCCCGCGCTATATCCCCTTTGCGTTGCCCGGCGAGCAGGTCCGCGAAAGTCGCGGCGGCACGTTCGAACTGCTGTCGGCGCCGAGTCCGGAGCGCATCGCCCCGGTCTGCCGCCACTTCGGCGCCTGCGGCAGCTGCGCCGCGCAGCATATGTGCGATGAGCTATATTCTGACTGGAAGCACGGCGTCGTGCTCGAGGCCTTTCGCCAGCGCGGCCTGGCGCCGCCCATCGCGCCGCTGGTGCGCGTCTCCGCCGGCTCGCGCCGCCGCGCCGTGTTCACCGCTCGCCGCGACGGCGGCAGTGTCACGCTCGGCTACCATCGCCGCCGCAGCCATAACCTGTTCGATCTCGCCGAATGTCCGGTGCTGCAGCCCGCGATCGTAGCCGCTCTTCCCGGCCTGCGCGCGCTCGTGTCGGCTCTGCCGCCGCGGGAGCTGCGTCTCACCGTCCTCGCGACCCCGGCCGGGCTCGATGTCGCCATTGAGGCAAAGGGCGTGCGCCTGCTGGCGCCCACCGCCGCTACGCTGGCGCGCAATGCGACGCAGCTTCGCCTGGCGCGGCTTACCGTCAATGGCGAGGCGGTCGCGGAGCGGGCATCGCCCGACCTGCCGGTTGGCGGTGCGCAGGTCACCCCTCCGCCCGGCGCCTTCGTGCAGGCCGTTGAGGCAGCCGAGAGTGAGATGGTGCGGCTGGTGACGGACGCCACCGCCGGGGCAAAGCGCATCGCCGACCTGTTCTCCGGACTCGGCACATTCTCGCTCGCGCTGGCACGCAGCGCGCGCGTGCTTGCCGTCGATCAGGATACGGCACTGCTGCAGGCCCTCAGTGGCGCAGCGCGCCGCACGCAGGGGCTGAAGCCCATCGAAACGGCGGCGCGGGATCTGTTTCACGCGCCGCTCAGCGCACCGGAACTGGCTGGCTTCGACGCCGTCGTCTTCGATCCGCCGCGCGCCGGCGCCCGCGCCCAGGCCGCGGAGCTGGCGCGGTCCAGCGTGAAGCGCATCGCGGCGGTTTCGTGCAACCCGGCAACCCTTGCTGCCGACCTGCGCCTGCTGGTCGATGGCGGCTACCGCATCGAGCGCGTCACACCGATCGACCAGTTCCTCTATTCACCTCACATCGAAGCGGTGGCCGCCCTCGCCCGATAAGCGCAGCGCGCAAGCCTCAGCTCGCGTGCGGTCCCTTCATCAGGAGCAACGCGGCCTCCACCCTGCGCCAGACGCGCGCCTGTTCGGCTTTGCCCTCGCGCTCCAGGGCGCTCGCCTTCTGGGCGGCCAGCGCCACGGCCTTTGGCCCGGCCGACTGGAAGAGCTGGCGTGCGGTGGCGTGCACCTCCAGCCCATCCATGTCCGTTGAATCCGTTGACCTATCCATCTTAAGGCAGCCTTTCAATGTGTCCGGCGCCGTCGCTCGCTTGCGAATGGGCGCCGCCCGGCTGGCAGATGCCCTGCAGGGCGTCGGAGGTCGCGCCGGCATGACCGTCGGCCTTGGCCATGTCGCCCAGCGACAGGATGCCGACCAGGCGTTTCTCGCGGTTGACGACCGGCAAACGGCGCACCTTGTTGGCGTGCATGTCGTCGGCAACGTCGTCGAGATCCTGATCGTCGAAGCAGTAGCAGAGATCCCGCGTCATCGCCTCCTGCACCAGCGTGTCCGGAGACTTGCCGGCGGCGACGGCGCGCACCGCGATATCGCGATCTGTGATCATGCCGACGAGACGATCGTTCTCGCCCACCGGCAGCACGCCGGCGTCGATCTCGGCCATCGCCTGGGCGGCATCGCGGATGGTCTGGTCCGGACTGGCGATCCGCACGTTCGGTGTCATAGCATCGAGGACTTTCATTCCGATCTCCTTCTGGAGGCTGAGACGTCAGCGTTTGATCGTCGTCTCTTTATTTCTATTGTGCGGAACGCGACGCCTCCGCGTGAGTTCCGGCCAGATGCGCCTCAAAGTGCCGGAGTTGCCGAAGCGCCCGAGAATGCCGCGCGCTTTCAGCGCCGCCTTTCTTCGCGAATTCCTGCAGGCGACCGCACTGTCGCTCAGATACGTGTTCAGACCGAAGGCGACGCTCAACTATCCCTTCGAGAAAGGACCGCTCAGCCCGCGCTTCCGCGGCGAGCACGCGCTTCGCCGCTACCCCAACGGCGAGGAGCGGTGTATCGCCTGCAAGCTGTGCGAGGCGATCTGCCCATCGCAATGCATCGTCATCGAGGCGGGCCCGCGCCGGCAAGACGGTACGCGTCGGGCAACACGCTACGACATCGACATGCACAAATGCATATACTGCGGCCTGTGCCAGGAGGCCTGCCCGGTCGACGCCATCGTCGAAGGCCCCAACTTCGAATTCGCCACCGAGACGCGCGAGGAACTTTACTACGACAAGGAGCGGCTGCTCGCGAACGGAGACCGCTGGGAGCGGGAGATCGCCAAGAACATCGCGCTCGACGCACCCTATCGCTGACGCATTTCAATCCGTCGAAACGTGTTCGGCGCCCTGCCCCGACCCTCGTCCTGCCTGATCACGCGCTGCCCGCCAGCAGCCGCTCCACGTAGCCCGGCACGACCTGGGTCGCCGGCCCGTGATGGGTTTCGTGGAACAGCGATGCGCCCTCGGAGGGCTCCAGGTTCAGCTCCACCGCATGCGCGCCCGCACTGCGCGCTTCTGCAACGAACCCCGCAGCCGGATAGACGTTGCCGCTGGTGCCGATGGAGATGAACAGGTTGGCCTCCGCCAGCGCCGCATAGATACGCTCCATGTGGTAGGGCATCTCTCCGAACCACACCACGTCGGGCCGCAACCCGCCCGCCTTGCCGCACGCCCCACACGCGAGATCGACAGCAAGATCGGGCTGCTCCGGCCCCCAGGGGTGGCGCGCCTGGCAATGCATGCACAGCGCCTTGGCGTGCTCGCCATGCATGTGGACCAGGTTGCGCGTGCCGGCCGCTTCATGCAGCGCATCGACGTTCTGCGTCACCACCAACACGCTTCCCGGATGCTCGCGCTCCAGTCGCGCCAGTGCGAAGTGCGCCGCATTGGGCTTCACGCCGCGGCCGAGCTTGCGGCGCGCGTTGTAGAACTCGAGCACGCGCTGCGGATTGCGCTGAAAGCCCTCGGGCGTAGCGACTTCGCGAAAGTCCACCTTCGACCAGATGCCGTCCTTGTCGCGGAATGTCGCGATGCCGGATTCCGCCGAGATGCCGGCGCCGGTGAGAATGACGATGCGTTCGAAGCGGGCCATGCGGTGCGTCCCTCCGTCCGGCCGACAGCCTTAGCTGTCCGGTCCGGGAACCGCAACATCACCCGTTCAGGTGCCACCAGCGTCGCCGCGCGCCACCTTGAGCGCGGCCACTTCCTCCTCCAGCTCGCGGATGCGCGCCTGGAACTGGACGATCGTGCGTGCGACATCCTCGGCCGCAAACAACTGCGGAATGTGCTGGGCGCAATTGGTGTCCCACGCCTCCACCTCGAACACGATCACCTGTTCGGGGCGCGCCTTGTAGCCCTCCGGCCAGAGCTGCGCGAGAAGCGCGTCGTCGTCCTCCACGATCCGCGCACGGCCCCAGATTTTCAGCCGGCGCCGCTGCGCGTAGTCCATGATGAACATCATCGCGCGCGCATTTTCCGCAAGGTTGCCGGTGGTGATGTACTGGCGGTTGCCCTTGAAATCGGCGAACGCCAGGGTGTGCTCATCCACCACGCGCAGGAAGCCCGGCGGCCCGCCACGATGCTGCACGTACGGCTGCCCGTCGGCGCTGGCCGTCGCCAGGTAGAACGAGCGCACCTCGGCGAGGAATGCACGCATGTCCGGGATGATATCGGTGCGCCAGCCGCCCCGCTCCGTCTCCATCCGGGCAAAGGCCTCGCGCGAGCCGCGCCTTGCCTGCACGGCCTTGACGCTGGGGCTGAAGGCGACGTCGCTGGAGGGGCGCTTGCTGTCCGTCATGGCCGTCATTTGGTGGCAATCGGCCGCCAAGCTAGGCGAAGCGGACCGCCGTGGACATGAGAATTTCTGGTCGGACAGTTGAGCCCCGCGCAAGACTGCGGGATGCTGGCGCAAAATGGGCAATCAGGACAGGTGCAGCATGAGCAACACCCTCGGCATGGCGACCCAGCTTGCGAGCCAGGCGCTGCGGTTCGGCTGGTACTTCGGCCTCAACCGGCTGGTCGACTGGCGCACCGAGCAGCTCGGCCAGTCGCGCCGGGTCAAGGCGACCCGGCCGGTGCCGACCCTGCAGGAGCTGCTGGCCGAGCAGGCGCAGCTCGTCATGAGCGACGCACTGGCCGTACGCGACGGCCTCTACCCGCCGATGGAGGAGGATGCGACTTCGCCGCTGCGCCACCTCGCCCGCGTGAGGCAGATGCTGATGGACCTGCCGGAGGCGGCAGCGCGGCGTTCCGGCAACGATGCCACCACCGCCAGGGCTCACGCCGATGCCGGCCGCGTGCCCGACTACTACGCGCAGGATTTCCACTTTCAGACCGGCGGCTATCTGTCCGAGGAGTCGGCCAGGCTCTACGATGTACAGGTCGAGACCCTCTTCATGGGCGCCGCCGGCCCGATGCGGCGCGCGGCGCTCCGTCCCATCGCCGAGGCGATGCAGGGCCGCGACCAGCGCAAGGTCACGCTGCTCGATGTCGGCTGCGGCACCGGGCGCTTCCTGCGCCAGGCGCGGCTCGCCTTTCCGGCGATGAACCTCAAGGGGCTCGATCTGTCGCGCTCCTACCTGGACGAGACGGCGCGCCAGCTCCAGGGCCTGCGCCCGGCGGAGCTGATCGAGGCGCCGGCCGAGAAGATCCCGCTGCCCGGCGCCAGCATCGACTTTGCCGCGTCCATCTTTCTCTACCATGAGCTGCCGGGCGAGGTGCGGCGGCAGGTGACGGCCGAGATCGCCCGCGTGCTCAAGCCCGGCGGAATGTTCGTGTTCCTCGACAGCCTGCAGATGGGCGACCGCCCCGGCTGGGACGGCCTGATCGAGAACTTCCCCAAGCGCTTCCACGAGCCCTACTACCGGCACTACGCCAACGACGACCTGGAGGAGATGTTCACTGCGGCTGGCCTTATCGGCGAAGCCACTTCGCTGCCGTTCCTGTCGAAGCTGATGGTGCGCCGCAAGCCGCTGGAAATCGCCGCCCGGCCAGAGACTTGAAGGCCAGGCCCGCCGCAGCCGCACCTGCGCCCGCCCGTCCCGCCTGATCGACTCTATGCGGGGCGCCGCCGTAGGATGAACGCATTAGGTTCATCCCAAGGGGCACTCTTGCCATGACCCGTGTTGTTCTCGCGGTGGCGATCCTGCTCGCCACAACCGCAACGACCCTGGCCGCCAACGTCAGCGGCGTCTCCATTGGCGGCGTCAACGCGGCGCTGCTGCTGCCGGCCGGCAAGCCGCATGGCGCCATCGTCTTGCTCGCCGGCGGCGACGGCCAGATCGGCGTCGGCAGCGACGGCAGCATCGCCCGGCAGGGCAACCAGCTCGTGCGCACCCGCGGCGCCTATGCCGCGCGGGGCTTTGCCGTGCTGGTACCGGAAGGCAACGTCAATGTCGCCGCCGCAGTCACGTTCATGAAGAAGTATGGGCCGGTAACACTGGTCGGCACCAGCCGCGGCACCCAGCGCGCCGCGCGCGGCATCGCCGCCGGTGCCCGGCCCGCGCGTCTCGTCCTGACGTCCGGCTTCCTTTCCAACGCCTCGGGCGACAGCGACAATGTGGAGACGATCCTGGGCTCACCCGCCCGGCTGCCGCCCACGTTGGTCGTCCATCATCGGCACGATGAGTGCCGCGTAACGCTGCCGGCCGGCGTCGCGCCGTTCATCGCCTGGGCGAAGGGCAAGGCCCGCGTCGTGTGGCTTGACGGCGGCGTCTCGAGCGGCAGGCTGTGCGGGGCCCGCGCCCATCATGGCTTCAACGGCATCGACGGCGCCGTCGTATCGACGGTGGCGGGCTTCGCCGCGCGCTGAGGCGCGGCGCCGGTCACGGCTCGGCGACGAACACCCGGAATATGGCGCAACCGCACGTGCCGCGCGCTCGGGGCGCTTCTTGGCGCGGGCCTAGCAGCCCATGGCTTCCGCGACGCCGATGAAGCTGTCCGCCACCACGTCCCAGTCGCGCTCGGCCTTGAAGTCGACCTTCTGATGCGGCCCGTATTCCGTCGGCCGCGCCACGAACGCGGTGCGCAAGCCCGCGGAGGCGGCCGCAGCGAGGTCGCCGTTATGCGCTGCGACCAGCATCACCTGCGGCGGTTTCAGGTTGAGCAGTTCCGCGCTCGCGAGATAGGCCTGCGGCAGCGGCTTATAGGCCCGCGCCGTCTCCGCGCCCAGCACCACGTCCCACGGCAGGCCCGCGAACTTGGCCATGCGCGCGAGCAGCCCGACATTGCCGTTCGACAGCGTGCCGATCAGGTAGCGCGTCTTGAGCCGCCGCAAACCTTCCACGCTGTCCGGCCAGGGCTTCAGGCGATGCCAGGCGCGGTTCATGTGATCCTTGTCGGCCTCGCTCACGCCCGCCAGCCCGTATTTGGCAATGAGCTTGTCCAGGCTTTCCCGGTGCAGCACGTCAAGGATGGTCCACGCGCGCCGCCCCGAGCGCACCTCCTCCATCGCCGGCTGGTAGAGGCCGCGCCAGTCGTCCGCGAAGGCTGCCCAGTCGGCCTTCAGGCCCCTCTCCGCCCCGAACCGCGTCAGATCGTCGATCAGGCTGCTGCGCCAGTCGACCACCGTGCCGAACACGTCGAACAACAGGGCTTGCACGTCGGGCCTGGCCGCCATTTTGAACCTCACGCGATGAACCGCTCCCGCCACTCGGGCGGCGGCATCATGCAGCGCTCGGTGCGGCCGAACAAGCGATAGCGGTTCAACGCGACGCGATCGTAGATCCAGTCCGCGACGGGGTGCGGAATGAGCCTCAGCAGCACCGCCGCGCGCCACGCGCCCCCAATCGTCACCCCCGCCATGGCCACGCTGTCGAGCTTGCCCCAGGGGCGCCCGCCGGCGATCAGCAGGTTGGTCTCGAAGACCTGGGCATCGAGGCCGTAGTGGCGCAGAAGCGCCTGGCCGAGCGGCGACTGCGCCGTGGCAAGGCGAAACCTGAACTGGGGGTCATGCCTCAGAACGAAGCGCGCGAAGGCCGAGCACAGCACGCACACCCCGTCGAATACGATCAACGCCCTGTCATCGGGAAACGGCGGCACGGCAGGGTCATCACGGTAGCTGTAGGGTCGCGCGGCCGCCAGTCGCTGCGAGACCGCCGCCATGCCGGGCTAGCTTCCTTGACCCGTCTGTGCCCGGTGGCGCAGGAAGTGATCGGCCAGCACCAGCGCCATCATTGCCTCCCCGACCGGCACCGCGCGGATGCCGACGCACGGGTCGTGCCGGCCCTTGGTGACGATGTCGGTCTCCTTGCCGAAGCGATCGATGGTCTTGCGCGGTGTCAGGATCGACGACGTCGGCTTTACGGCAAACCGAACCACGATCGGCTGTCCGGTCGAAATTCCACCCAGGATTCCACCCGCCGCGTTCGACAGGAAGCGAGGCCGGCCCTCGTTGCCAACGCGCATCTCGTCCGTGTTCTGCTCACCGGTCAGCTCCGCCGCCGCCATGCCGGCGCCGATCTCCACGCCCTTCACGGCGTTGATGCTCATCATCGCCGCCGCGAGATCCTGGTCGAGCTTGCCATAGACCGGCGCGCCCCAGCCGGCAGGCACGCCCTCCGCCACAACCTCGATCATCGCGCCGACCGACGAGCCGGCCTTGCGGATGCCGTCGAGATACTTCGTCCACGTCGCGACGATGCCGGGGTCCGGCGAGAAGAAGGGGTTGTTGTCCACCTCCGCCCACGACCAGCGGGCGCGGTCGATCTTGTGCGTCCCGACCTGCACCAGCGCCCCGCGAACATTCACCCCCGGGATGATCTTGCGGGCAATGGCCCCGGCCGCCACCCGCATGGCCGTCTCGCGGGCCGACGAGCGCCCCCCGCCGCGGTAGTCGCGGATGCCATACTTGGCCCAGTACGTATAGTCGGCATGCCCGGGCCGGAACTTTTCCTTGATGTCCCCGTAGTCGCGGGAACGCTGATCGACGTTCTCGATCATCAGCGCGATCGGCGTGCCCGTGGTGACCTGCACCCCCTCGTCGTTGGCAAACACCCCGGACAGGATGCGCACCGCGTCCGGCTCCCGCCGCTGGGTGGTAAACCGCGATTGCCCCGGCCGGCGCTTGTCCAGAAACCCCTGAATATCGGCCTCGGACAAGGCGATACCCGGCGGGCAGCCATCCACCACGCAGCCCAGGGCCGGCCCATGGCTTTCGCCCCAGGTGGTCAAGCGCAGGAGGTGGCCGAACGTATTGTGAGACATGATCCGATTATGACGGCAGGGGGAAAAGATAGTCTTAGCCCATCCCGGGCTCCCAGGGAGCGTAGTTTGACCTGCCTGGGACCGCCCAGGTATTCCGTGTTCCAGCTGCAACTCCGACGGCAAAAATCGTGCGAAGCCCGATGTACTCCCGATTGTACTAAAGTCGGACTGAACTTATTCTTCCCCCGCGTCACGCGCCAAGTCAGGAAACGGCTTTCGTTTCACCTGACGTGCATGCGCCGAAACGTATTGTGCGCCGGGAATTCAACGGGAGCTAAGGAACTATGCGCATGAAGACACTGTTTGCTGCCATTCTCGCGATGGCAGTCGCGGTTGCGTTTGCGCCGATCCAGTCGCAAGCCGCCACCTTCAAGTCGTCCAGCCAGATCCAGACCAATGACCTGAGCCAGACGGTCGCCAAGAAAAAGAAGGCCATGAAGAAGGCCGCGAAGAAGAAGGTCGCGAAGAAGAAGGCCAAGAAGCATAAGCGTAAGGGCCCCGGCAGCTGCGGCGTCGGCATGTACTGGAAGAAGGGCAAGTGCATCGCCAAGTAGTTTCTGACAACCGTCTGAACTGCGAGACGTTGCGGCCGTCACGACCCAGTGACGGCCGCTTCGCTTTTCACAGCCACTCGATGCCGGATGCGCGCACGACCAGCACCCTGTCCTGGGGCACGGGCAGCGTCGGCACTTCGACGCCGGGCAGTCCAAGTACCAGCCCGCGCAGCACGCGGCTCACGCCGCCGTGCGCAGCCACCACCGTGCTGCGCTCGACCTCCGAAACCCAGCGCGCAACGCGTTCCGATAGCATGCGATAGCTCTCGCCGCCGCGCGGCTGCCAGCCCCATGCATCCAGCTTGCGCGCCGCGAAGCCGTCTGGGTCGAGCGTCGGCAGCTCGCTCCAGAGCAATCCTTCCCAATGGCCGTAGTGCAGCTCCAGCAGCCTGTCGTCCGCCCGGTAGTCCTCGGGCTCCAGCCCGAGCTCGCGGCGCACGATTTCCATCGTCTCCCGGGCGCGCTTCAGCGGGCTCGCCCGGTAGTCGTAGATCGCCGCATCCTTGCCGATCACCTCGGCAAGCCTGCGGCCGTTGCGCGCCGCCTGCGCCCGGCCCGTGGCGTTGAGCGGAATGTCGCGCCAGCCCTGATAGCGCTGCGTCAGGTTCCAGTCGGTCTCGCCATGCCGGACGAAATACAGCGTCACGTCCGGCTTGAGCATGGTCAGACCTTCAGCACCAGCTTCCCGAAATTGCCGCCGGTGTATAGCAGGTTCAAAACGTCGGGGAAGGCATCGATGCCACCCTCGCGCACGTCTTCCCGGATCTTGAGCTTGCCCTCCTTGTACCAGGTCCCAAGCTGGGAGATGGCTTCGTCCGCCCGTTTCGCCCAGTCGAACACGATGAGCCCCTGCATGCGCAGCCTCTGGGTCAGCAGGGCGCGAATGTTCTTCGGTCCCGGCGGCGCCTCGGTCGCGTTGTATCCGGAAATGAGACCGCACACGGCGATGCGGCCGAACAGGTTCATCTGCAGCAGCACGGTATCGAGTATATCGCCGCCGACGTTTTCGAAATAGACGTCGATGCCCTTGGGGCAGGCGGCCCTGAGGTCCGGCCCCAGCCTGCCCGCCTTGTAGTCCACGCAGGCATCGAAGCCCAGTTCGTCGGTGACATAGCGGCACTTGTCGGGACCACCGGCGATGCCGATTGCGCGGCACCCCTTGATCTTCGCGATCTGTCCGACGATCGAGCCGACCGCACCAGCCGCCGCAGACACCACCACAGTCTCGCCGGGCTTGGGCTGGCCGACCTCAAGCAGGCCGAAATACGCCGTGCATCCCGGCATGCCGAGCCCGCCGATCCACCGCTCCAGCGGCACCTGCGCGACATCAACCTTGGTGACGTTGTCGCCATTGGAGATGGCGTACGTCTGCACGCCAAACAGACCCGTCACCGCGTCCCCCGCCTTGAACGCTGGGTTGTTCGAGGCCTCGACGATCCCCGCCGCATACCCGCGCATCACGTCGCCGAGCCGCACCGGCGGCACATACGAGCGCGAGTCGTTCATCCAGCCGCGCATGGCCGGATCGAGCGAGATGAATTTGATCTTCACACGGAACTCGCCCGGCCCCGGCTCCGGCACCGGCCCGTTCTCGATCGAGAAATCCTCGCGCTCGACCATGCCCTTCGGTCTGCGCGCAAGTTTGACCATCCGGTTGCTCATCGGCGCCTCGCTTCAGCGTTTGGTGGGGTGGTGGACACTGCAGGCACCATGACAAGGACTGCCCCCGCGCACTCCGTCAAGCCCTCACCTCCCACGGGCCGCAATTGAACACCCGCTCTTCGGGGGCGTCTCGGCTTAGCAATCCCTTGACAGGTCCTGTCGCGCAATTGTCAAATGGTCGGACCAACTGACCCATAGAGGTCGGATGCTACCGGAGGAAATCGCGCCAAGAGGTCGGCTGTTGCCACTCGCCGCCATCGAACCCCGCCGCCTTTACCGCCAGATCGCAGATCAGCTTCGCCAGCTGATCGACGACGGGGAATATGCCGTGGGCGACCGGCTGCCGACCGAGCGCGAGCTTGCCAGCAAACTGAAGGTGTCCCGGCCCACCGTGCGCGAAGCCCTGATCGCGCTGGAGGTGGAGGGCCGTCTGCGAATCCGCGTCGGCTCCGGCATCTACGTCACGGAGCAGAGGCCGGTTGCCATCGCCGCCGGCGCGGCGCCGATCGAGGGCGCCTTCGAGATCCTGCGCGCGCGGGCGCTGGTTGAAAGCGCCGTGGCCGAGGAGGCGGCGCAGCGCGCAACGGCCAAGGATGTCGCCCGCATCGACAGCGTGCTGGCGGAAGCGAGGCGCCCATCGTTGAGCGGCGACCAGACGCTGGCAATCGACCGCCGTCTTCACACCGCCATCGCGGAGACCCTCCGCAACGCCGTGCTGGTGCGCTTCGTCGGCGAGTTGTTCGATCTTCGCATGAACCCTTATTTCGAGCGCCTTGCGCGGCACACACTCGACGGCTGGAGCTGGAAGTACGCTCACGAAGAACACGTCGCCATCCGCGACGCCATTGCCGCGCGCGACCCTGCCGCCGCCCGCACCGCCATGCACGAGCACCTGAAGCGATCGCACCGTCGCTTCTGCCGGGACTTCCACGAACCGAAAGCCGCAAGCGCCTCGCGCAAGCCGGCCCGGCGCGGTTCGGCCGCACGCACCGTTTCATCGCCGCAGCCCGTGGGGGAATAAGGAGCAGACCGACAAGACGCAGCAACAACGACAGGTTCAGTCAACGCCAGGTCCGCCAACCTGGAAGCAAGGAGGAAATCAATGAGGAAGCATAAGCTGTCACGCCGCAAATTCATGGCCACTACGGCCGCGGCGTCCGCCACCATGATTGCCGCGCCATTTGTGCGCACCGCCAATGCCGCGGGCAAGATTTCGATAGGCTTCTGGGACCACTGGGTACCAGGCGCCAACATCGCCACCAAGACGGTCGTCGAGGAGTGGGCGGCGAAGGAAAAGGTGGAAGTTCAGATCGACTATATCCCGTCGGCGGGCAGCAAGAATCTCATCACGATTGCCGCCGAGGCGCAGGCAAAAGCCGGCCACGACATCTTTGCGCATCCGACCTGGTCTCCGCAGGGCTACGCCGAGCTGCTGGAGCCGGTCGATGACGTGATGACCGACCTCATCAAGGAGCACGGCAAGGTCAACGCCACCGTGGAATACCTAGGCCGCGCCAACGGCCACTGGCTCGCGGTCCCCGCCACTGTCGGCAGCCAGATCAAGGGCCCCTGCTCGCGCATCGACCTGATGAAATCGCTGGCCGGCATCGACGTGCAGGCGATGTATCCGGCAGGGTCGCCGCCCAAGGCCGACGCATGGACCCTGGACGCGTTTCTGAAAGCGGCTGAGGCCTGCCACAAGGGCGGCAAGCCGTTCGGCATCGGGCTCGGCGGCACCTCCGACTCGGTCGACAGCGTCGGCATGTTCTTCCACGCCTTCGGCGCCATGCTCGTCAACGAGAAGGGCGAGCTGACCGTCAAGTCCGACAAGGTGCGGCAGGCGATGGAATATCTCAAGAAGCTCGCCGCCTTCCTGCCACCGGATGCGCCGGCCTGGGACGACGCATCCAACAACAAGTGGCTGGTGGCCGGCAACGGCTCCATGATCCTCAACCCGCCGAGCGCCTGGGCCGTGGCCAAGCGCGACGCGCCGAAGGTTGCGGAGCAGTGCTGGACGCATGGCTCGCCCGCGGGTCCGAACGGCCGCTATGCGCCGTTCCTACCCTACTTCTGGGCGATCTGGGGCTTCTCCAAGAACAAGCCGGCCGCCAAGAGCCTGCTGCGGGCGCTCTCCACGCGCGCGGCCGCGGAGAAGATGGTCGCCGCGAGCGCCGGCTACGACCTGCCGTCGTTCGAGAAGCTGACCGACTTCAAGACCTGGGCAGAGGAATCTCCGCCCAAGGGCACGCTGTTCCACTACCCGAACCCGTTCAACCATCAGATCCTGTCGGTGTCGGCCGCTCCGGCCCCGCCGAAGATCGCCTTCCAGATCTATACCCAGGCGGTCCAGACCAAGATGGTCGTACGCTTCATGCAAGGCGAGCCGCTCGAGAAGACGCTCGCCTGGGCCGAACAGGAGTGCGAAGGCTTCCTGCGCACGTAGCCTTCGAAATGTCGCGGCGGCCGCACCCTCGCCGGTGCGCGGCCGCCGCAGCTCGCAATGCACTGAGGAGGAGTTGGAGGCCCCCATGGTCGACGCGGTTCTGCCAGGACAAGGTCAAGTTGCAGCGAAAGCCGTTCGGCGTTCGAGCCTGCGCAAGACCATGCAGCGCAAATCGACCATCGCGTTTTTCATGACGCTGCCGCTGATCCTGCTCGTCGCCCTGCTGGTCGTGTATCCGGCGCTTTATGCGGTTCACCTGGCCACGCTCAACAAGGGCATGACCAAGTTCATCGGTTTTGGAAACTTCCAGTTCCTGTTCAGGCGCGAGACATTCTGGATGGTGGTGCAGCAGTCCTGCATCTTTGCGCTGACGGCCGTTTTCTTCAAAGCCATCATCGGTTTTGTCGTCGCGCACTTCGTCCACAACATCCCGGCGAAGGGCCAGCGCAAATGGCGCGGCATGCTGCTCGTGCCCTGGGTGATCCCGCCGGCGATGAGCACGCTGTGCTGGCTCTGGCTGTTCGATCCCTCCTACAGCGCCTTCAACTGGGTATTGGGCTTGTTCGATGTCGGCCCCATCCATTGGACCGGCGACGCGTACTGGGCGCGCTTCTCGGTCATCCTGGTCAACATCTGGATCGGCTCGCCGTTCTTCATGATCATGTACCTGGCGGCCCTCAAGTCGGTGCCAGAGCAGCTCTACGAGGCCGCCGCCATCGACGGCGCCAACTGGTGGCAGCGCATCTGGTACGTGACCTTGCCGATGATGCGCAACATCATCGCCATCACGGCCCTGTTCTCGCTGATCGTGACCTTCGCCAACTTCGACATCGTCCAGATCCTGACCGCCGGCGGGCCGATCGACAAAACGCACGTGTTCGCCACGTGGGCCTTTCGCGTCGGCATTCAGAGCATCGACATTCCGCAGGGCGCCGCCGTTTCGCTGTTCATGGTGCCGATCCTGGCGATCGCCGCCATCTTCATCCTGCGTGACATCTCCAAGCGTGGGAGTGAAGTGTAATGGCTGTCGCGGCTGCCGCCTCCCCCCGCACGGGACCTCGCCCGCGCTACCGCAGCATGAGTCGCGATCGCAAATGGGCGCTGCGCTGGTCCTACTTTTTCCTGTGCCTGTTCGTGGTTTTCTTCCTGTTGCCGCCGATCTACATGCTGATCACGTCGCTGAAAACCAGCGCCGAGATTTCGGCGGCAACCAATCCGTGGTGGGTCTTCCATCCCACGCTCGACAACTATCGCGAGCTGCTGTTCTCCAATAACTACCAAGTCTACTTCCTCAATTCGGTGATCGTCTCGATCATCGTCGTCGTCACCACCATGCTGATCAGCGTGCCGGCCGCCTTCGCGTTATCGCGCATGCGTTTCTGGGGCTCGGCCACCCTGGCGACCGGCGTGTTTCTCACCTACCTGATCCCGGACACGCTGCTGTTCCTGCCGCTCTTCAAGATGTTCGTTACGTTCAACGACTGGACCGGCATCCAGCTCATCAACAAGTGGTACGTGCTGCTCATTGTCTATCCGACGCTGACCGTGCCGTTCTGCACCTGGATCATGATCGGCTACTTCGCCTCGATCCCCAAGGAGCTGGATGAGGCGGCCCTGATCGACGGTGCGGGCTGGCTGCAGACGCTCACCAAGATCTTCATCCCCGTCGCGTTGCCCGGGCTGATTGCCGCCACCATATTCGCCTTCACGGTGAGCTGGGCACAATTCCTGTATCCGCTCGCCTTTACCACCTCGACCGAGCAGCTCGTGCTGCCGGTCGGCATCATCACCTCCCTGATCAAGGGCGACGTGTTCAATTGGGGGCAGATCATGACGGGGGCGCTGCTCGGCGCTGCCCCGCCCCTCATCATCTACGCCTTCCTGATGGACTATTACATTGCCGGCCTGACCGCCGGCGCCACCAAGGGTTGAGAACCGATGGCGGAAGTCAAACTTCGCAAGATCGTCAAGCGCTACGACGATGTCGAAGCCGTGCGGGGCATCGACCTCGAGATCGCTGACCACGAGTTCGTCGTGCTTGTGGGACCATCGGGCTGCGGAAAGTCGACCACGCTGAGGATGATCGCAGGCCTGGAAGACATCACGAGCGGGGAGATTTCGATCGCCGGCGACGTCGTCAACGACGTGCCGCCGAAGGATCGGGACATCGCCATGGTGTTTCAGAACTACGCGCTCTACCCGCACATGACGGTGGCGCAGAACATGTCGTTCGGGCTCCGGCTCAAGCGCTACCCGAAGAAGGAGATCAAGCAGCGGGTCGACGAGGCCGCGCGCATCCTCGACATCGCTGAGTTGCTGGACCGCAAGCCGAAGGCGCTGTCCGGCGGCCAGCGCCAGCGCGTCGCCATGGGTCGCGCCATCGTGCGCAACCCCAAGGTGTTCCTGTTCGACGAGCCGCTCTCGAACCTCGATGCCAAGCTGCGCGTGCAGATGCGCACCGAGATCAAGAAGGTGCACCAGCAGGTGCGCACCACCACCGTCTATGTCACCCATGATCAGGTCGAGGCCATGACGCTGGCCGACCGGGTGGTGGTGATGAACCAGGGCGTGATCGAGCAGGTCGGCACGCCACAGGAACTCTATCACGCACCCAAGACGCGCTTCGTGGCGGGCTTCATCGGCTCCCCGGCGATGAACTTCATCCCCTGCCGGATCGAGGAAACCAGCGGTGCGCTCAACTTGCGCCTCACCGACGCGCTCACGCTGCCCATTCCCGCCGCCCGCGCCGACCGCTACCGCGGCCATGCCCGCAACGGCAAGCTTCTGCTGGGCCTGCGGCCGGAACATCTGACCGAGGCCGGCCCCCATCTGGAACCCGGCCGCGTACCGTTCGAGGCCAACCTCGACGTCACCGAGCCAATGGGGATGGAGACGCTGGTGTATTTCCCGCTTAACGGGACCCAGGTGTGCGGGCGGGTCAATCCCAATGCCGGTGCGCGCGATGGCGCGGCGCTTCGCATGGCCGCCGACCTCAACAACATGCACCTGATCGACGAGGCCACGGGCCGCGTGATCTAGGCCAAAAGACGGCCCCCACTGCGGCGCGCCGGCTGCCCAGGCGCACCGCGCTGCAAATTAACCGCGCCGCCGTCTTAACGTTGACCTGTGGTTTCCCCGCGACATGCTTCGGGACGGGACACGTTCGTTTGCACGGCTGGGCACAGGCGCAGCCGCTTGCGGCGTCAACGGCACGGGGTCAGAGAGCAAACTGCATGGGTATAAGCTTGCCGCCGCCGGTGCACCCTGGAACCTCCGGCCGCGCCTTTGCCACCCAGCGCCGGACCCCCGCCGGCGAAACCATCGGTGCACGCCTCGAGGAAGCCCGTCGCAGCCTGCTCGCTCTGGCGTTCGAGCTTGAGCGGCATCTGGGCGAACATGCACAGCCCCTCCTGCTTGAGGCCCGCAAGCAACTCCAGCAGCGCACCTGCCGCATCGCCGTGATCGGCCAGGTCAAAGCCGGCAAGAGCACCTTCATCAACGCCCTCACGCAGCGGCCCGGCCTGCTGCCGACCGACATCAACCCCTGGACGGCGGTCGTCACCTCGCTGCACTTCCGCCGCAGTCCGAATCCGCCCGAACACGCCGCTGTATTTCAGATGTTCTCCGGCGACGAGTGGCGGAACCTGGCCGAGGGCGGCGGGCGGCTGCGCGAGCTGACCGAGCGGCTGGTGCCGGAGTTCCATCCCGAGCTTCTGCGCGCCCAGCTCGAGGTGATGCGCAAGCGCGCCGAGCGCCGGCTGGGAAAGAGCTTCCAGCAGCTGCTCGGCACCTGCCACCGGCACAAGACCATCACGCCGGAGCTGCTCACCGACTACATCAGCGCCGGCGATGACTTCGAGGATCCTCAGGCCAGCCGCAACCCGCGCAAGCGCTACTCCGACATTACTCGCACCGCTGAGCTGTTCTTCAGCGACGGGCCCTTCGCCTTCCCCGTCACGCTGATCGATACGCCGGGCACCAACGATCCCTTCCTGGTGCGTGACGAGATCACCCGCCGCAGCCTGGAGAACCCGGACATCTACGTGTTCGTGATTTCCGCGCTGCAGCCACTTTCCGCCGCCGACATCTCCATGCTGCGCTTGCTCAACGGGCTGCACAAGGAACGCATCATCGTCTTCATCAACCGCGCCGACCAGCTGCCCAACCCGGTGACTGATGCCGTTGCCGTCCGGCGCATCGTCGAGCAGCGGCTGCGCCTGGAGTTTCCCTCGCTCGAGATCCCGGTCATCACCGGCAGCGCCTGGTTCGGCAACCTCAGCCTCGATTGCGAGCGCGCCGACGTGCGCACCGGCCTGAAGCGCGGCCAGCTTGCGGCGCTCTGGGAAGCCGGCCTGCCGCGCAGCATCGACGCCACGTCGCCGAAGCTCGCGCCCGCTGATCAGTCTCGGGTCGCTGCCGCCCTGCATGCCAGTTCCGGCATCCGCGCCGTGTCGCAGGCCATCAATCAATTGATGGCGGGCAGCAGTATCGCCGTCCTCTACCGGCAGATCGGCGTGTGCTTTCTCGAACTCGTCAGGTCCGCCGACATCGCCGCAAAGGCCGAACTGAGGTCGGCCGATGATCTGCTGCGCGCCCGCCGCAAGGAGGCGCAGGACCTGAATGCGCGGATCGACGAGGAGCGCCGGTCGCTCGCCCATTTCGAGCAACGCGCCGGGGCCCTGCAAACTACCTTCGTGGAAATCGAAGGCCACCTCAACCAGGTCGTCGCCAGCGGCGTCGAGTTCCTGGGCGGCGAGCTGCGCCAGATCGTGCGCCAGTTCGCCGACGAGCAGGCCGACGAGCTTCTGCTGGCGGCGGAGAACCGCACCGAGAAGACCTGGGTGTGCAACGTGATGCCGCTGCGCGCACAGATCGAGGCGGCCTACATCGCCGCCTTCGACCGCACCATGGCCGATCTTCTGAGGATCGAGGAGTTCCTCTATCCCCAGCTCAAGGTGATCGTCTCTCGTCTGCTGCCGGGCTACTCCGGCTCGGTTCTGGAGGCGCCCGGCTCGCCGGATCGATCCTATCCGGCCATGTCCTCGCTGTCCGATACCCTCGCCATGGACCTCTCCATGCCGTGGTGGAAGCTGTGGTTTGGAACGCGCAAGACGCCGCATGAGCGCGCCGACCATCTCCAGCACCTGATCGAGAGCGAGTTTCTCACCATCGTCGACCAGCTCGTGACCGAGGCGCGCAGCCAGCTTGAGCAGCGGGTCGCCAGCACCATGCAGCGCGCGAACGCCATCAGCGGCGGCCTGCTTGCCGGCATCGAGCACCGAAGCGCCCACTTGAAGGCCCAATGCCAGCTCCTGGAAGGCTCGGCCGATGAGGCGAGCCTCGCCCGCTTCGTGGCCGAGCAGGAGAAGCGCGCCACGGCTTCGATCGAGCGCCAGACGGCGTGTGCGGTGTTCATCGAGCAGGTGGAAGCCGTGGTTCGGGCCCTGGACACCGGCAGGCTCGGGGGTGGCGCGCGTGGACAATGATGCAGCCATCCTGACGGCCGAAGGCGCGGCCCCCTCACCCGCAGCAACTGGTGTGGTCCGCACGCGGCACCGCGCGCGCGCTCGCCTGCCGCGCATTGTCGTCATGGGGGAGTTCAACGCCGGCAAATCCTCGCTGGTGAACGTGCTGCTCGGCTGCGCCGCTGTACCCACCGGCATCGCCGAGCGAACGACCTTGCCGGTGCTGATCGAGCACGGCACACGCCCGTCGCTGACGGCTGAGCTTCGCAGCCGGCGGCGCATCGCTGCGGCCTGGGATCAGCTTTATCGGCTTGGCGCGCATGAGGTTCAGCACCTGCGCTTGCGGCTGCCGCTGTCCCAGCTCGAAACCTTCGACGTCGTCGATACGCCCGGCTTGGCGAGCGGCCTCGATCATCTCGACCAGACGGCTGCCCGCGCCTGCCGGCGCGCCGACATCGCCGTGTGGTGCACCCCCGCCCTGCAGGCCTGGAAGGCCAGCGAGCAGCGCGCGTGGCTCGCTCTGCCGCCGCACCTTCGGCGCACCAGCATCCTGGCGGTGACCTACAAGGACGCGATCGATTGCGAGAGCGACGCTCGGCGCCTGATGGCCCGATTACAGATGCAGGCAGGCGGTTATTTCCGCCGCATCGTGCTCCTCTCCAACGTCGAGGCCATGCGCACCCGCCCCGCCCCGAACCACGACGGGGATGGCGGCGCCTGGCGCTGGAGCGGTGGCGCGGCCTTTGCCGAAGCGATGCGCTCGGCAATCAGGGCACTTGCCGGCCCGCGCGCTCAGGCTCTGACCGGGCTCTAGGCGCCGATACCGGCCCGGCGCTCGCAGCGCGCCGAAATTTCCACGCAATCGTGCGGCAAACGGCCGGGATTCCTGCGGCACGCGGCGCCCGCCGGTGGCTTCGGCTTCGAAACGCTGATATGGCTGGGCCCACATTGAAAGACGCATTTGGCGATGATCGATCGGTCGACACTGACGACCGCGCCGCTGGCGCGCTGGTCTTTTCGCATCGCCGTGTTCATGGCCGCGGTCGCCGCGGTCGGCGTGGTGCTGCATCGGCTCGCGTCCTTTCCCACGCCGGTCGTGATCAACCTGCTTCTGGTGGTGATCGGCGGGTCGATTCTCGCCGTGTTGGCGGGGTTGATCGCCATGGCGCAGATCTGGCGCCGCGGTCTGGCCGGCGCTGGAGCTGCAGCCGTCGGCATTCTTCTGCCGCTTGCCATGTTGGCTTGGCCCATGACCTACCTGCCGGCCTATTTCAGCCTGCCGAAGATCAACGACATCACCACCGATCCGCAGTCGCCACCCGCGTTCGTGGCCCTCGCCGCCCAGCGCGGCGGCGCGGCGAACGCTGCGGCCTACACCGCCCGCTTCGCACCGCTCCAGCAGGCTGCATATCCTGACCTGCACCCGATCGTCATCGATCGCTCGCCCGAAGAGGCGTTCGAGCTGGTAGTGGAAGCCGTCTATCGCCTCCGCTGGCGAGTGGTCGCGGCGACGCCGCCCTCCGCGCGTCCGGCAAGGCCCGGAACACTGGAGGCCGTCGATCAGACCCTCATCATCGGCTTCCCTGACGACATCTCGATCCGCATCGACGGCAGCGCCGGACGTGCCCGCATCGACATCCGCTCAGCTTCCCGGTATGGCCGCGCCGACTTCGGCCAGAACGCCATGCGGGTGCGCCAGTTCTTCGCCGAATTGCGCGCCCGCCTCGACACCACAGCCCCCGACGCCATCGTGGGCCGCCGCTCGCGGCGCACGCGCGCGGGCGCGCTGCTCAAACGGCTGAAAGCACGCGGTCTGCAGAAAGAGGAACCTCGCAGCGCACCAGACCGCGCTCAACCAAGTGCTCCACGTGGGCGAGCACCGAGAGAGACGCAGCGTTGAGAAGCTTCGGATCGAGATCCTTGTAGACCACCGGCACGATCGTGCGCACGGTGGCATTGCCCTCGCGGATGCAGGCCAGAATCGACTGCTCGCGCATTCTGCGGTGCAGCAGGTAGGCCTTCGCGAGCCGCTGCGGCTCGGTCACCTGCCCGCCATGCCCGGGAAAGTAGACCGCATCGTCCCGCTCGGTCAGCAGCTCCAGCGAGCGGATGTAGGCAGCCATGTTGCCTTCCGGCGGCGCAACCACGCTGGTGTTCCAGCCCATCACGTGATCGCCGGAGAAAAGAATTTTGCTGCCACCCAGGGCGAAGCACAGGTGATCGGGAGCGTGGCCGGGCGTGTGCAGGGCCGTGAAGCTCCAGCCGTCGCCCTGCAGGCCCTGGCCGTCGACGAGCGGCACGTCCGGAATGAAATCCTGGTCCACGAACTCGCTGCCCGACGGGCTGGTCCGCTTGCTGCCGCGCTGAGCCGCACGCCGGCCGAAGCCCACGGTCCTGGCGCCCGTGGCGGCGATCAGGGCCGGCAAGCCATCGGTATGGTCGCGATGCGTATGGGTGATGAGCACATGGGTCAGTCGGCGCGGGCCGATTGCCTTGAGGATGGCCTCAAGGTGCGCCTCGTCCTCCGGGCCTGGATCTATCAGCGCGAGGTCCTTGCTGCCGACCAGGTAGGTGTTGGTGCCCTTGTACGTGAACGGACCGGGGTTGTTGGCAACGATGCGCACTACGCCCGGCGCCAACTCGCGCGGCTCGCCGTAGGCAAAGGTGATCGTTTTTCTGAATGGCAGTGGTTCTTCAGCCATGGGCCGTCCTCGATCCGGGAGCGTGCGCGGCTCGCAGCGCCAAGGCGCCGATCCCAGCCGAGACAAGGGCAAAGGTGCGAGAGGCCCGCATTTCAGGTTGTAGTGCCGCACTCCGCGCAGCGGCGTCAAGCGCCCCGCCGTCGCCCTGGCCGTCAGTGTGCCGGCGAGTAGCCCGCCAGCGGCAGAACCGGCGCAACCTCGGTGGCCCGGCGATGCTTGCGCCAGATGGCGATGGCGAACACGATGCCGGCGACCGCAAAGCCCGCGGCGGCCACCCGCAACCCGCTTTCGAGCCGGTGCGTATAGGCGCAGGCCAGCGTCCCGCTGGCCACCCCGATCGACGCGGCGAGAATGATGGCGTTGAGCGCCTCGATGAGAATTTGAAAGGCGCGGACCACGATGCGCACGGAAGCTCTCCCGATCCCTGTACGCACACGTCTCCATAAAGCTTAAGCGATTCGTCGGGCTCCGATAAAGGCGGGATGGCCTAGTCCAGCCCGAGCGGGGCCAGCGTGCGCTTCACGCTGCGGATGAAGGACCGGATGAACTTGGGCGGCTGATCGGCGTCGTGCTTGGCCGGACGGCGGCTACGGTGTCCGCGGATGCCAGCAGGCGGCACCGGACCACTGGTACGGCGCGCGGCGCTGCTAGGTGCCTTGGGCTCGAGGCTGCCCGAGTCGTCCGAGTTGGCCTGGGGCGAGACGGCAGCCTGCCGGGACGGCGTAACCGGCACCGCCTTGTCTCTTGCCATCTCGCGCTTCGGCACCGGTGCGGGCGCGCCCTTGTCGCGAGAATGCATTGCCGGCAATGCCACGGCGGGAACGGCGGCTGCAGCCGGCACCAGCGCCGGACTCGCAACAGCGCTCTTCTCCGCCACCTTCGGCACCTCACCCAGGGTCGCGGCCTCCGCCACGCATACGGGCTCCCGATGGCTCTGCACCAGGCTGAGCAGCACCACGTCCGGCTTGTCGACGGGCAGTCGCGCGTTGGTGCGCTCGGTGAAGGTCTGCATCGCTTTGCGCGCCGCAGGTGTCCACACGCTGCTGACGTGACCCTCGTAACAGCCCACGCGCTTCAGCTCGCTCTGCAGGGCGCGTGCCAGACCGGCGCTGTCAGCGGGATTGATTGGCGGTGCGGGGTGGGCCCGCTGGGGCACCTTGACGATCACCGGCTCGGGCAGGCGCGGCTGCGCCACCGTGACGGCCTCGGCATACGCGGCGCGAGTTTTGCGGGCATCCGCATCAAGGCGCGAGGACCCGGCCGTGGACACGACGCCCGCCCACGCCAGAATCGGTATCAGGGCGATTACCTTGTTCATCTGAGGCCCCTGCCGCCCTCGTCAGCCTAGACCAGAACACACATGCGGCAAAACCATGGCCGGAGCCGATTCATCCGTGTGTTGTACTTCGCGCTGCACACTCCGTCAGTTCAGCCGCAGCTCGGTGATGTGCCGTGGATCGGGTTTCAGCTCGCCGCGCTCCACCCGCACGACAATATCCGTCAGCGCCGCATTGGCCCGGCAGGCCAGCCCCACCTTCTCGCCCTGCGTGACCACGTAGCCGTTCAGGAACTGGATCTCCGTGCGCCTGCCCTTCTGCATGTCCTGCGCCATCGACGGCCGCTGCTCGCCTGCGACGTGCTTGCGGTCATTGAGACGCTGCTCGGTTGCGACGCGCATCGCCGCCTCATCGCCCTCACCGGCGCGCGCCAGAACCTCGGGATCGAGGTGCAGGATTTCCTCGAGCTGATAGCCGAGCGCCTGACCGACCCGGATCGCTTCGCTGCCGAGCCGCGTCGAGAAGCGCCGGATCGGCTCGTTCTCGACCAGTTGCGACCCTGAGAGTCCCGTGCAGGCGGAGAGGCCGTTGCCCATCACGTTCGCCACCAGCTTCGACCACCGCTCGCCCCACAGGTTGGTGGTGACTTTGGCGCTATCGGCGTACCCGACCAGCCGGCACACCTCCTCCAGCCGCGGCGTGATGCGCCCGTGCACCTCGCCCGTGCGGAACACCGTATGCCGTGCGCCGCCCTTGCCGGCACCGCGATGCACAAGGCCCGGCTCCGGCAAATTCACGGTGATCATGCTGGCGATGCAGCCGATGGTCTTGCCCCAGCCCACCACGCCCGCCACCGTCTCCTCGTTCATGCAGTTCTGCAGCGACACGACGAAGCCGTCGGCGGCGAGATAGGGCCGGATCATCGCCGTCGCCCAGGCGGTGTCGTAAGCCTTCGTGCAGACGAAGGCGATATCAACCGGCTTCTCCTTGCTGAGCTGCTGCACGTCCGTGATGTGCAGCGCACGCACCGGCACCGTGAACTCGGCCACCTCGCGCGCGTGGGTCACGCGCAGGCCGTGCTTGCGCATATGCTCGACATGCTCGGGCCACGGATCGATGAAGGTGACGTCCTCGCCGGCCTGCGCCATGTGCGCGCCGGCATAGCCCCCGACGGCGCCCGTCCCCACGATCGCGATTTTCTTGCCCATCCCGTTCTCTCCCAGCCTTGCATACCGTCTACGTTACCGCCTGCGCCCCGTCGCGAACAACCTGTAGCTGCCTCGCGGACGCGACGCCATCCGATCACTTGGCCGCAAAAATTTTCAATGCGACATCTTCCAGGGCTTTCCGACCCTTGCGCGGCGCCATCGGTCCGCCTCGAACGCCGCGCAGGAACGAGCGGCTTGCCGCGGCGTTTGAGTTGGGGACGCTGGGTGCACCTCGCCATTGTTGAGTTTTTCTCGCGGAGGCCTGACCATGCAGCAGTTCTTCGACCAGCTCTTGCGGTTTCTGCAACAGGGCATCGCAGCGATTTTCCGCTTCGTGCAAATGATCTGGACGTGGTCCGTCGACCAGATTTCGCACCTCACGCGCGTTCCCTGGCAGGATTGGCCCCTGTGGAAGCAGGTTCTGCTCGCCGTCGTCTTTGCCGGCGTCATCTGGGCCCTCTTTAGGGCGGCAAGGGAACTGTGGGAGGCCGGCGAGCGGATACTGAGCGCGTTTGCAGCCCTGCTTGGCGTTCTGGTGCGCACCTTGCCGAGCGTGCTGATGGCAGGGCTCATTGCCCTGGGCGGCATTTGGGTGCTCAACAACGTGGACCTGTCGGCCGTGCACATCCCCGTGGTCTTCCAGACCACCTCCCGCTGAAGCGGCAGGCAAGAACGGCCGGCGCGTTATCAAAGCGCCGGCATGACGATGGGAATTAAGGAGGCGAGGTCTGGAACTTGGTAGTCGGGTCGCGGCACCTTCGTGCTCAGCTCCACGCCGCGCCGGTTGATCCACGCCACCATCAGCCCGAGAGGTTTCGCCCCCACCATGTCGGTGAACTGGGATTGGCCACTGTGCAGAATGTCGTCCCGTCCCACGCCGGCGTTGGCCAGCAGATAGCGAAAGAGCGTGCCGTCCGGCTTGTAGCCGCGCGCCCGTTCGGCGGTGCAGACGAGATCGAACGTGCGCGGCAGGCGTGTCGCCGCCAGCAGGTCATCATCAATGTTTGAAACGATGGCGAGCTTGAACCGGCGCGAGAGCGTCTCAAGTGTGTCGAGCACGTCGGGGTAGAGGTTGAAGCCGGAAAACGCATCGAAATAGTAGGAGATCGTGCGGGGGTCTCCGTTGATGCCGAATGCCGCAAAGGTCGCCGCCAGGCTGTCGTGGCAGATATCCTTGTAGGGCCGGTACGGCGCCCAGTAGCTCTCGATATTCCGTTCCTCCCACGCCTCCCAGAACGTCTTGACGTCCACGTGCGGCGCGCCGGCGTCGCGCAGGATACGCGCGAACGCACCGTAGGAACTGTCGCGCACGCTGCTCAGCGTGCCGAACACATCGAACGAGAGCAGCTTGGGAGTGAGCGTCATTGCTGCTTTCCGTGCGCTCCCTCCTCCAGCCGCTCCAGCATTACCGCAACGAGCACCTTTGTCCGCTCATAGATGCCCGGCGCCTCGCTTTCCCGC
>DASZQG010000025.1:0-88050 GCA_035550075.1 Hyphomicrobiaceae bacterium | reverse complement strand
CCGAACACCCTCTCCAACGAGTCGATCATCCAGGTGGGCCAGCCAGCCCTGAACGCTTTGCGCTCGTCGTGCTGCAGGGCGCCGCTGTCGGGATAGAGCTTCAGCACGGAGGGGTCGATCAGGATCGGCTGCGGGAGGCTGGTGGCCTCCGCGACCATCCACGACAAGGCGATGTCGGAGAGCCGCGACTCCGTCTCGGGATACCCCCCGCCGATGTCGGCGTGGTTGCCGGCGAACCAGACCTGGCGCACGCGCGGCACGCCCTCCGCCAGCGGCAGCGAAGCGTATCGCGGCGGCTCCTCCTCCCATGGTACACAACTGAACCTGCGGCGATTCTCGTCGATGGAGAGGGCGTGTCTGGCGTAGCGCACGGCGTAGTGCAGCTTGGTGTCGTAGAACGCCATGCGGTAGCGGGCGAGACTCACCCAGCCGCCGTAGCGCCAGCAGGCGGCAGCGTAGGCCGCCATCGGCGCAACGAGCCCGAACAGCGCGAACGACACGACGGGCGGAATGCCCGTCTTCAGTCCTCCGACGAGCGCGCCCGCCACGCACAGCGCTTCGTAGAGCCCCGCGAACAGGCTCAGCGCCAGCGTGCCGGCGCCCAGCGTCTCCACCGTCTCCCACACGCCGATGAAGTAGGGCGCGGTGTTGGAGATCCGGCCGTCGCCCGAACAGTATTTCGCGCGAAACCGCGCGGCCCGGTCCTCGCGCTCCTCCCGCCGCGGATCGCCGCGCATGGAGCTGCCGTGCTGGTAGACCCGCTTGACCGCTTCCGCCGCGATGCGCCGCGCGGATTTGAGGTCGCGCTGCAGGGGCCGCGCCTGCCCATGGCTCGTCCGCACAGCCGTCGGCACGCCGCAGTACTTGAGGACGCCCCCGACGCAGCGCACCGTGTAGGCCCCGCGGCTGAACCCGAACAGGTAGATGCGGTCGCCCGGTTGCCACACCCGGATGATCTCGGCATAGCAGTCGATAATGTACTGGGTGATGCCGAGCCCCGTCGCGCGGCTGAGCAGGTTGTAGACCCGGCGCCACCACTTGATCTTGATCGCCTCGCCCTTGGCGCGCGAGCCAAGGCCCGCGTCGTAGAAGGCGATCTGCAGCTTCGGGTCGATGCAGGTGTCGGGCGATACGCGCGTGGCGCGAAACAGCTTGTAGACGTTGCTGCGCGTCTCGTCGGGCGCGTAGCCGCCGGCGAAGCCGGTGCCGTCAGAGAAGATCAGGATGTTCTTCCCCATCCGCGTTTCTCGCTCGAGCCGTCTGCCGCCGCCCGAATCACTCAGGCCCGCGGCGCGGGGGCATTGGGAGTGGACAAAGAGGCCGGTGCAAGCGCCGCCTCCGGTTCCTCCACAGCCCTGAAACCCGCGGTGCGCCGAGGCACGCTGGGCCGCCGCCGGCAGGGGATGTCCCGCCCATGCTAGAGGAGTCATCCACGCGCTATCCGGGCTGGCGCGTCGTGTTCGTGTGCTTCGTGATGGCCGTGCTGTGCTGGGGCTTCGGCTTCTATGGCCACGGCTTCTACCTAGCCGAATTGCATGGCCGATTCGGCTGGCCGACCGGTCTCATCGCCGGCGCCAGCACCGTCTACTACCTCGTCAGCGCCCTGCTGGTCGTCTACATCAACGACCTGATCCGCGTGTTCGGCATCCGCGGCAGCGTGCTGGCGGGCGCCGGCGCCCTTGCCTTGTCGGTGGCCCTGATCCCGCTCGTCAGCGCGCCTTGGCAGCTTTTCGCCGCCTACCTTGTGATGGCCTGCGCCTGGGCCACCCTCAGCGTCGGCGCCATCACCAACATCGTGGGTTTGTGGTTCGACCGCCGGCGCGGGCTGGCCATCAGCCTTGCGCTGACCGGGGCGAGCTTCGGCGGCATCGCCGTGGTGCCCGCGCTGGTGTTCCTGGCGCAGGCGATCGGCTTCCAGCGCGCGATGCTGACCGGCGCCGGGCTGATCCTGGTGATCCTGGTGCCGCTTGCCCTGCTTGTGCTCGGGCCGCCCGCGCGATCCGCGCCGGACCCTGCTGGACGCACCAGCGAGCCCGCGCGTGACAGGGCGCCGGTGTGGACCCGCGCGGCGGCTCTGCGCAGCCTCGCCTTCTGGAGCGTGTCGGCGCCGTTCGCGCTCGGCCTCATGTCGCAGGCGGGCTTTCTCGTGCACCAGATCGCCTTCCTGGAGCCGACCATCGGCCGCGGCGCCGCCGGTGTCGCGGTCGGTATCACCACGGCCATGGCCGTCGCCGGACGCCTCATGCTGGGGCCGATGGCCAACCGGCTCGACCAGCGCCTCGCCAGCGCCGGTTCGCTGGCGAGCCAGGCGGCCGCCCTCGCGGTCATGGCCAACAGTGCCGACACCTCCGTCCTGTGGGCCGCGTGCGCGGTCTACGGCCTTTCCGTCGGCAACCTGATCACCCTGCCGGCACTGATCGTGCAGCGCGAGTTCGACGCCGCCTCGTTCGGCATGCTGATCGGGCTTTCCACCGCCATCAGCCAGTTCACCTACGCTTTCGGGCCCGGCCTCCTCGGACTGGTGCGCGACCTCAGCGGCACGTATGCGGCCTCGCTGTTCCTCTGCATCCTCCTCAATCTCACCGCAGCCGTCATCGTGCTGCGGCGGCCGGGCGGATCGGCCGTGCACGGACGCGGCTGAGGATTCGCATTGCCAGCGCAACGTCGCGCGCTAAGGTGTGGGCATTTGGAGGTCGACGTCGTTTTCCGGTTTTCGCGTCGCTGTCGAATCGACGACCTTCAATGCCTGTTGCTAGCAAGGAGATCCACATGGCCAAGAACAAGACACCCGGTGACGATCGTCGCGCCGGTGCGGTGAAGGCCCGCTCGCAGATCAAGAACCCGATCACCGGCACCTGGACCAAGCGCGACAACAAAACCGGGAAGTTCATGGACGTGAAGGCCGACCCGAAGCCCTTCAAGGGCGTGCGTAAGACAAGGGGCCGGTAAACGGCTCCGCTCTCGGGGCGTGGCGTGCATCGCGGTGCACCCCTGCAGCTGCGTTTGCATAACTGACATGCAGACGCGACGGCGCAGGGCTTGACCAGCCGGGCGCGAGCGCGGAATGTGCCGCGCCAATGTCCAGCCCTGCCCAATCTGCCAGCACGATCCCAAGCGACATAGAATCCGCCTACGCGTGGATGCGGCTTGCCACGGGCGTCGTCCTGGGCTCGATCGGCAGCGTCGGCATGTGGTCCGTGGTGGTGGCGCTGCCCGCGGTGCAAGCGGAATTCCACGCGGTGCGCGCCGACGCCTCCCTGCCCTACACCTTCGCCATGGTCGGCTTCGCCCTAGGCGGCGTGCTGATCGGCCGCCTGGTCGACCGGGTGGGGATCGTCATGCCGATCGTCATCAGCGTGCTCGCGCTCGGCGGTGGCTACGTGGCCTCGGGGCTGGCCGCCACCCTGTGGCAGTTCGCGCTGATACACCTCGCCATCGGCTTCGGCAGCTCGGTCACCTTCGCCCCGCTGATCGCCGACCTGTCCCACTGGTTCGCCCGCCGCCGCGGCATTGCCGTCGCCATCTGCGCATCCGGCAACTATATCGGCGGCGCCATCTGGCCCCCGCTGGTGCAGTACTTCATCGCCACCGACGGCTGGCGCTTCACCCAGATCGGCATCGGCCTCATCTGCCTTTTCACGATGCTGCCGCTGGCGCTCGTGTTCCGCCGCCGCATCGCCCACAGCGTTGCCGAGACCGCACTCGCCGCCGCCAGGGTCCGCGCCATGCCCGGTCTCAGCCGCAACCTGCTGCAGGGCATTTTGTGCCTTGCCGGCGTCGCCTGCTGCGTGGCGATGTCCATGCCGCAGGTGCATATCGTTGCCTACTGTGGAGACCTCGGCTACGGCGCCGCGCGGGGCGCGGAGATGCTGTCGCTGATGCTGGGCTTCGGCATCGTCAGCCGCATTCTGTCCGGCTTCGTCGCCGACCGCATCGGCGGCCTCGCCACCTTGCTGATGGGCTCGCTGATGCAGGGCGTGGCGCTGTTCCTGTATCTCCTGTTCGACGGCCTCACCTCGCTCTACGTCATCTCCGCCCTGTTCGGGCTGTTCCAGGGCGGCATCGTGCCGATGTACGCCATCATCGTACGCGAATTCTTCCCGCCCCAAGAGGCCGGCGCCCGCGTCGGGCTGGTGGTGATGTCGACCATCGTCGGCATGGCGCTGGGCGGGTGGATGTCCGGCGCCATCTTCGACTATACGGGGTCCTACGCGCAGGCGTTCGCCAATGGCCTGCTGTGGAACCTGCTCAACGTGTCGATCATCGGCTTCCTGCTGTGGCGCAGCCGCCGCGCCGCACGCCCCGCCTTCGCGTGAGGCCGCCTCAGGCCGTCGTCTCCAGGTCGCGCTCGCTGCCGTACACGGCGAACACCGCGAACCCGATCAGCGTCAGCGCCGAGATCGCCAGGAAAGGCACCACATAGCCGCCCGTCGCCTCGTACATGCAGCCGACCAGGGCGGGACCGCCCGCCACGCCGATCATCGTCACGAGCTGGCTGGTCGAATAGATGCGGCCATAGTCGCGCGGGCCGAACCGCTCCGCCAGCAGCAGCGGGTGCATCATCAGCGAGTTGCCGATCGTCACGCCGAACAGCACCGCCGCGGTCAGGATCGACGTCGGCTCCGTCGCCCCGGCGAGGAGAGCGAGGCTGGCCGCCTGCACCAGCATCAGCACCAGCGCAAACCAGCGCGCGCGCACCTTGAGCAGCAGTCCGCCGCCCGCCAGCCGCCCCGCCGTGCTCGCGCTCGCCATGAACGCCAGCGCCAGCGCCGCCGTATGCGGGCCGCTGCGCACGTTCACCAGGCGATAGAAGTGGGCGATCGCCCCGACCTGCGAGCCGAGCAGAAACAGGTACGCCGTCGACACCGCATAGAAATAAAGGCTGCGCCGCGCCTCTGCGAAGCTCACCATCGGCTGGTCGAGCGCATTCCGCTCGTCGGCGAAGCGCGGACCGTCCGGTGCCAGGCCCATCGCCTTGGGATCGGGGCGCAGCACCAGCAGTGTCACCGGCACGATACCGAGAAACATGGCGAGCCCCATCCACGGTGCCGCCCCAGACAAGCCGAAATCGAGAATCAGCAGCGACACGATCGGCGCCACCAGGATCCCGCCCAGTGAGAGCCCGGTCGAGGCCAGCGAGAACGCCAGGGCCCGCCGCACGTTGAACCAGCGCGTGATCAGCG
The DNA here is from genome assembly GCA_035550075.1 of Hyphomicrobiaceae bacterium. Classification (GTDB taxonomy): domain Bacteria; phylum Pseudomonadota; class Alphaproteobacteria; order Rhizobiales; family Hyphomicrobiaceae; genus AWTP1-13. The sequence continues at coordinate 82,867 of DASZQG010000025.1, read as the reverse complement.
TCGTCACCGGCACCAGGCTGGTGGCCCCGTGCGCCAGCCCGAACACCACGTGAAAAGCATAAAGGTGCCACAGCTCGCGCAGCGACCCCACGCAGCTCAGGGCGATGGCCCCGATTGTTGCGCTGGTGGCAATCACGGCGCGAACATCGATTCGATCGACCAGCCGCCCCGCAACCGCGCCGCCGACGCCGCTGGAGATGAAGAACGTGGCCGTGGCGGTGCTCGTCAGGCCGACGGGGAACCCACGCTCTGCCACGAACGCGTCGAGCAGAACCGACAAGTTGTAAAAGACCAGGCCCGATGTCGTGGTGGTGATAAGGGCAATAGCGGCAACGATATACCAGCCATAAAATAGGCCGTTTGGCTTCAACATTTTTGGAGAACTCTTATTAGGAAAGAATCTGAAAACGCCGCACCCTAGTCACGCATCGCAATAAACGCAAATGGTCGTCGCAAACTTTCCCCGCCGCGAGCCCGCGATGCGACGCCGCGTGCGATCCCGCACGTGCCATCGGCCCGCGGCACCCTGACGGGGCGCGCCGCGCAGCGATATCGCCTCCCGCGCGGCCGCCACAATCAGCACGGCGGTCGTCGCCATACTGAAGATCAGTGGCTGCATCGATTCCAACACTGGGGCCAGCATCGCCAGCAGAACCAGACCACAGCCACGATGTGAAAATCCATACCCACCACACCGCCATCATCAACCGGACGGCGTGCAGCGCACCAATCGGCGTCAGGCGCTCGAGCACGATTTCTGGGAAGCTGAGTGACGACCATGCGAATGTTCCCGAACGCAGCACGCGCGCACCGTGCCGGAACACCGGCGCAGCGCCCGGCCGGGGTCAAGCCGCACCGCTCGTCGTCCTCGCCGTGGGCGTTTCCAACCGGTGGGAAGCGGTCTATAGAAACGCGCCCCCTCTCGGGGTGGGGGCCCGTAGCTCAATGGTTAGAGCCGGCGGCTCATAACCGTCTGGTTGCAGGTTCGAGTCCTGCCGGGCCCACCAGCCGCCACACAGCCGCCGGCCCGCGCAATTTCCGGCATCCGCCTCTTGGGTCGCGGTGTAGCGAGAGCAATGTCGCCCGTGCCGCTTGCCCCCCTCAACGTTCTGCTCCTGTCTGATGGCAAGCCCGGCCACTATCATCAGTCCGAGGGCGTGATCACGGCCATGGCGCGCCTGCGCCCGGTCGTCACCCACCAGCTCCGCGTGCGCCGGCGCCTCCTGGTTCCCTCCCGCACCCTGCAGCACCTCCTGAAGGCGGGCGTGTCGCCGCGCCACGTCCTGCGCCTGGGCTACGGGCTGAAACCGGACGCGCTGCCTCGCGCCGACGTCGTCGTGTCGACCGGCGGGGAAACGCTCGCCGCCAACGCCGCCATCGCCGCGCTGCTCGGCTGCCCCAATATCTTCTACGGCAGCCTGCGCCGCCTGCCGCCGGCGCTGGTGCGCCTCAACATCGTCTACCTCGACAGCCTGGCGGTGCTGCCCAACCAGCTCGTGAGCTTTCCGCCCTCCGCCGCCGAGCCCCCGGCCGATGGCGCGGCATCCGCACCCGCTGTCGATGGCACCCGCCCCCCGCGGCTGATCGGCGCGCTGCTCGGCGGCGACTCCGGCGTCTTCCGCTACGGCGAGCAGGATTGGCTGCGGCTGCTGCAGCTCATGCGCGACACCGCCACCGCAAGCGGCGCGCGCTGGATCGCCACCACCTCGCGCCGCTCGTCCGCCTTCCTCGGCGATGCCCTGGCGTCGCTCGCGGCCGAGGTGCACAGCCCCCTCGCCGAGTTCATCGACTACCGCACCGCGGGACCGGGCAGCGCGGCGCGCGTGCTCGCCGCCGCGAGCGCGATCGTCTGCACGGACGACTCGACTGCAATGATCTCGGAAGCGGTCGGCGCGCGGCTGCCGGTAGTGTCGCTGAGCATCGATCCCGCTGCCATCACCGGCTACGAGGCGGAATACCGGGCCTATCTGGCGCGCCAGGGCTGGTGCCGGGTGCTGCCGCTCGGCGCCACCACGCCCGACCTGCTGCTCAGCGCGTTCGAGGCGATCACGCCGCGAACCGCGACCGTGGCGGAGGAACTTGCCGGCGCGCTCGCGGCGCGCCTGCCCGAATTGTTTTCTGAAAACCGCTAGCCGTCAGGGCGCCGGGCCGAACACCAGCACCGCGTTGAGGCCGCCGAACGCGAACGAGTTGGACATCGTGTAGGTCACTTGCTTCTCGCGGCCAACGTTCGGCACATAGTCCAGGTCGCACTCGGGATCGGGCTCGTCGAGCCCGATGGTCGGGGGCACCCAGTTCTCCTCCATCGCCTTCAGGCACGCCACCGCCTCGATGCCGCCGCCCGCGCCCAGCGGGTGGCCGTGCATCGACTTGGTGGAGGAGATGGCGAGCTTGTGCGCATGCGGACCGAACACGTTCTTGATCGCCAGCGTCTCGTTCTTGTCGTTGATGGTGGTCGCGGTGCCGTGCGCGTTGAGATAATCGATATCGCCGGGCGCGATGCCTGCGTCCGCCAGCGCCAACCGCATCGCCTCGCTCGGCCCCTCGGTGTCGGGGTTGACCATGTCCTTGCTGTCGGAGGTCATGCCGAAGCCGCACAGCTCCCCCAGGATCTTGGCGCCGCGCGCCTTCGCGTGCGCTTCCGATTCCAGCACCAGGATGCCAGCGCCCTCGCCCAGCACCGTGCCGTTGCGCTTCTTGGCGAACGGGAAGATGCCTTCCGGCGACAGCACATGCATGGCCTGCCAGGCGCGCATCGTGCCGTAGGTATGCACCGCCTCGGACGCGCCCACGATGGCCACGTCCACCAGCCCGTGCCGGATGTAGTCGCGGCCGATGCCGATCGCATGCGCGGCCGTGGAGCAGGCGCTGCAGGTGGCAAACGTCGGCCCCTTCACCCCGAACTCGATGCCCACGTGCGCCGCCGCCGACGACCCGATGATGCGCAGCAGGGTCAGCGGGTGGGTGGCGCGCTTGTTGAGGATGAAAAGATCGCGGTAGGCGGTTTCGAAAGTGACGAGGCCGCCCGCACCCGAGCCGACGATGCACGCCACCCGGTAGGGTTTGGCGAAGGGCGTCTCCAGCCCTGCCTGCCGGATCGCCTCGTCGGCGGCGGCGGCGGCAAACCACGAGTAGCGGTCGGCGTGCAGGATGATCTTGTCGCGCCGGAAGTGCTTCAGCCGGGCCTTGTGATCGAAATCCCTGATCTGGGCGCCGATCAGGATCTTGAGGTCCTCGGTGGGGAAGCCGGTAAGCGGCCCGACCCCCAACCTGCCTTCCTTAACGCCGTTCCAGAACTCGGCAACGGTGGTGCCGATCGGCGTTACGGCACCCGTGCCCGTAACAACGACGCGGCGCGGGGCGCCAGTGTCTGTCATCTAGGTCTTCTAACCCGTTTTTTCGCGCCGGCAGCGCAGCCGTATCGTTCGGCTAGGCTTTGGCCGTAGCGGCGCCGGAACCGGCGACCAGGGCACGCACGCGGTCGACCACCGAGCCGACGGTCTTGAAGTCCGCTGCGTCCTCGTTCGCATTGTAGGGAATTTCGATGCCGAAGGTATCCTCGATATCGAAAACGATCATCGCCAGATCGAGGGATTCGATCTTAAGGTCGTTCAGAGCCGTACCGAGACCAATGTCGTCTCGCGGTTCCTTCATGTGCTTCTTCAGGATGTCGATTATTTTGGTTGCAACATCGTCCATTTCACTCTCCCACCGTGCCGCAGCAGGCATGTCGGGGAACCTTGTTGGTCGCTGGGCTGGTCCGGGGTACCCGGACGGAACGCTGAGCCGTCACATATACGCAAAACCCCGATTAGTCTAGCCGATGCAACGAACGGCCGCGGAGGCTGAACCAACAGCCTAAACGCCCTCTGCAGCCCCATGTTCCCAGGCTGCGACCACGCTGGCCAGCGCGCCGAAAAGCGTGTTCTATGTCATCGGCGCGCGGGCTTTCCGGCAACATCCTGGATGCATCGGCAACAGCCGGGCCGCGGCCCGCTGCCCTTGCCCCGGAGGATTTCAAAATGTCGTCAGGCACACCGCAGGCGAGCCCCGCCTCTGATGCCCGCCAGGCGCCCCCTTATCAATGGCTCAACAAGTACCCCAAAGACGTGGAATGGGCGCAAAAGTTCACGCCCACGCCGGTTTACGAACTGCTCGACATGGCCGCGGCCAGGCATGCCGCGCGCATCTGCACCAATTTTCTCGGCAAGACCATCACCTACCGAGAGATCGCCTCGCTGGTGAACCGCGCCGCCGCCGGGCTGCAGAAGCTCGGCGTGAAGAAGGGCACCAAGGTGGGGCTGTTCATGCCGAATTGCCCGACCTTCATCATCTACTACTACGGCACGCTAAAGGCCGGCGGCACCGTCGTTAACTACAATCCGCTCTACACGATCGAGGAGCTCGCCTCCCAGATCAAGGACAGCGACACCGACCTGATGGTCACGCTCGATCTGAAACTGCTGTTCGACAAGGTCGAGGCCCTGCTGGCCTCCGGCACCCTCAAGCGGACCGTGGTGGCCTCCTTCCCCGGCCTGCTGCCCGGCGCCAAGTCGATCCTGTTCAAGCTCTTCAAGAGCAAGGAGCTCGCGCACCCCACCAAATCGAAAGTTGCGGCCAAGGTCATCTCAGACGCCGATGTGGTCAACAACGCCGGCACCTACCAGAAGCAGACGATCGATCCCTACAACGACATCGCCGTGCTGCAGTATACCGGGGGCACCACCGGCATCCCCAAGGGTGCCATGCTCACCCACGCCAACATCTCCATCAACTGCCAGCAGGGTGTGGCCTGGGCGACCAATCTCCGGGAGGGGCAGGAGCGCACGCTGGCGGTGCTGCCCTTCTTCCACGTGTTCGCGATGACGGCGGTGATGAACTTCGCCCTCAGCCAGGGCGCCGAGATGGTGATCATGCCCCGGTTCGTGCTGCTCGATGCGCTGAAGCTCATCGACAAGACCAAGCCCACCGTGATGCCTGGCGTGCCCACCATGTTCATCGCCATGCTGGGGCACCCCAAGCTCGACAAGTTCGACCTTTCCTCGTTGAAATACTGCATTTCCGGCGGCGCGCCGCTGCCCATCGACGTCAAGGAGAAATTCGAGCGGCTGACCGGCTGCAAGGTGGTGGAGGGCTACGGCCTCACCGAAGCCAGCCCCAGCGTCACCTGCAATCCCGTCGAAGGTCCCGTCAAGAGCGGCTCCATCGGCCAGCCGCTGCCCGGCACCATCCTGTCGCTGCGCGATCTCGCCGATCCCAGCAAGGAGGTTCCGCTCGGCGAGAAGGGCGAGATCTGCGTCAAGGGTCCGCAGGTGATGAAGGGCTACTGGAACAAGCCGGAGGCCACCGCCGACCAGTTCGTCGGCGACTATCTGCGCACGGGCGACGTCGGCGTGATGGACGAGGAGGGCTTCGTGTTCATCGTCGACCGCATCAAGGATCTCATCATCGCCTCCGGCTACAACGTCTATCCGCGCCGCGTCGAGGAGGCGATCTACGAATATCCGGGCGTGGAGGAGGTCACCGTCATCGGCATCAAGGACCAGTACCGCGGCGAGGCGCCCAAAGCCTTCATCAAGCTCAAGGCCGGGGTGAAAGCCACCGCCGACGACATCAGGAGGCACCTCGAGACCAAGATTTCCAAGATCGAGATGCCGGCCCAGATCGAGTTCCGCGACTCGCTGCCCAAGACCATGATCGGCAAGCTGTCGAAAAAAGAGCTGAAGGCCGAGGAAGACGCGAAGCAGAAGGCGAAATGAGACCCCCCCGCTCCGGCGCCGCCGTCCGGCATACGACACCGCAGGACGGTGAGCGCCTCTACGCCATCGGTGAGCTGGCCGCCGAGCTTGGCCTCACCACCCGCACCATCCGCTTCTACGAGGCCAAGGGCCTGATCGCGCCCGCGCGCCGCGGCTCCGCGCGCAGCTACTCCCGCCGCGACCGGGCGCGGCTGATGCTGATCCTGCGCGGCAAGAACCTCGGCTTCAGCCTGGAGGAAATTTCCCAGTACCTGGAACTTTACGACGCCGATCCTGCCCAGATCGCGCAGACGCGCATGCTGCTCTCGCGCGTGGAAGCCGCCATCGAGGACCTGCAGGCCAAGCGCGCGGACCTTGACCGCACCCTGCGCGACCTCAGGGACATCCGCACGCACTGCATCGCGCACCTGAGCGCGAAGGCGCCGGCGCACCGGGGCGGCGCGTAGAGGCCGGCACCGCCCGCCGCGTCCCGGTCAGGCAGCGACGCGCATCTCTGCCGCCTTGGCGCTCTCCAGGATCGCCGCCACGCCCATGCCGCCCGCCGTGCACACCGAGATCAGCCCGCGGCCGCCGTGCTCGGACAGCAGCTTGGCAAGGTTGGCCAGGATGCGCGCCCCTGTCGCCGCGAACGGATGTCCGAACGCCAGGCTCGAGCCCTTGACGTTCAGCTTGGCACGGTCGATCGCCCCCATCGGCTGGTCCCGGCCGAGGTACTTCTTGCAATAGGCCGGGTCTTCCCAGGCCTTCAGCGTGGCCAGCACCTGCGCTGCGAACGCCTCGTGGATCTCGTAGAAATCGAAATCCTGCAGTTGCAGATGCGCGCGCTCCAGCATGCGCGACACCGCCACCGTCGGCGCCATCAGCAGGCCTTCATCGTCGACGAAGTTGTTCGCCGCCGTCTGCGAGTAGGTCAGATAGGCCTGCACCGGCAGGGCGCGCTTGGCCGCCCACTCCTCCGAGGCCAGCAGCACCGCCGCAGCGCCATCGGTCAGCGGCGTCGAGTTCGCTGCCGTCAGCGTGCCGCGCTCGGACTTGTCGAACGCGGTCTTCAGCGTCGCCATCTTGTCGAGGCTGATGTCCTCGCGCAGGTTGTTGTCGCGAAATACCCCGGCGAACGGCACCACCAGGTCGTCCATGTAGCCGGAGCGATAGGCTTCCGCCGCCTTCTTGTGGCTCTCGTAGGCAAGCTGGTCCTGATCGACGCGCGGGATGTGCCACTCCTGCGCCATCAGCTCAGCGTGCTGGCCCATCGACAGTCCCGTGCGCGGCTCGCTGACGCTCGGAGGCTGCGGCGCCAGCTCCGCCGGCGAGAAGCCCTTGAAGGCCGCCAGCCGCTGCCCGAACGTCTTGGCGTTCTGCGCCTCGACCAGGCGATGCGCGAATTTCTGCTTGAACACGATCGGCGCGTCCGAGGTTGTATCGGAGCCCATCGCGATGCCGCTCTCCTCCTCGCCGGTGGCGATCTTGGCCGCGATCATGGTGGCGGCCTGCAGGCTGGTCCCGCACGCCTGCTGGATTGTGATGCCGGGCGTCGACCGCGCCAGCTTGGTGCCGAGCACCGCTTCGCGCGCCAGGTTCCAGTCCTTGGAGTGGGAGACCACCGCGCCGCCGATCGCCTCGTCGATATGCACGCCGGCGAGATGGTATTTCTCCACCAGCCCGTTCAGCACCGCCGTCATCATCTCCAGGTTGGAGACGTCCGCATAGAGCGTATTGGAGCGGCAGAAGGGAATGCGCACGCCGCCGATGATGGCCACGCGGCGAAGGGTCTTTTCCATGGTGTTCGTCCTGTCTTACTCGGCCGCGGGCCGCCGCAGCGGCTCGACGTTCGATTTCTGCTCGTTGGCCTTGAAGTGCAGCGGGCCACCGCGGAACGGCGCGAACCCCGTGCCGAAGATCACGCCCGCATCGACGAGATCGGCGCTCTCCACAATCCGCTCGTCGCGGCAGCGCTCGCATTCGCGGATCAGCGGGTCGACCAGCTCGCGCCCCAGCCGTTCCAGCTCGTATTTGTCGTAGGGCGTTTCCGGTTCCGTCTTCTGCGGCTTGCCGTCCTTCCACACGTAGAAGCCCTCGCCTGACTTCTTGCCGAGCTTGCCGGCGGCCACCATCTGGTCGAGCTTGCTCGCCTCGCCGGCCGGCGCATTGAGGATGCGGCCGACATGGGCGCACACATCGAGCCCCACCGTGTCGGCCAGTTCCACCGGCCCCATCGGCATGCCGAAGGTGCGCGCCGCCTCGTCGATCTTCTCCTTGGCCTCGCCGCGCTCGACACGCTGCAGGGCGCCCATCATGTACGGCCCCAGCACGCGGTTGACGAGGAAGCCGGGGCTGCTCTTCACCACCAGCGGGAACTTGTCGATCGCTGTCACGAACGCGCAGCCCTTGCGCACCTCCTCCTCGCGGCTGCCGGCGCCGCGGATCACCTCCACCAGCGGCATCTGCGCCACCGGGTTGAAGAAATGGATGCCGATCAGCCGGCCAGGATCGGCCAGCGGCTTGGCGATGTCCTCGATCATGATCGAGGAGGTATTGGTCGCCAGCACCGCGCCGGGCTTCAGCTTGCCCTCGATCGACTGGAACAGGCTCTGCTTCACGTCCAGCCGCTCCACCACCGCCTCGATGACGATGTCGGCGCGGCCGATGTTGGTGCCCTGCGGGTCGGCGATCAGCCGCGCGCGTGCCGCGTCGCGCTGAGCGCGCGTCTTGAACTTGCGGCGGAACAGCTTCTTCTGCGCCTCGATCCCCTTGGCGATCTGCTCGGGGTTCACGTCCTGCAGCGACACCTCCATGCCGGAGGCCACGCACCAGCCGGCGATGTCGGCGCCCATCACGCCCGCCCCGATCACGTGCGCGCGCAGCGGCTTGTAGTTGAGGTCCTTGGGCGCCTGCGCCTTGAGCATTTCGGAGAGCTTGAACACGCGGCGCAGGTTGCGCGCGGTGTCGCTCAGCATCAGCGGCGCGAACGCCCGCGTCTCCGCCACCTTCATGCCGTCGAGATGACCTGCGTGGGTCTCGAACAGGTCGATCAGCCGGAAGGGCGCCGGGTAGTGATCTTCGCGCACCTTCTTGGCGGTTTCCGACCGCAGCTTGCTGGCGAACAGCCCACGCGCCGGCCATTGCCGCACCAAGTCCTTCCACAGCGGGGCGCCGCGCGACTTGCGCTTGCGCTCGATCGCCTTGCGCGCGGCCCACGGCAGATTGAGCGGGCTCGCCACCAGTTCGTCGATCAGGCCCATGCCGCGCGCCGCGCCGGCACGGATCATCGACCCCTGCAGCATCAGCGGCATTGCCGAGAGCGCGCCCGCCTGGCGGATCGAGCGCACCGTCCCGTTGAAGCCCGGGAAGATGCCGAGCCGCACCTCGGGGAAGCCGACGCGAGTGGCGTCGTCGCGCGTGGCGATGCGCCAGTGGCACGCCAGCGCCAGCTCCAGCCCGCCGCCCAGGCAGAAGCCATGGATGCAGCACACGACCGGCACCGGCAACCGCTCGATGCGGTCGAGGTAGGCATTGACCACCGTCACGCTGTCGATGATCTGCCGCTCGTCGGCCAGCCCCTCGAACTCGCGCACGTCGGCGCCGACGATGAACCCTTTCTCCTTGCCGGAGATGAACACCAGCCCGCGCACCGTGCGGTCGCGGGCGGCCCGCTCCACCTCCTCGACGATGGCGCCCAATTCCTCGAGCGGCCGCCGTCCCAGTGAATTCTGGCTCTCGCCCTCGCGGTCGAACACCGCCCAGGCAGTGCCCTGCCGGTCGACCGAATAACGCCAGTCCCGCAACGCCTTCACATCCGCCATCGCACCCTGCCTCTACTCTGCCGCTGCGCTTTGCGCGGCACGGGTGTTATGCCCCGGCCGCATGTAGTGCGGCTTCACCTCGGCCGGATCGAAATGATCCACCGCGATCACGCGCGCCGTCAGCGCCTCCAGCTCCCGAAGCTGGTTGGCTTCCGCATCCGTCAGCACGCCCTTGGCCACCGCCTCGCCGACCCAGTCGTTGCCGTGCACACGCCGCACCACGCCGGCCCGCACGGCCCGATCCAGCTTCTTCTCCGCTGCCTCGGCGGCGACCGCCTTGGCAAACGCCACCTCCAGCAGGCCCGTCGGATCCTTGGAGTCCTGCGAGATGTAGATGTACTTGGTCAGCCGGTCGCGCACCTCGCCGGGGCTCAGCACCAGCTCCACCACCTTGTGGCCGAGCCAGTCCGGCGCCGGGCGATAGTGGGCCCCGAACGGAAACACCACCGCCCGCATCAGCCAGCGCACCGGCAGCGAGGGGAAGTTGTCCACGGTCCCGCGCATCGCCTCCTGGAAGTGGAACAGCGCATTCTGCGCGCACAGGCTCACGATGTAGCGGTCGTTGGCCGGTTTGCCGTCGTCCTCGTAACGCTTGAGCACGCACGACAGCAAGTACAGTTCCGACAGCGCGTCGGCGAGCCGCCCGGTCAGCTTCTGCCGCGTCTTCAAGCCGCCGCCCAGCACCGCCACCGTCAGGTCGGCGACGAAGGCGAAGTTGCGCGAGGCGCGCCAGATCTGGCGATACCATTCCGCGGTGCCGTACGCCTTGTCCGGCACCTGGCCGAAGGCGCCGAACGTGATGTTGTGGAAGAACGCGCCGAACAGGTTCGACAGTGAGAACGACAGGTGGCTCGTGAACGCGTCGTCGAACGCCAGCAGGCCGCGCGCCTCGTCGCTGTCCTGCACCGCCTGGATCTCCTTGTAGAGATAGGGGTGCGAGCGCAGCGCGCCCTGCGCGAACGTGATCAGCGAGCGCGTCAGGATATTCGCGCCCTCGACCGTGATGCCGACCGGCATGGTCTGGTAGGCCGACTGCAGGTAGTTGGACGGCCCGTCGCACACCCCGCGCCCGCCGTGCAGGTCCATGGCGTCGTTGACGGAGCGGCGCAGGCGTTCCGTCGTCTGGTACTTCATGATGGCCGAGATCACCGACGGCTTCTCGCCGCGGCTGACCATCGAAGCTGTCACGCCGCGCGCCGCCTCGTTGACGTAGGCGTTCTCCACCATCCGCGCGAGCGGCTCCTGCAGGCCCTCCATCTTGCCGATGGGGAAATCGAACTGCTTGCGGATGCGCGCATACGCGCTGGTGTTGCGCAGGAGCGACTTGGCGCCGGCCGCGGCCGAGGACGGCAGCGAGATTGAGCGCCCGGCGGCAAGGCATTCCATCAGCATGCGCCAGCCCTGTCCGACCATCTTCTCGCCGCCGATCACCCAGTCGACCGGGATGAAGACGTCCTTGCCCCAGTTGGGCCCGTTCGGGAACGCAGAGCCCGACGGCAGGTGGCGGCGGCCGATCTCGACGCCCGGATGATCGGCGGGCAGCAGCGCCACCGTGATGCCGATGTCGGTGCCGCGCCCGAGCAGATTGTCGGCGTCGATCAGGCGGAACGCGAGGCCCAGCAGCGTCGCGTTCGGCCCCAGCGTGATGTAGCGTTTCTCCCACGAGAGGCGGATGCCGATCACCTCTCGGCCCTCGTGCATGCCGCGCGTCACGTAGCCCACGTCGCGCATGGTCGCCGCATCCGACCCCGACGTCGGCCCGGTCAGTGCGAAGCACGGCACCTCCAGGCCCTGGGCGAGCCGCGGCAGGTAGTGCTCCTTCTGTTCCGGCGTGCCGTATTTCTCGATCAGCTCGCCCGGACCGAGCGAATTGGGCACCATCACGATGGTGCACACGTCCGGCGAGCGCGACGCAATCTTGCCGAGCACCAGCGACTGCGCCTGCGGCGAGAACCCGAGGCCGCCGTGCTCCTTCGAGATGAGCATGCCAAGGAAGCCGTGCCGCTTGACGAAGGCCCACACCTCCTCGGGGATTTCCTTCTCGTCGTGGCGGATCGCCCAGTCGTTGACCATGCGGCACAGCTCGGCGGTGGGGCCGTCGAGAAATGCCTTCTCCTCCTCGGTCAGCGTGATCGGCGGAACGGCGCGCAGCTTCGACCAGTTCGGGGTGCCGGAGAACAGCTCGGCGTCGAAGCCGATGGTGCCGGCGTCCAGGGCCTCCTGCTCCGTCTTCGACACCTTCGGCAGGATGCCCTTGATCATGCGGAACACGGGCCGCGTCAGCACTGCCCGCCGCAACGGGCCGATGCACAGCGCTGCCAGGATCGCCACCAGGATCCAGCCGAGCACGCCCCAGAAGCCCGGTCCGTCCTCGGGGAACGCCGCCATGCGACCCCCCGCCAGCACCGCGGCCGCCAGCGCCAGCGCCCAGCCCCACAGCGGCGCGCGCCACATGGCGAGCAGGAAGACGCCTACAATCAGAACGGCAATGAATACGCCTGCAGCCATCACGAGCGGCCTCCTTCGCCCTCCGAACTTACGTTGTCGTTGCAGTATCCAAGGTGAGCTTAACGTCGCGCTCACGTGCGTCGGATCGAAGGCGCACGCATTTCGCCCCTGGTTCCCGCGTAAGAGGGCTCATTATTCTTCAGTATAGCGGCTTTAGTCCCTCGGCGGAAACCCTGCGGGACATTTAGCGGGCCTTGCAAGGCTCCGCCCGCGCCTCGGCCAACAACAACCTGTGGGCCAAGTCGGCGCTCAGCCCGCCTTGTGCGCCGGTTCGGACTTGGGCGTGCCGAACATGTCCGCGCTCATCCTCGCGTACCAGGCGAGGGCTTCGGCGTAGTTCTGGCGGCGCGCCTCGTCAGATTCAGTCGGATCCGACATGCTACCCTGTGTTGCCTTCATGCGGCCGTCGTACGCCGCAAACGTCGTCCCTATACGGAGCGCCCGGCCGGGCGCGACCACCGACCAGCAGATGCTCTCGTAATGCACCTCGCCCCTCGGCTTGCCGGCCAGGTCCGCCACGATGTCCTCGGCGACGATGCCCGCCTGGCTGTGCGCGGCATAGGCGGACTTGGCCAGCTCCGGCGCCTGGCACGCGTCACCTATGACATAGACGTGCTTGACCGTCTTGGAGCGGAACCGCTCCGTCACCGGACACCAGTCGCCGACGGTGCATCCGGCGCGGCCGGCGATGACGCCTGCGCGCTGCGGCGGAATGATGTTGGCGACGTCCGGCCTCAGGCGCCTTCCGCTGCGGGTGAAGATCTCTCGCGTCCGCGGATTGACCCGCAGGAGGGCGAGATCCTCCACATCCCGGGAGAGATGCAGTTCCACGACATTGCGGTAGTAGCGGTCGAACACAGCCGCGAACGCCGCCTGCTCCGGAATGCTCTTTTTTGCATCGAGGATAATGAGCTTCGACCGCGGTTTCCTTGTCTTCAGGTAATGCGCGATCATGCACGCGCGCTCGTAGGGCGCCGGCGGGCAGCCGTATGGCCCCTTGGGCGGCGCCAGCAGCACCGTGCCCCCGTCGCGCATGGCGCGCAAATGGCGCTTGAGCATGCGCTTGCCGTGCGCCTCGCTCGTATAGGCATGCGGCATGACCTCGGCTGCCGCCCGCGAGTAGCCCTGTATGGACTGGTATTTGATATTCACACCGGGGCCGAGCACGAGCCGGTCGTAGCGGTAGGTGCGGCCGCCCGCCGTTCTCACAACTCTGGCCGCAGCATCCACATCGCGCGCGGTGTCCTGCACCACCGTCACGTTGGACCGGTGCAGCCCGGCATACGCGTGATTGAGCGACTCGAGCGGCCGCAGGCCGCCGAGATAGAGGTTGGACAGCGACGAGAACGTATAGATCGGGTTGGATTCGATCAGCGTGACGTCGAGCTGGGGCGCGGCCCGCTTGATGAGGCGCGCGGTGGTCGCCCCGCCGGCGCCGCCGCCCACCACGACAACCTTGGCGGCCCCGCGTGCGAAGGCCGGCGCCCGTGCGGCCAGGAGCGCCGCACCGAACCCGCCGGCAAGGCGCCCGAAATCGCGTCTCGACATCACCGGCATGGTCGCTCCGCGCTCCCTTCGGTCGACGCCCGGCACCCGCCGCGCGCGGTTGCCCGCCTGCGGCCCAATTTGGCGAGTACACGACATTCTCCGGCATTGCAATTTGTCGACATGTCCCGCGCACGATCGAATTTATTTTTCTCTCGGGGGCGGCCTGAGGGTACGCATGGTCACGGCGGTCCCCGCCCACGGAACGCATCCGCGAGCAGCCCTGCCGTCATGCCGCCGTCCGCGGATTCGCCACGTTGGCGCGATGCTCATTGCCGCCCTCGGCGTCTATGTGCTACGTGCGTTAAGCATCTGACAATCACCTGAACTCCTCGGAACCGGCGTATGATGCGAACTCTGAAAAACTTGCCGATCGACCGGCGCACCTTCGCGCGGGGCGCTGCTGCCACGGCCGCTGCCTTGACGCTGGCGCGCGGTCCTGCGTTCGGCCAGGACAAGCCGCAGCCTTGGGAAGCTGAACTGAAGAAGGTGATCGGCGACGCCAAGCCGGCGGAAGGCAAGCTCAAGCTGGAGATGCCCGAGATCGCCGAAAACGGCAACACCGTGCCCTTCCAGGTCAGCGTCGAGAGCGCGATGACGGGGCAGGATACCGTGAAAGCGATCCACATCATCTCGACGGCCAACCCGCAGGCCGATGTCGCCACCTTCCATTTCACCCCACTGTCCGGCAAGCCGGCCGTGGCCAGCCGCATGCGCCTGGCGCGCACCCAGGACGTGATCGCGGTGGCCGAGATGGGGGATGGCACCTTCCAGATGGCAAAGCGCAACGTCAAGGTAACGATCGGCGGCTGCGGCGGCTAGGGCAAGGAGAGTTCTGCAATGGTCTCGAAAGCGCGTATCAAGCTTCCCGAGAGCGCCAAGGTCGGCGATGTGATCGAGGTCAAGACGATCATCTCGCACCTCATGGAGACCGGTCAGCGCAAGGATGCCGAGGGCAAGATTATTCCTCGCAAGATCATCAACAGCTTCAGCGTGAAATTCGCTGGCCAGGAGGTCTTCAAGGCCGATCTGGAACCCGGCATCTCGGCCAATCCCTACATCGCCTTCTTCCTGAAGGTGCCCGGACCCGGCGAGTTCGAGTTCACCTGGGTCGAGGACGGCGGCGCCAAGACGGTCGAGAAGGCCAAGCTCAACGTCACCTGAGCCCGCCCCGGCTGCGCCACCCGGTCCTGACGCCATCATCCGGCTTGCAGCGCGCCCGCACGTTCGCTACCCAAAGCGCGTAGAGGAACCACGCCGAGGCACCTCATGTCCGACGACGAAGCCGTTTGTGCGCAGAAGGGGCCCTTCCAGGTGGCCCTGGAGGCTGGGAAAGCCTATTTCTGGTGTACGTGTGGACGTTCCGCGAAGCAGCCGTTCTGCGATGGCTCGCACAAGGCCACGAGTCTCCAGCCCCACCGCTTCGTCGCCGAGAGTTCCGGCACCTTCAATTTGTGCGGCTGCAAAAGCACCGATGACCGCCCCTGGTGCGACGGGACTCACAACATGCTGTAGGCTCGCCGGGCTCGCCGACGCACGGCGCGTTGTAGCGGCCCCGGCCTGTCTGCTAGCCTGAAACCCGACTCAACCGGGGGACGGGCAGCGGATGGAATACTTTCTCCAGCAGCTTATCAACGGGGTCACGCTCGGGTCCATCTACGGCCTGATCGCCATCGGCTACACGATGGTGTTCGGCATCATCGGCATGGTCAACTTCGCCCACGGCGATGTGTTCATGCTCTCGAGCTTCATTGCCCTGATCCTGCTGCTGATGCTGACCCAGCTCCTGGGCTTCGGATCGCTCGCCATCGCGCTGGTGGTGGTGCTGGTGCTGGCGATGGCCCTCACCTCCCTGTGGGCCTGGGCCATCGAGCGCATCGCCTATCGCCCGCTGCGCGGCTCGTTCCGCCTCGCCCCCCTGATTTCCGCCATCGGCATGTCGATCTTCCTGTCGAACATGGTGCAGGTCACGCAGGGCCCCCGCAACAAGCCGGCCCCCTCGATTCTCGCCGACGTCATCACGCTGCGGGAAGGCAGCGGCTATGCAGTCACACTTTCCTACCAGCAGATTCTGATCGTCGCGGTGACCGCAATCCTGCTGACGGCCTTCTGGTACCTGGTGCAGAAGACCTCGCTCGGCCGGGCCCAGCGCGCCTGCGAGCAGGACCGCAAGATGGCGGCCCTGCTCGGGGTGAATGTCGACCGCACCATTTCGCTCACGTTTGTCATGGGCGCGGCGCTCGCCGCCGTGGCGGGCCTGCTCTATGTAATCTTCTATGGCGTGGTGAACTTCAACGCGGGGTTCGTCCCCGGCGTGAAGGCGTTCACGGCCGCCGTGCTCGGCGGAATCGGCTCACTTCCCGGCGCCGTCCTCGGCGGCATCCTGATCGGCCTCACCGAGACGCTGTGGTCGGCGTACTTCTCCATCGACTACAAGGACGTCGCCACCTTCTCGATTCTCGCCATCACGCTCGTCTTCATGCCGTCAGGTTTGCTGGGCCGGCCCGAAGTCGAGAAGGTGTGACGATGGCTGCGGACGCTCCCGGCCGCCACTCTTCCCCTACCGCGCTTGCCGCTGTCTTGAAGGATGCCGCCGCCGCCGGCCTGCTGGCCCTCGGCTTGGCGTTCCCGATCCTGGCGCTGCGCATCGACCAGGACATCTCCAACCAGCCGGTGCTGCAGCAGCGCTGGGGCTATGCGCTCCTCGCCATGCTGATCGCGTTCGCCGCGCGCCTTGTCTACCTGTTGTCGCAGCGCGGCGTGCAGGCGGCGGCGGCGCGGCCGCGCCGGGCGCCGGCGTGGCTCGCCGCCCTGCCGCGCGTGCTCTCGACCGGCGGGCTCGTGGTGCTGGTGCTCTACCCCGTGCTCTCGCTGCTGATCGCCGGCCGCGCCGGTGCGATCAAGTGGATCGACAATTTCGGCATCCAGATCATGATTTACGTCATGCTCGGCTGGGGGCTGAACATCGTCGTCGGGCTCGCCGGCCTGCTCGATCTCGGTTACGTCGCCTTCTATGCGGTCGGCGCCTACACCATGGCGCTGCTCGCGCAGGATTTCGGCTTCGGCTTCTGGATGTGCCTGCCGCTGGCCGGCATCTTCGCCGCCCTATGGGGCATCATCCTTGGCTTTCCGGTGCTGCGCCTGCGTGGCGATTATCTCGCCATCGTCACCCTCGCGTTCGGCGAGATCATCCGCCTTGTGCTCGTTAATTGGATCCCGGTCACCAACGGCTATGCCGGCATCACCGGCATTCCGCGGCCTACGCTGTTCGGCCTCCCCTTCACCGCCAGCGACACCGGCTTCGCCGCCACGCTCGGCATCGAGTTCTCGCCGATCCACCGCACCATCTTTCTCTTCTACGTGATCCTGGGCCTGGCGCTGCTCACCAACTGGGTGACGCTGCGCCTGCGCCGCCTGCCGATCGGGCGGGCGTGGGAGGCGCTGCGCGAGGATGAGATCGCCTGCCGCTCGCTTGGCATCAACACCACCAACACCAAGCTCACCGCGTTCGCCATCGGCGCCGGCTTCGGCGGCATCGCCGGCTCGTTCTTCGCCACCCGGCAAGGCTTCATCAGCCCGGAATCCTTCACCTTCATGGAGAGCGCCGTGGTGCTGTCGATCGTCGTTTTGGGCGGCATGGGCAGCCAGCTCGGCGTGGCGATCGCGGCCATCGCCATGATCGGGGGCACCGAACTCCTGCGCGAGCTGGACTGGCTGAAGGCCGTGTTCGGCCCCGACTTCGAGCCGACCCAATACCGCATGCTCCTGTTCGGCTTCGCCATGGTGGTGGTCATGATCTGGCGGCCGCGCGGCCTCATCGCCACCCGCCAGCCTTCCATCTTCTTGCGGGAGAAGAAGACGGTGCCGGCAGATTTCGTCGCCGAGGGGCGGGCCTGATGCCGGACGACGCCGCCCCGCTGCTCACGGTCGAGCACCTGACCATGCGCTTCGGCGGCCTCGTCGCCATCGACGACCTCTCCTTCCAGGTGCGCCGCGGCGAGGTGACCGCCATCATCGGCCCCAACGGCGCCGGCAAGACCACCGCCTTCAACTGCATCACCGGATTCTACAAGCCGAGCGGCGGCCGCATCCTTCTGAACCTCGGCACGTCGGACCCCGATCCTCGCGACCTGGAAACGCTCACCGCCTCGGGGGCACGCTGGCGCCCGGAGCGCTCGGGCGCACTGTTCCTGCTGGAGCGCATGCCCGACTTCGAAATCGCCGCCCGCGCGCGGGTGGCGCGCACCTTCCAGAACGTGCGGCTGTTCCCCGGCATGACCGTGCTGGAGAACCTGATCGTCGCCCAGCACAACCGCCTGATGGCGGCCTCGGGCTGGACGCTGCTGGGCCTTGTGGGAGCGCGCCGCTATGCCAGGGCCGAGTCGGATGCGGTCGCCCGCGCCACCCACTGGCTCGACCGTATCGGCCTGCTCGACCGCGCCGATGATCCCGCCGGCGACCTGCCCTATGGCGCCCAGCGCCGGCTGGAGGTGGCGCGGGCGATGTGCACCGAACCGGTGTTGCTCTGCCTTGACGAACCGGCCGCGGGCCTCAATCCCCGCGAATCCGCCGAGCTCAAAGACTTCCTCACGATCATCCAGCGCGAGCACGACACGACCATCCTGCTCATCGAGCACGACATGTCGGTGGTCATGGAGATCTCCGACCACCTCATCGTGCTCGACTACGGGCAGAAGATTTCCGACGGCCCACCCGCCCACGTGCGCAACGACCCGAAGGTGGTGGCAGCCTACCTGGGCGTGGAGGACGACAGCGTCGAGCGGGCGACGGCGGAGATTGCCCCGTGAGCGAGCCCCTTCTCAGCGTCCGGGGTGTGAAGACCTTCTACGGGCACATCATGGCCCTCAAGGGAGTCGACGTAGAGGTTCACGAGGGCGAGGTGGTGACCCTGATCGGCGCCAACGGCGCCGGCAAGTCCACCCTGATGATGACCATCTGCGGCAATCCCCAGGCGCGCGAAGGAAATATCCTCTACCGCGGCCGCGACATCACGCGCCTCTCGACGCACGACATCGCCCACCTGCGCATCGCTCAATCACCCGAGGGCCGGCGCATTTTTCCCCGCATGACGGTTTATGAAAACCTGCGCATGGGCGCCGAGATCGACCACGGCCGCTTTTTCGACGCCGATCTTGAGCGCGTGTGCCAGCTGTTCCCCCTTCTCAAGCGCCGCCTCGACCAGCGCGGCGGCACACTGTCGGGCGGCGAGCAGCAGATGCTGGCCATCGCCCGCGCCCTGATGAGCCGTCCCGCGCTTTTGCTGCTCGACGAGCCCTCGCTGGGTCTGGCGCCGATGGTCGTGCGTCACATCTTCGAGGTCATCACGGAGCTGAACCGGCAGGGCATGACGATTTTTCTGGTCGAGCAGAACGCCTTCCACGCCCTCCGGCTGGCGCACCGTGCCTACGTCATGGTCAGCGGGGTGGTCACCATGTCCGGAACCGGCAAGGAGCTGCTGGCGCGGCCCGAGATCAGGGCCGCGTATCTCGAGGGCGGTCGGCACTGAGAGGCGAATGGCAATGCCGGAATGGATCTACGCAGGAGGCGACAACGAGCTGTGGATTTTTCTGCTCGTGACGGTGGCGATGGGCGGATCTGCGGCGTTCACCACCGGCCGCGCCGTCGCCCACACCTGGCGCCCGCTCTGGCACATCCCGGTCTACATGCTGGGAATTGCCGCCGCGGTGCGCTTCTTCCACTACGCGCTGTTCGGCGAGCCGCTGCTATCGCTGCCGAGCTTCATCGTCGATTTTGCCGTGGCGGTCCTTGCCGCCGGTGCCGGCTACCGCATCACCCGCGTGAACCAGATGGCGCGGCAGTACGGCTGGCTCTACCGGCGCGTGGGCCCCCTGCACTGGCGCCCCGCCGCAGCGCGCGCCGCCGGCAAACCGCCTCACAAATCGGCGTGACTTCCCGGCGGATTTCGGTCCATCATTTGCCACGCTGGGGCGGGACAGCCTGGAGCAATCTTATCCGTGAACAGAGAAAATAAGGGAGGTTCCATGAGACGCGCGTTTTGGCTGGGACTGGCCGTTGCGGCGGCAGCCTGCGGCCCGGGCGCCGGCAGCGCCGCAGCCCAGATCAAGCTTGGCGTCAGCGGCCCGATCACCGGCCCCAGCGCTGCCTTCGGCGCGCAGCTCAAGCAGGGCGTCGAGCAGGCGGTGGAAGACATCAACGCCGCCGGCGGCATTATGGGTCAGAAGATCGTGCTGTCGGTTGCCGACGATCGCGGCGATCCGAAGGATGGAGTGTCCGTCGCCAACAAGTTTGTCGGCGACGGCGTCAAGTTCGTGGTCGGCCATTTCAACTCCGGCGTCACCATCCCCGCCTCCGACGTCTATCAGGAGAACGGCATGCTGATGATCACGCCGGCCGCCACCAACCCCAAGGTCACCGACCGCAAGATGTGGAACGTATTCCGCGTGTGCGGCCGCGACGACCAGCAGGGCGGCATGGCCGCGGACATCATCGCCGAGCGCTTCAAGGGCAAGCGCATCGCCTTTGTCCACGACAAGACGACCTACGGCCAGGGTCTGGCCGACGAGGTGCGCAAGGCGCTCAACGCCAAGGGCATCAAGGAAATCTTCTACGAGGGCGTGAACAAGGACGACCAGGATTTCTCCGCCCTCGTCTCCAAGCTGCGGGCAGCGAAGCCGGACCTGGTCTACTGGGGCGGCCTGCATGACGTGGCGGGCAAGATCGTGCGCCAGATGCGCGGCCAGGGCCTCAACACGCCGCTAATGGGCGGCGATGGCATGACCGACGACGAGTACGCCGTCATCGCCGGGCCCGGGGCCGTCGGCACCCTCATGACCTTCTCTCCCGACCCGCGCCGCAACCCGGAGAACGTCAAGATCGTGGAGGTCTTCCGCAAGAAGCGCGGGTTCGAGCCGCAGGCCTACACGCTCTACAGCTACGCCGCGGTCCAGATCTACAAGCAGGCGATCGAACGGGCCAAGTCGGTCGACACCAAGAAGGTCGCGGCCGCCATGCACGCCGGCACGCCGTTCAAGACGGTGCTCGGCGACATCACATTTGACGCTAAGGGCGATCTCGCCAACGACTACACGTTCGCGGGCAAGAAGCGGGCGCGCTACGTGCTCTACATCTGGAAGAAGGGCCCAGACGGCAAGATCTCCTACTTCGAGGACTGAGCGCGAAAAAAAGGACAGGCATGCATTGGGGCAGTCTTCGCGCTGCCCTTTTTGCGCCCCCAAGCCGTTGACCGCCGGCTGCTGCCGCACCAATCTCCTGCTCCATCGCGCAGGGAGGCCGGCGTTGAGCACATCCCGCAACCTGATCACCGACGTCCCCGGCATCCTCGTCGGTCACGCGGACGATGCGCGCGCGGGCTCGGGCGTCACCGCCATCGTGCTCGAGCAGCCCGCGGCCGGATCGATCGACGTACGCGGCGGCGGCCCCGGCACGCGCGACACCGCCCTGCTCGATCCTGCGCAAACAGTCGAGGGTATCGATGCCATCGCTTTTTCCGGCGGGTCGGCATTTGGCCTTGATGCCGCCTCTGGCGTGCAGGCCTGGCTGCACGAGCAGGGCCGCGGTTTCGCCGTGCGGTCGGCGCGCGTGCCGATCGTGCCCGGTGCCATCCTGTTCGACTTGCTGTCCGGCGGCGACAAGGCCTGGGGGCGCTATCCGCCTTACCGCGAGCTAGGCTATGAGGCAGCCCGCGCCGCCTCCCGCGAATTTGCCCTCGGCAGCGCCGGCGCCGGGCTCGGCGCCACCACCGTCAATTTCAAGGGTGGGATCGGCTCGGCGTCGCAGGCCTGCGGCAGCTTCACCGTCGGCGCCCTGGCCGCCGTCAACGCCGCCGGCAGCGCCGTGGTCGCGGATGGCCCCTGGTTCTGGGCCGCGCCGTTCGAGCGTGACGCCGAATATGGCGGCCTCGGCTTACCGGCCCGCACGCCCGATGGGGCGCTCGCTCCGCGCACCAAGGGCAACCCTCAAGCCAGCACCACGCTGGTGGTGGTGGCGACCGACGCGGTGCTTTCCAAGCCCCAGGCAAAGCGCCTGGCGGTGATGGCCCAGACCGGCCTGGGGCGCGCGCTGCATCCCGTCCACACCCCGCTCGACGGCGACGTCGTTTTCACCGTCTCGACGGCCCGCAAGCCGCTGTCAGACCCGCTGCTGGACCTGACCGCACTCGGCACCGCCGCGGCGACCTGCGTGGCGCGCGCCATCGCCCGCGGCGTCTACGAGGCGCGGCCCCTGCCGTTCGCAGGCGCCGCTCCCGCGTGGCGCGACCGCTTCCGGCAAGGCTGACGGCGCGGATCACATGAACCGGTCGGCCCGATAAGGCGCCGGGTCGGTAAACGGCGTTTGGCCCGTCATCATCTCGGCCAGCAGGCGCCCCGTCACCGGCCCCAGCGTGAACCCCAGATGATGGTGGCCGAAATCGAACCACAGCCCGTCGTGGCGCGGCGCGCGTCCGATCATCGGCAGCATATCCGGCAGGCATGGCCGGCGGCCGAGCCACGGCGCAGTCTCCACCGGCGTCCCGAGCGGAAAGATTTCCCGCGCCCGCGGTTCCACCCGGCGCAGATGCGCAGGCGACGGCGGCGCATCGCGTTCGGCGAACTCGACCCCCGTTGTCAGCCGGATGCCGGCCGACATCGGCGCCAGCACATAGCCGTTCTGCGCATCGAGCACGGGCCGCTGCAGCGTGGCGTTGCCTTCGGGGCGGAAGTGCAGGTGATAGCCGCGCTTGATGCCGAGCGGGATCGCATAGCCGAGCGGCCGGAAAATATCGTCGGACCACGGGCCCAGCGCGACCACGGCGGCTGCGCCCGTAACGGGCCCTGCGCCGGTCTCCACCTGCCAGCCGGCCGCCTCCCCCCGCAGCGTGCGCGCGTCGCCCGTAACGATCCGTCCGCCGCGCGCTTCCAGCAGCGCCGCATATGCGCGAACCACCGCTGCGGGATCGGCAACACTCACCGGATCGGGCATGAGGATGCCGCCGGCCAGGCTGCCGCGCAGGTGCGGCTCCAGCTCCGCAAGGCGTCCGGCATCGACCGGCTCGAAATTCACACCATACGCCTCCCGGTCCCTGCGATCTTTCAGGATCGCTGCGTCGAGAGCCTGCGGCGATCGGTAGACGCGCAGATAGCCGGTGTGGCGCGCCAGCGCCGCGATGCCGGCATCTCGCATCAGCACCTCATGCTCGGAGACGCAGCGCTCGATCAGCGGACGCATGGCGCGCGCGGTGGCAGCCATGCGCTCCGGCGTCGACGCCCGCCAATAGCGGAACAGCCACGGCGCGAGCTTCGGCAGCGCGCTCCAGTGCACGTTGGCGTCGGGCAGCAGGTTGAAGGCGTAGCGCGCCATCAGCAGCGGATCGCGCGGAAACGGATATGGCACCACGCCCTCGCGCTGGATCAGCCCGGCATTGCCGTAGCTGGTTTCTGCGGCAACGCCCGCGCGATCCACCAGCACCACCGAACGCCCACGCTGTTGCAGGTGCAGCGCCGCTGCGACGCCCACGATGCCGCCACCCAGCACGACGACGTCAGTGCGGATCATGCGCCTTCCTTGAGGATTGGCCGGCTTCGCGCCGCCTTGCCGCCGGGCGCGCCCGCAAGAAATGGATATCTAGCCTACCTGTACCCAGGAGACATCCCCCAGCGGCGTCGCAGGGTCTTTGCCGCAGCAGCGCCCCGTGCTACGCGACCTTTCCAACGCAGGGCGAGGACCGCATGATTCCCCGCTACACCCGCCCCCAGATGGCGCAGATCTGGGCTCCGGAAACACGGCTGCGCATCTGGTTCGAGATCGAGGCGCACGCGGCGACAGCCATGGCCGACCTCGGCATCATCCCCAAGGCCGCCGCACAAACCATCTGGGACAAGGGCTCCAAGGCCAAGTTCGATGTCGCGCGCATCGAGGAGATTGAGCGCGAGGTGAAGCACGACGTCATTGCCTTTCTCACGCACCTGGCCGAGCACGTGGGGCCAGAGGCGCGCTTCGTGCATTCCGGCCTCACCTCCTCGGACGTTCTCGACACCTGCCTGAACGTGCAGCTCGTGCGTGCCGCCGATCTGCTCCTCAAAGACCTCGACGCCCTGCTCGCCGCGCTGAAGAAGCGCGCGTTCGAGCACAAGCTGACGCCGACCATCGGCCGCAGCCACGGCATTCACGCCGAGCCGACCACCTTCGGCCTTAAGCTCGCCCAGGCCTACGCCGAGTTCGCCCGCGCTCGGGAGCGCCTGCAACGGGCGCGCGCCGAGGTTGCGACCTGCGCCATCTCCGGCGCGGTTGGCACCTTCGCCAACGTCGATCCGCGCGTTGAGGCCTACGTCGCCGGCAAGATGGGCCTGACCCCGGAACCGATCTCCACTCAGGTGATTCCGCGCGATCGCCACGCCATCTACTTCGCCACGCTGGCCGTGATCGCCTCCTCGCTGGAACGTCTTGCCATAGAGATCAGGCACCTGCAGCGCTCGGAGGTACTCGAAGCGGAGGACTACTTCTCCGAGGGCCAGAAAGGCTCCTCGGCCATGCCGCACAAGCGCAACCCCGTGCTGACGGAGAACATCACGGGCCTCGCCCGCATGGTCCGGGCCTACGCCCTGCCGGCCATGGAAAACGTCGCCCTCTGGCATGAGCGCGACATCTCCCACTCTTCCGTGGAACGCATGATCGGGCCGGATGCCACGGTCACCCTCGACTTTGCGCTGGCGCGCATGGCCGGCGTGATCGAGAAGCTGGTCGTCTATCCCGAGCGGATGCGGCGCAATCTCGAGCGCCTCGGCGGGCTGGTCCACTCACAGCGCGTTCTGCTGGCACTGACCCAAAAGGGCGTCGCGCGCGAGGACGCCTATCGCCTCGTACAGCGCAACGCCATGCCGGTCTGGGAAGGTAAGGGTGATTTCCTCGCCCTGCTGAAAGCCGACAAGGATGTAGCCAAGGCGCTCAGCGCACAGGAACTCGATGCGCTGTTCGACCTCGGCTACCACACCAAGCACGTCGATACGATTTTCGGCCGCGTGTTCGGCGGCGCCTGAGGCGTCAGGCGAACAGGATCAGGCGCGCCAGGATGACGACGATGATGGCGCCGATCGCCGACTGAACGATCCATTCGACGAAATCGTTGCCGAGGTTGAGCTTCCATCCGGCCGCGTTGAACACCCAGCCGCCCACGAATGCGCCGATGAGACCGGTGATCAGGTACGCGAGAAGTCCGCTGGGCCCGCCGACAATCAGGCTCGCCAGCCAGCCGGCAATGATGCCGACGATGACCATGATGATGATCTGCTGCGTATTCAGGTTCATATCGGTTCTCCTTCCCCCGCTCGTTCAAGTCTCACCGACTCGTCCGTTCACGTCGAGACCCTGCGCTTAGCAGATGCGAAAGGAGGTTACCGGTCAGACGTGGATCACCCGGCCGAACGCCGCCAACACGCTTTCATGCATGGTTTCGCTCAGCGTCGGGTGCGGGAACACCGCATGGATCAGGTCTTCCTCGGTGGTTTCGAGTTGCATGGCAATCACGAATCCCTGGATCAGCTCCGTCACCTCCGCACCGACCATGTGCGCCCCCAGAAGCTGGCCGGTGCCGGCGTCGAAGATGGTCTTCACCAGCCCCTGGTCCTCGCCCAGCGCGATGGCCTTGCCGTTGCCGATGAAGGGGAAGCGGCCGACCTTGGTTTCGCGGCCCTGGTCTTTCGCCGCCTTCTCAGTCAGTCCGACGCTGGCGATCTGCGGGCTGCAATAGGTGCAGCCGGGGATGCGCAGCTTGTCGAGCGGATGCACGTCGAGACCCTTGATGGCTTCCACGCACAGCACGCCCTCGTGCTCGGCCTTGTGCGCCAGCATGGGCGGACCTGCGACATCGCCGATGGCGTAGAGGCCGGGCACGCTGGTGCGGCCTAGCCCGTCGGTGACGACGCTGCCGCGCTCGGTCTTCACGCCAAGCTTTTCCAGGCCAAGCCCCTCGATATTGCCGACCACGCCGACCGCGGAGATCACGCGTTCTGCCGCGATCGAGACGGTCTTGCCCGTTCCATCGTCGACCTTCGCGGTAACGCCGTCCGCGTGCTTCTCGAGCGAGGTCACTTTGGCGCCGGTCATGATGCGCATGCCCTGCCGCTCGAACGCCTTGCGCGCGAACGCCGCGATCTCGGCGTCCTCCGCGGGGAGGATCTGCGGCAGCACCTCCACCACCGTCACCTCGCTGCCCAGCGTACGGAAGAACGAGGCAAACTCGATGCCGATGGCGCCGGAACCGATCACCAGCAGCGACTTCGGCACGCGATCGGGCACCATCGCCTCGAAATAGGTCCAGACCAGTTTCTTGTCGGGCTCCAGCCCCGGCAGCACCCGCGGGCGTGCGCCCGTGGCAAGGATGATGTGCTTGACCTGGTAGGTGCCGGGGCCCAGCGCGCCTTTCGGCGCGGCCGTTTTCGAGGCCTTCACCGCCACGCGTCCCGGGGCCTCGAGCGCCGCCTCGCCCCAGATGACGGTGATCTTGTTCTTCTTCATCAGGAAGCCGACGCCGTCGCTCAACCGCTTCGCCACCCCGCGCGACCGTTTGACGATCGCCTCGGCGTCGAAACCGACCGTGTCCGCAGACAGGCCGTAGTCCTTGGCATGCTGGAGGTAGTGGTAGATCTCCGCCGAGCGCAGCAGCGCCTTGGTTGGGATGCAGCCCCAGTTGAGACAGATGCCGCCCAGGTAGTCGCGTTCCACGATAGCGGTCTTGAACCCGAGCTGCGCCGCCCGGATGGCGGTCACGTAGCCGCCGGGTCCCGCGCCGATGACAACAACGTCAAAGCTTTGGTCAGCCATGATGAATGCTTTCGCAGGCAGGCGTGCAGTCCCAAACGCACAAGGCCCCGGCGCGGGGCCGAGGCCTTGCGATGTGCGAGTTCGGCAGCGTGCGCGAAACTACATCACGTGGCAACGCGCGCCCAGGTACTGGTTGAGGAGCATATTGTAGCGGTCGACGTCGGCCTGTGCGTCGGGGGACAGCTTGCGTCCCGCGGACGCCGCCTCCACCTTCGCCTGGGTTCCTTTGGCGTCGAGGTGGTTGAGTTCCTGCCGGATCGACCCGCAGCTCTGACCGGAGGCGAGCGGCATCGCGCCAGGGTCGCCGTAGCCGCCGGGGCCGTCGCCGGCGCACCCGGCAAGCGCTCCCATCGCCGCAGCAACGCAGACAGTTCTCAGTGCAGTGGAAATGGTACGAGCCACGAACGCCTCCCTACTCCCGCCTGTTCGTTGCAAAGCTTAGGAAGCACAGTGCCGTAGGTTTTTCAACCACCTAGGCGCGAGGTGTGACCGGATTGCAGCAGAACAAGCCCGCAACGCCCTTTTCGACCGCTCGATAGGTTCCGCTCGCGTGCTACCGCGGGCCAACAAACGCGCAAAGAGGAGGGAGCCCAAGAAAATCCGGCGCACGCCCTCCGGGGAGCATGCGCCAGCGATCGTGGGCAGCCTGCCCGCGGTTACTGACTGGGCGTCGGCAGTGCGTCAGGTCCGAATCCGGCGCTCGCCGTCTTCGCGGGCGCGGCTGGCGGTGCGGCTGCGGGCGCTGCTCCCGGCTGCGTCGCCGCCGTCGTTCCCGGCGTGAGGGTCGAGCAGTGCGCCTGGAACTCCGCGTTGGCCTTTGTGAGCTGGTCCGCCTTGCCGAGATCAGCGTGCGTCAGCTTGTATTTCTTGTTGGAGGCCTTCTCGATCTTCTCGGCAACACCTTCCTTGCGCAGCGCTTCGATGCGCGAGGTGAGGGTTACGCACGTGGGATCGACCTTCGGCTCGGGTGCGGCCGCCACCTGCTGCTCCCCGCCGATCGAGCCGGTGGTGAAGAAGTTGTCGCCGTTGCCGCTGCATGCCGCGGCCATCAAGCCGACGGCAAGCACAGCCGCCTTGGAACTGGCGCGAATAATCGAGTCCATGAGCCGTACCCCCGGAGAAGTCTTCTGCCTGTGCGTGTACGCAAAGCGTTTACTTTTTGATTCGCAGTGATTCTTAGGCCTGAAATATTCCACCGGCAAGCACCGGCACATTGTTTGTGCAGGGATCAATCGCGCAGAATCAGCGATTTCCGTGGAAACGGGCGCTGTTGACACACCCTACCGCAGTCGCGCAAGCCACTCGCGTCCCTCAGGTGTCACCCCGCCGTGCGGGTCTCACACCAGCATCCGCACCGGGTCCTCGATCAGCGTCTTGAACGCATTCAAAAGCTCCGCCCCCACCGCGCCATCCACCACCCGGTGATCGCAGGACAGCGTGCACGCCATCACGGTCGCGATCTCGATCTTGTCGCCGGCAACCACGGGGCGCTTCTCGCCGATGCCGACGGCCAGAATGCTGGCGTGCGGAGGATTGATGACCGCATCGAAGCTCTGGATGCCGTACATGCCGAGGTTGGAGATCGACGTGGTGCCGCCCTGGTATTCGTGCGGCGCCAGCCGGCGCTTGCGAGCACGCTCGGCGAGATCCTTCATCTCGTTCGAGATCTCCGAAAGCGATTTCAGTTCCGCGTGACGAATGACAGGCGTGAACAGTCCGCCCTCGACGGCCACCGCTACGCCAACGTCAGAATATTTGTGGCGCAGCGTGCCAGCCTCGGTCCACGTCACGTTGGCCGCGGGCACCTGCGCCAGCGCCAGCGCCATCGCCTTGATGACGAAGTCGTTGACCGACAGCTTGTAGGCGCGCGGGCCGTCCTTCGGCGCTGCCTTGTTCATGCGTTCGCGCGCACGCAGCAGCTCGTCGATGCGGCATTCCACGTTGAGATAGAAATGCGGGATCGTCTGCTTCGACAGTGTGAGGCGCTGCGCGATAACCTTGCGCATGCCGTCGTGCGGGAT
This sequence comes from Hyphomicrobiaceae bacterium, assembly GCA_035550075.1. GTDB lineage: Bacteria > Pseudomonadota > Alphaproteobacteria > Rhizobiales > Hyphomicrobiaceae > AWTP1-13. The sequence goes on along the minus strand of DASZQG010000025.1, from coordinate 54,415 downwards.
GACCTCGTAGGAGCCCTTCTCGTAGAGCGCGAGGATCTTGTCGTCCGGCATCGGCTGCAGCGTCGCGACCGGCGGCGAGGTTACGGTCATCGCCGTGCTCACCGGGGCCGGCGCGCGGCGAGCGCCACCGGCCAGTGCCTCCTCGATGTCGCGCTTGACGATGCGCCCGTGCGGGCCGGAGCCCGCGAGCGTGCCGAGGCTGAGGCCGGCCTGCAGGGCCATGCGCCGGGCCAGCGGCGAGGCAAAAACCCGCGCCTGCCCGTTCCGCCCCACCGGCTGCGGCGTGGCCTTCTGGCGGCCCGTAGAGCCCTCTCCAGGCGCTTTTTGCGGCGACGGGCTACGAAGGCCTGCGCCTGCCCGGACCGCCTCCTGAGGGGCGCCGGGGGCCTTGGCGGAGGATGCGCGGGCAGGTTGCGGCGCGGGCGCCGCTGCCGCCGGAGGGCGAGCCGATTCTTCTCTGGCCGGAGGGCCGGCAGGAGCGCGCGCGGGCCGTGCAGCGCCCTCGCTTTCGCCTTCTGCGAGCAGCAGGGCGATGGGCGTATTCACCTTCACGCCCTCGGTGCCCTCAGCCACCAGCAGCTTCGAGACCTTGCCCTCGTCGACCGCCTCGACCTCCATCGTTGCCTTGTCAGTCTCGATCTCGGCCACAACGTCGCCGGGCTTGATGGTCTGCCCTTCCTTCACAAGCCACTTGGCGAGCTTGCCCTCCTCCATGGTCGGCGACAGAGCGGGCATCAGGATTTCGGTGGGCATCGGGGCACGTCCACTATGCGTATCGGATTTCGGTCGGCGTCCACTTGGCTTTGCGGCGCGCCATGCGTTGTTCGGCCGTCTCGCCCTCGTAGACGACGGGTTCGGCCTGCCGGTCCTTGAACTCGGGGATGGCGAGGCCGCGCGCGTTGAGCGCCGACCACACCTTGCCGCCATCCTCGATGATGACGCCGGCGTACATCCCGCAGCGGGCGCAGATCAGGCTGGTGCCGGTGCGCGTGCCGAATTGATAAGGCGCGAGCGCGGCGCGCGTGATGTCGATGACCGCGCGGCCCGCAGGATCGGAAATCGTCATCGCACCATGGCGCGTGCAGAACGAGCATTGGCACGCGCGCACCTGCAGCGCGGCGGCGGGCCTGGTCGCGTACAGCGTGCCGCGAATGGCGCCGCAATGACAAGTGCCGGACAGCGCGAAGGTGTCATGGTCCATGAGACAGCCTCCGGCTCGTTTCGGCTCCGCTCACGTGCGCGCTCCTCGCCGTCAGCCGACGTACATCACGCTTTTCACCGCCTCGATCACCTGCTGGCTGGTCGGCAGCGCCAGGCGTTCGAGGTTGGCCGCGTACGGCATCGGCACATCCGCGCCGGACACCTTGGCCGGCGGCGCATCGAGATAGTCGAACCCCTGCATCGCCACCTGCGCGCAGACTTCCGAGCCGATCGAGCATACCGGCCACGCTTCCTCCACGGTCACCAGCCGGTTGGTCTTCTTGACGGACTCCACGATGGTTTCGATGTCGAGCGGGCGCAGGGAGCGCAGGTCGATCACCTCCGCATCGATGCCGTCGGCAGCAAGCTGCTCGGCGGCGTCCAGCGCGTACACCATGCCGCGCGCGAAGGAGACGATCGTCACCTGGCTGCCGAGCCGCGCGATGCGCGCCTTGCCGATCGGCACGACCCAGTCGTCACCCTTCGGCACGGGCCCGGAGCTGCCGTAGAGAATCTCATTCTCGAGCACCAGCACCGGGTTCGGATCGCGGATCGCCGCCTTCAGCAGGCCCTTGGCGTCCGCCGGGTTCGACGGCGCCACCACCTTCATGCCCGGCACGTGCGCATACCAGGCCGAGTAGCACTGGCTGTGCTGGGCCGCCACCCGCGCCGCTGCGCCGTTAGGTCCGCGAAACACGATCGGGCAGCCCATCTGGCCACCCGACATGTAAAGGGTCTTGGCCGCCGAGTTGACGATCTGGTCGATCGCCTGCATGGCGAAATTCCACGTCATGAACTCGACGATTGGCTTGAGGCCGGCCATCGCCGCGCCGACGCCGATGCCGGCGAAGCCTTGCTCGGTGATCGGCGTATCGATCACCCGCTTAGGGCCGAACTCGTCCAGCAGGCCCTGGCTGATCTTGTAGGCGCCCTGGTACTGGGCGACCTCTTCGCCCATGAGAAATACGTCCTTGTCGCGCCGCATCTCCTCGGCCATGGCGTCGCGCAACGCCTCGCGCATGGTCTGGTTGACCGTGCCGCGCCCTTCCATTTCCGGCTCGGTTGCGCGGGGAGCAGCAGGGGGCGGAGCCGCCGCCGGTTTCGCCGCTGCAGGCGGCGCCTTCGCCGCAGCAGGCTGCGGGCTGGCGTTAATCTTCTTGTCCGCCGCCGGCTTTGCCGAAGCCGGAGCCCCGGCTCCATCGAGCAGCGCGATCGGCGTGTTGACCTTCACGCCCTCGGTGCCCTCAGCCACCAGCAGCTTCGACACCTTGCCCTCGTCGACCGCCTCGACCTCCATCGTCGCCTTGTCGGTCTCGATCTCGGCAATGACATCGCCGGGCTTGATGGATTGCCCCTCCGACACGAGCCACTTGGCGAGCTTGCCCTCCTCCATGGTGGGCGACAAGGCAGGCATCAGAATTTCGGTGGCCATTTTCTGCGGGTCTCTATCCTTGGCGCTACAGGGTCAGGCGGTCACCAGCACGTCGGTCCACAGCTCGCTCTCGTCCGGCTCGGCATCGGATTGCGCGAACTCTGCCGCGCCGTTGACCACGCTGCGGACCTCGGCGTCGATGGACTTCATCTCGTCTTCGCTGACCAGCCGGCCCTCCAGCAGGCGGCGCCGGACCTGCTCGATCGGGTCGTGCTCCTCGCGCATCTTCTGCACTTCCTCGCGGGTGCGGTACTTGGCCGGATCGGACATGGAGTGGCCGCGGTAGCGATAGGTCAGCATTTCCAGGATGTAGGGACCGTTGCCCTCGCGAACCCACTTCACGACGCGGTCGGCCGTCGCCTTCACCGCGCGCACGTCCATGCCGTCGACCTGCTCGCCGGGAATATCGAAGGAGCGCCCGCGGTGGGAGAAATCGGTGGTCGCGGCCGAGCGCTCGACCGAGGTGCCCATCGCGTACTTGTTGTTCTCGATGACGAAGATCACCGGCAGCTTCCAGAGCTTCGCCATGTTGAAGCTCTCATAGACCTGGCCCTGGTTGGCAGCGCCGTCGCCGAAGAACGTGAGGCAGACGGCGCCATTGCCGCGATAGCGGTTGGCAAAGGCGATGCCGGCACCCAGTGGCACGTTGGCGCCGACGATGCCGTGGCCGCCGTAGAAGTTCTTCTCCTTGGAGAACATGTGCATCGAGCCACCCTTGCCCTTGGAGTAGCCGCTGCGCCGTCCCGTCAGTTCGGCCATCACGCCTCTCGGGTCCATGCCGGACGCCAGCATGTGGCCGTGATCGCGATAGGTGGTAATCATCTGGTCGCCGTCGCGGCACGCCATCTTCATGCCGACGACGACGGCTTCCTGGCCGATGTAGAGATGGCAGAAGCCACCGATCAGGCCCATGCCGTAGAGCTGCGCCGCCTTCTCCTCGAAGCGGCGTATCAGTAGCATCTCCCGGTAGGCGTAAAGCTCCTCCTCGCGGGTGAACGCGGGGGCGATCTGCTGGCCGTTGGGAAGGGACATGCGGGGGCTCGACCTCGATCTGAACAATCCGCAAATAGGTACTAGAAACCTCTGCCCAAGGCCAGAAGCCGCCGCAATGGCCGGGTCCGCAGGTGCTAACGGGCGAAAATCAGCACGCGATCGCCGGGGCGCGCAAAGCCAAGCTGGCCGATGGCGATCTCCTCAACAAGATCGCGGTCGCCGGCATTGAGCAGATGAACGTCGCGCTCGAGACGGACTCGCGCGGCCTCGAGTTGGGCAAGCTGCGGCTCCAGCATGCTGGAGCGCTCGATCAGCTTGACCCGCGCCTCGAAGCCGCGCTTACCGTTGATCGCGTGATAGGCGAAATAGCCGATGGCCCAAAGACAGAGAAGCGACACCAGGATCTGCCGGGGACGACCTTTACGCCAATCGTACATGAGAGTGACGCGAAACCCTGGGTTAAGCGTCCGAATGGACGCCCTGAACGCTACGGCAAAGCCGTTAAGCCGGCGTAAAACGCCGGCCCTATTTCGCACGGCGACGGAATGGCGCAGCTCAGCCGCCGCGCTCTAGCGCCTCCCGGCCGGCGTAGCGCGCCTGATCGCCGAGTTCCTGCTCGATGCGGATAAGCTGGTTGTACTTGGCGATGCGGTCGGAGCGGGAAAGCGAGCCGGTCTTGATCTGGCCCGCGTTGGTGGCGACCGCGATGTCGGCGATGGTGGCATCCTCGGTCTCGCCGGAGCGATGCGAGATGACGGCGGTATAGCCGGCGCGCTGCGCCACGCCGACGGCATCCAGCGTTTCCGACAGCGTTCCGATCTGGTTGACCTTGACCAGGATCGAATTGGCCACGCCTTGCGCAAGTCCCCGCCGCAGCCGCTCCGTGTTGGTGACGAACAGGTCGTCGCCGACGAGCTGGCATTTTTTGCCAAGTTCATCCGTCAGCGCCTTCCATCCCTGCCAGTCGTCCTCCGCCATCCCGTCTTCGATCGACACGACTGGGTAGCGCGACGCGAGCCCCGCGAGGTACTTGACCATACCGGCGCTATCGAGCGATTTGCCCTCGCCCGCCATGTCGTACTTGCCGCCCTTGTAGAATTCGGTCGAGGCGCAATCGAGCGCCAGGGCGACATCGTCGCCAGGCTTGTAGCCCGCGCCCTCGATGCTCTTCATGATGAAGCCGAGCGCCTCATCGGCCGACTTGAGATTCGGCGCGAAACCGCCTTCGTCACCGACATTGGTGCCGTGGCCCGCATCCTTGAGCCGCTTGCGCAGCGTGTGAAAGATCTCCGCGCCGACACGGATGGCGTCCGCGCAGCTCTCCGCCCCCACCGGCATGATCATGAACTCCTGGATGTCGATGGGGTTGTCGGCATGGGCGCCGCCGTTGATGATGTTCATCATCGGCACGGGCAGCACATGAGCGTCCGCCCCGCCGATGTAGCGGTAGAGCGGCAGGCCGCGCGAGGCGGCTGCGGCCTTGGCGGCGGCAAGCGACACGCCCAGGATCGCATTGGCGCCGAGCCGGCCCTTGTTGGGCGTGCCATCCAGGCTTTTCAGCGCGGCGTCGAGGCGAAGCTGATCCTCCGCATCCATGCCCGACAACGCATCGAATATCTCGCCGTTGACGGCCTCGACCGCCTTCAGCACGCCCTTGCCGAGATAGCGCTTGTTGTCCCCGTCGCGCAGCTCCACCGCCTCGTGCGCGCCGGTCGAGGCACCCGACGGCACCGCCGCACGGCCGCGCGCGCCGTCATCAAGCACCACGTCGACCTCGACCGTGGGATTGCCGCGGCTGTCGAGGATCTCGCGGCCGATAATGTCGACGATGGCTGTCATGGCAGTCTCCGGCATCTCGGATTGCAGCCGGCAGGCCGGCGTGGGAGCGTTGGCGAGGTTCTAGCCGCTGCCCAGCCGGCCGCAAAGCGGCAGATTGCGCGTGGTGCTGGAGTTGTAGATAAGGGCGCCCATGAGCGACGGCGACGCACTCGTCCTGTTCTCCGGCGGCCAAGACTCCACCGTGTGCCTGGCTTGGGCGCTGGAGCGCTACGCCCGCGTCGAGACCGTGGGCTTTGCCTACGGCCAGCGCCACGAAATCGAGCTGGCGCAGAGGCCTTTGCTGCGCACCCGCATGGCCGCGATCAAGCCGCGCTGGGCGGAACGGCTGGGCGAGGATCACCTGCTCGAGCTGGCGACGCTGGGCGCCATCAGCGAAACCTCGCTCACGCGCGGGGCCGCGTTCGCCATGACGGCCGCCGGCCTGCCCAACACCTTCGTGCCCGGACGCAACCTGCTCTTCTTCATCTACGCCGCCGCGCTCGCCTACCGGCGCGGCATCCGCACGCTGATCGGCGGCATGTGCGAGACGGACTATTCCGGCTACCCCGACTGTCGCAACGATACGCTGCAAAGCCTGGCGCGCTCGATCTCGCTCGGCATGGACGCCCCGTTCGTCATCGAGACGCCGCTGATGTGGGTCGACAAGGCGGCGACCTGGCGGATGGCGCTGGACCTGGGCGGCGCGGCTCTCGTCGATCTCATCGTCGAGCATACGCACACCTGCTACATGGCGGATCGCACGACGCGGCACGCCTGGGGCTACGGCTGCGGCGCCTGTCCGGCCTGCGAGCTGCGCGCGAGAGGATGGCAGAAATGGCAAAACGCGATGACCTGATCCACGCCGTCGAACTTGCCATCGCCGGCAAGTGGGACGACGCGCACAAGATCGTGCAGGAGGACGAGACCGATGCAACGTCCTGCTGGATTCACGCGGTGCTGCACAAGATCGAGGGCGACACCGGCAACGCGCGCTACTGGTATCGCCGTTCTGGGCAATCCTACGAAGCCTATCCCGACCCGCAGGCCGAGCTGGCGGCCATCAAGGCTGTGCTCACCTACTGAGCACGCGGCAATGGCGCCCTCGGCGCCCGGGTGCGTTAACACCTGATTAACCGGCGCACCGTCAAGTCGCGGAAGCAAGGAATTGAGGTCGGAATGGTCGAGACTCTCGACGACATCCTGCAGGACGACAACCTGCCTCTCGCCGGCGACCTTGGCGAGGCTGCGCGCTGCTGGCTCGCGCACCTCGAGCATGAGCGGGCCTGCTCGCCCAAGACGCTCGAAGCTTACGCGCGCGACCTGCGCGAGTTCCTGGCCTGGGTGAAGCGCGACCTTGGCCACGCGCCCTGCCTCGCGGATATCGCGCGCCTCGATGCGAAGAAATTCCGTGCCTTCATGGCCGCGCGCCGCAAGGCCGGCCTGTCCTCGCGCTCGCTCGCGCGCACGATGTCGGCGCTCAGGACGTTCTTCCGCTGGCTGGAGACCGAGGACGGCCCACGCAATCGCGGCGTGCTGGAGGTGCGCTTGCCGAAGGTCGGGCACGGCATCCCCAAGCCCCTCACAGTGGAGAAAGCTGCCGCCGTGGTCGCCGGGGACGCGGCCGATGCGCAGGACTGGATCGGGCTGCGGGACACGGCCGTGCTGCTGCTGCTCTACGGGTCAGGCCTGCGCATCTCGGAAGCCCTGGCGCTTCGTTGCGGGGACGCGCCTATCAATGGCCGCGAAACGCTCATCATCGCCGGCAAGGGCGGCAAGGAACGCCTGGTGCCAGTTTTGCCGGTCACGCAGGCGGCCATCGGCGCCTATCTTGCGGCTTGCCCATATCCGTTGTCTCCGGAGAGCCCGCTGTTCCTCGGCGCGAGGGGCGGCCGTCTGTCGCCCCGCATCATCCAGCTTCTGATGGCGCGCTCGCGCGAGGCGCTTGGCCTGCCGGCAACGGCGACGCCGCACGCGCTGCGCCACTCCTTCGCCACCCACCTGCTCTCCGCCGGTGCGGATCTGCGCCAGATCCAGGAGCTGCTTGGCCACGCCAGCCTGTCCACCACGCAGGCCTACACCGAAGTCGACCGCGAGCGCCTGCTCCGCGTCTACGACAAGGCGCATCCGCGCGCGTGACATTCGCCACGCCGGCATTCGCCCGCTAAGCTTGCTGCCAAAGATCAGCGTGAGCAGGAGATGGCCATGGCAAACACCGCCCTCATCGTCGGTGCAGGTTCCGGTATCAGCGCGGCGTTCGCACGCCTGCTCCATCGCGAGGGCTACAAGCTTGCGCTCGCGGCGCGTGACACGGCCAAGCTGGCGGCCCTGACGAAGGAAACCGACGCGACCGCAATCCAGGCCGACGTGACGCAGCCAGAAAGCGTGGCGGCGATGTTCGCCGAAGCGGACCGGCAGCTCGGTGCGCTCGACGTCGTCCTCTTCAATCCGAGCTATCGCACGCGCGGACCCCTGCTCGACCTCGACGCCGGGGAGGTGAGGAAGACGCTTGAAGTGACCGCCTACGGCGGATTTCTGGTGGCGCAGGCGGCGGCGCGCCGCATGGTGCCCCGCGGCCAGGGTGCAATCTTCTTCACCGGTGCCTCGGCCAGCGTGAAGGGATATGCGCAGTCGGCGCCGTTCGCGATGGGCAAGTTCGCGCTGCGCGGCCTGGCGCAGTCCGTCGCCCGCGAACTGCAGCCCAAGGGCATCCATGTGGCGCACTTCGTCATCGATGGTGGCGTGCGTAGCGTGGAGCGAGGGCGCGTCGAGGGGGCCGGCAACGCCCCCGACAGCCTGCTCGATCCGGTGGCCATCGCCGAGACTTACCTTGCCGTCCTGAAGCAGCCGCGCAGCGCGTGGAGCCTTGAGGTCGAGCTGCGCCCCTGGGTCGAGCGGTTCTGACCGCCGCCGCCTTGTCCGAAGCCGACCTGCGGCTTGGCCGGCGCAGGACCGCGCTGTTGTGGGCAACCTTCGCGCGCCCCCAAGCGGGCGCGGGACTTTTCGAATGTGGAGAGGCGCCAAATTGATTGGTATCCCCATCTAATTTGCGCTAGCATCGGGCCAAGGTAGGCGCCGGCAGGCGCGACTTTGGCGGAGCGGTCCGGTGGCGAATGTCCTGGAATTCACTCTCAATGGGCGCAAGCGTGTCGATGCCGTTCCCGGCAATCGGCTGCTGCTCGATTATTTGCGCGAAACCGTTGGCCTCACGGGCACGAAGACGGGCTGCGATGGCGGCGAATGCGGGGCCTGCACGGTGCTGGTCGACGACCGGCCGCGGCTCTCCTGCCTGACGCTCGCCGCCGCGGTGCACGGCAAGCGGGTTGACACCGTGGAGTCGCTCACCCGCGGCGGCACCCTGTCTGCCGTCCAGCGCGGCTTTCACGAAAAGCTCGGGTCGCAGTGCGGCTATTGCACCCCCGGTTTCATCATGGCCTCGGCCGGTTTGCTCCGGCGCAGTCCCAACCCGACCGAAGTCGAGATCCGCGAGGCGCTCGGCGGCAACATCTGCCGCTGCACGGGCTACGTGAAAATTATCGAGGCGGTGCAGCACGCGTCCGCCCTGCTGGCGGCGGGAGAGGCGGCGAGCCCATGAACAAGGTCCCACGCACGCCCCTGGTGGGCCAGGCCATCGGCGGCTACGTGCCGATGGTGGATGGTCCCGACAAGGTTTCCGGCCGCGCCAAATACACGGCAGACTTCGTGCACGCCAACATGCTGGCCGGCCGCATCTACCGCAGCCCTTACGCGCACGCCGAAATCCTCGAGGTCGACGTTTCCGAAGCCGCCCGCCTCCCAGGCGTCATAGCGGTAGTGACCGGCGCGGACTGCGACCGCCCGTTCGGGGTGCTGCCAATTGCCCGCAACGAGTATCCGCTGGCGCGCGACCGCGTGCGCTACCGCGGCGAGCCGGTGGCGGCCGTGTGCGCCGTCGACGACGCCACCGCACAGAAGGCGAGCCGCCTCATCAGGATGAAGGTGCGCGAGCTTCCCGCTTATTTCACGGCTGCTGCCGCCCTCGCACCCGATGCGGTGGCGCTGCACGAGAAGCGGCCCGGCAATATTGAGCGCGAGGTGCTGTTCGAGCTCGGCAGCGTCGTGGAAGGATTCGCCGAGGCCGATCTGGTGCGGGAAGCGACCTACAATTGCGCGGAGGTGTGCCAGAACCAAATGGAGATGCATGCCGCGGTCGCCGAATACGACGCCGTGCGCGACCGCATGACCGTGCATGCCAGCACCCAGGTACCCTATTACGTGCACCTGATGCTCGCGCAGATTCTCGACATGGACATGTCGAAGATCCGCGTCGTGAAGCCGTTTGTCGGCGGCGGCTTCGGCTGCCGTACTGAGACGCTCAATATCGAGCTGATCGCGGCATTGCTCGCACGCAAAGCGGGCGGCACGGTGCGTATGATGATCAACCGCGAGGATACGTTCATCACCCATCGCGGCCGGCCCGAGACCGACGTCCGCCTCAAGATCGGGCTACGCAAGGATGGGCGCATCACGGCCGTGGAGTGCGATTGCATCCAGCGCGGTGGTGCCCACTCCGGCTACGGGGTCGTGACGATCCTTTATGCGGGATCGATGCTCTATGCGATCTACGATTTGAGCAACGTGAAATACGTCGGCAAGCGGGTGCTGACCAACACTCCGCCGTGCGGCGCCTTCCGCGGTCATGGCACTGTGGACGTGCGCTTCGCCTTCGAGAGCCTGCTCGATCAGATGGCGCGCGAGATGAACATCGATCCGATGCTGGTGCGCCGCCGCAACTACCTGAAGGCGCCAACGTTCACCGCCAACGACCTGATGGTCAACAGCTACGGCCTGCCCGCGTGCGTGGACTGGGTCGAGCAGCAGAGCGGTTGGCGAGAGCGCCGCGGCAAGCTGCCGAAGGGCAAGGGCCTGGGCTTTGCCTGCTCGCACTACATCTCCGGCGCCTCGAAGCCGGTGAACTGGACGGGCGAGCCGCACGCGACCGTGAAGCTGAAAGTCGACTTCGACGGCTCCATCGTGGTGCTGACCGGCGCCGCCGACATCGGCCAGGGTTCCTCCACCATCCTCGTGCAGACGGTGGCCGAGGTGCTGGGCCTCGACATCTCGCGCGTGCGCGTCGTCTCCGGCGACAGCGAGGTCGTGCCGAAGGACAACGGCTCGTACTCCTCGCGCGTCACCTTCATTGTCGGCAATGCGGCAATCGACGCCGCCAACAAGCTCAAAGGCCTGCTGATCGCGGCGGCCGCGCGCAAGCTCGATGCCGAGCCCGCAGACGTCGAATGCCTGGGCGAGGTCTATCGCGCCGGCGCCCAGGACAAGGGGCTCAGCTTCGAGGAAGTGGTGGCGGAAGCCTTGAAGGACGACGGCACCATCACCGTGACGGGTACCTACTCAACCATTCCGGAGTCGCACGGCGGCAAGAAATACAGGGGAGCCGCAATCGGCGGCACCATGGGCTACAGCTACTCCGCCCAGGTCGTGGAGGTGACGGTGGATGAAGAAACCGGCGCCGTCACGGTCGACAAGGTGTGGGTGGCGCACGATTGCGGCAAAGCGCTGAACCGGCTCACGGTCGAGGGGCAGGTGCAAGGCTCGGTGTGGATGGGCATGGGCCAGGCCATGAGCGAGGAGGCGGCCTATCACGAGGGGCTGATGGTCACCGCCAACATGCTCGACTATCGCGTACCCACCATCCAGGACTCGCCGCCGATCGAGGTCGGCATCGTCGAAAGCAATGACCCGCATGGGCCCTTCGGCGCCAAGGAAGCGGGCGAAGGCTCGCTGGCCGCGTTCCTGCCGGCGCTTACCAACGCCATCGCCGACGCGACAGACCTGCGGTTCAACGACCTGCCGGTGACGCCCGATCGCGTCTACGCGGCGGTCGAGAAGCGAGAGCGCGCTTCCAGCCGCCCGCGCCGGGGGGCTGCCTGATGGAAGCGCTTCCCGAGTTTGAGTTGCTGCGGCCGGCAACGCTTGCCGAGGCGGTCGCGGCGCGCGCAAAGGTGTCAGCGAGCCAGCCGGTCGGCGGCGGCACCGACCTCGTCGTCAACATCCGTCGCGGCATCGTGGCGCCGCCGGCGCTGATTGATATGAGCGGGATTGCCGAGCTGCGCACCATCAATGCCGATGCCGCCGGCCTCCACATCGGCGCTTCGGTCACGCTCGAGGAGCTGGCCCACCATCCAGGTGTCATCGCGCACTATCCGGTCGTGGCGCAGGCCGCGGCATCCATCGCCGGGCCCACCCACCGCGCGATGGGCACGGTCGGCGGCAACCTGTGTCTCGACACACGCTGCATCTTCTACAATCAGAGCGAATGGTGGCGCTCGGCCAACAACCATTGCCTGAAGACCACCGGCGAGATGTGCCATGTGGCGCCGAAGAGCCGCGGCGTGTGCTTCGCCACCTTCAGCGGCGACCTGGCGCCGGCCCTGATGACGCTCGAGGCCACCGTCCAGCTTGCCGGGCCGGATGGCGAGCGGTCGTTGCCGCTCAAGGACATCTACATCGGCTACGCGCGCCACGACAATCCGGCTGCCGGCGACGGCAAGAAATACCTCGGGCTGCGCCCGGGCGAGATGGTCGCGGCGGTGCATGCGGGACCTGCGCCTGGCCTACGCTCGGGCTACGACAAGATGCGCATCCGCCGCTCAATCGAATACCCGGTCGCCGGCGTGGCGGTCGCGCTGCGCCGCGATGGCGACGCGCTGACCGGCCTGCGCGTGGCGGTCACCGGCACCAACCCGCGGCCCGTACTGATCGAAGGCACGCGTCGGCTGTGCGGCGGCAAGCTGGGCGAGAGCGTATTCAAAGGTCTCGACGACCTCATGCGTGACCAGATCATGTCGATGAAAACGACCTTCACGCCGGGCCACTATCGCCGGCGCGTGGCGAGCGTGCTGGCCCGCCGGCTGTTGACTCGGTTGTTTGGCTGACGTTCAGCTCGCGCGACCGCCTATGCCTCCTCGGGGGGCTTGACGTGGCGGAAGGTCCACAGCAGCGCCAGGTCGTAGAAGATCTTCAGCAGCCCACAGATGATGAGGGGCCACGCCTCGAAGCCGGCGGCGAACAGCGCACCCGCAAGCGCCGGGCTGAGGGCGGCGGCGAGGCTGCGCGGCACCGACGTGATGCTGGCGGCCGCGGAGCGCTCGGGCGGCGTGACGACGGCCATCACGTAGGAGGAGCGCGTCGGCACATCCATCTGCGATAGAGCTGCACGCACCAGCAGCAGCGCGAGCGCTATTCCGACGTTGGGCGCAAATGGCGCCAGGATCAGGCACACGCTTGAGGGAATGTGCGTGAACACCATGGTGTTGACGAGGCCGATGCGGCGCGCCAGCCAGGCTGCGACCGGGAACGACAGCGCGGACAGCGTGCCGGCCCAGAAGAAGAACAGCCCTGCGGCGGAGAGCGACACGCCGTGCACGCTGAACAGCCACAGCGCGAGCAGCGATTGCACCGCAAAGCCGCCCGCGAACGCGTCGATGCTGAACAGGGCCGCCATCTTGTAGACCATGGTCCGCGACGGACCGAGCCCGGCAGACGGGCGCTCCTGCCGCGGGGTCACGTCGATGGGAATGCGCGCGTAAGCAATCGCCCCGCCGACGCCCAACACGGCGTAGACGATGAACATCAGGCGCAGCGCCGTCATCTGCGAGATGCCGGCTCCGGCGAGAATGTCGGGACTGCCTGCACCGAATGCGCCCACGGCCGCCGCCATCGCCCCGATCAGGCTGTAGCGTGCAAACATTCTGGTGCGCTCGGCGCTCGCAACGGCCTGCGACAGCACTGCGTGCTCCAGCGGGACGAAAATGCTCACGCTACCCGCGGACGGATTGACGGTGCCGAACAGCGCCACCAGCAGAACAATCGCGTAAGTGCTGGAGGCCGCGAACGCCAGTCCGGTCAGCACCATCAGGCAGGACGCCGCGATGAGGAGCTTGCGCTGGTCCGCGTGGACGCCGAGGTATCCGATCCCGAGCGTCATCAGCGCCGATCCAAGCAGGGCAGCCGTAGCCACCACCCCAATCTGGAAGGCGCCGAGCCCGATCGCCCCGAGATAGACCGGCAACAGCACCGCCACGAACCCGTCGCCCAGATCGCGCAGCGCCCGCGCCACGTACACCCACGCGATGGACCGGCTGGGCCCCGCCGCAGCATCGACTGTTGAGACGTTCATGGTGCCAAGCCCCGACGGCGTCCCGCGAACGGGCGCCGGACTGGGGCAGAGCTTGAGCGCCGGGCGGCGCTTTTGGCGGCGGGGAGCCTGCCGTTTTCCCCGCACGGTTACGCTAGCAGCCGCACCCGGCAGGGACAAGATGGCGCTCCGCGCCCGGCGCTCTCCGGAAACGGATGCGGGCATCCCTATCAGAGCCGAACTTTGGGTGGATGAAATTAAAAGCGTGAGCGCGGCCGGGCACGCGCGCCCGGCCGCACCTTGCAGCGTCGGCGTACGCAAAACAGGGGCGCCGCGCATGGGCGCACTCTAGCCGCACAAGTTTTACGATTGTGCAAACGGGGCTCAGCCCGCCGGCAATTCCGCCTTGACCCAGCGGCTCAAGAAGCGGTCCAGCCAGGCCTGCACCTTGGGACCATAAAGAACATGACCTGCGATGTGCTCCTCGCGGACCCGCGCGCCGGGCATCTGCAGCCTTTGCGCGTTGTTGCCGCTCCAGCGATATACCTGGGCAAAGGTGATCTCCGGGTGGAACTGGACACCTACGCCGGAGCCGTAAGCGAAAGCCTGAACTGGAAATGCTCCTTGGGAGGTCGCCAGCAGCCGCGCGTCGCGAGGCATTTCGCACCCCTCGCGATGCCACTGATAGACGTGGTCGGGAAAGGGACCGAAGGCCTCACCCTCAGCGGTCGTGTCGAGGGGATAGTAGCCGATCTCCGCCATCTCCTTGGGATGGAACCCGACCCTGCCGCCCAGGTGGCGGGCCAGCATCTGGGCGCCGAGGCAAATGCCGAAGAAGGGTTTCTTTTCTTTCAGCGCTACCCCGATCCACTCCGTCTCCTGGCGGATGAAATCGTCCTTGTCGTTGGCGCTCATCGGGCCGCCAAAGATGACGGCCCCGCAGTGGTTCTCCAGCGTTTCCGGCAGCGGATCCCCAAAGCGCGGCTTGCGGATGTCGAGCCTGTGGCCGTGGCGGACGAACCATTGGCCGACATGTCCCGGATTGGAATTCTCCTGGTGCAGCACGATGCACACCGGCTTCTTGGTCTGCGGGGGAAGGTGTGTGGAAGGCACCTGCCCGGCGGCGCGCTCATCGAGAGCCTGCGGAGACCTAGCGTCCAGCATCGCGTGCGGTACGACCCCTCGGTTTCAGCAACATTCCGACGATGGGAATCACAATTCTATGCGGCAAGACGCGCAAGGCCAGCGCCATGAAGGGATTGAGCACACCCGGAATAGTTACTCGCAGGCCCATCATAAACCCCCTGTAGCCGGCGCGCGCCACCGTTTCGGCCGAGGAAGGCACGATCAGATAACGATAAAGTGCCCTTTCCGAGCCGATGCGGGCGTGAAATCCCGTATGCACCGGGCCCGGCGCCAGGGCGCACACCCGCACGCCCTGGCCCGACACCTCGGCCGCAATCGCCTCGGTCAGGGAGAGCACATACGCCTTGCTGGCATAGTAAGCGGCCTGATAGGGCGCCGGTATGTAGCCTCCGATCGAGGCCACGTTCAGGATCCCGCCACGCCCGCGCACGCGCATCCCGTTCAGGAAGTGGCGCGTCAGCGCCGTCAGGGCGCGAATGTTGAGATCGAGCAGATCGAGCTGGCCCTGGGGGTTCTGCTCATGGAACGGGCCGGCCAGACCCATGCCGGCACAATTCACCAGCACGTCGGCGTAGCCCATGTTCATCATCAGTGCGGATTCGATGGCGGGGATCGCCTCCGGGCGGGTCAGGTCCGCCGGAACGGCGATGGCGTCGACCTTGAACTCCTCGCGGATGCGCGCCGCCGCCTCCCAAAGCGGTGCGGCGCTGCGCGCAACAAGGATCAGATCGTTGCCGGCGGCGGCAAACTGGCGGGCCAGCTCGAAGCCGATGCCCTGCGACGCGCCCGTCACGACGGTCATCGGCCGCAGGTCGACAAATGCCGCAAGCGCTGCAGGATCACGCCGCCACCAGCGCCGGCGCCAGGCTGACAGTACGCGGGCAAACAGGGAAGACATGCGATGTGGATCGGTTCTCAGTTCCAGGACGCAGGGGGCGAGACTGCCCCTTAGGATAGATCTAGCGCCAGCTTCCGCGCTTTGGCATGGCGGGCGCGGCAATTTCTTGCGCGATGTGTGCGCAGGAGTCACGCCACTCGCTGATTTCTGCTCAACGTCGCATTGCGGGGCCGGCAATGGTATGTATACCTAACCATCTGCGGAGCGGCGGCGGCCTCCGGACCGGATCTGCCCCGAGCGCTGCTCCCGCATTCCCGATCGGCTGAAAATCGCTTATGCGCACGCAAGTTGGCATCATCGGCGGCGGTCCATCTGGACTACTCCTGGCACGGCTGCTGGGCCTTGCCGGCATCGAGACGATCGTCCTGGAGCGTCGCACGCCGGAATATGTGCTGGGACGCGTGCGGGCAGGCCTGCTGGAGCAGGGGACCGTCGATCTGCTGACCCGCCTCGGCGTCGGCGATCGACTCCGGCGCGAGGGCCTGCCCCATGAGGGCATCGCGCTGGCGATTGAGGGCAAGCGCCATCGCATCGACCTCAAGGCCCTCACGGGCAAGGTCGTGACCATCTACGGCCAGTCGGAGATCCAGAAGGATCTGACGGACGCGCATGCCGCTCTGCCGAGCCGGATCGTCTACGACGCGCTGGATGTCAGCGTGCACGGTCTTACTGACGACCGCCCGCAGCTTCGCTATCGACAGAACGGCGCAACACATGAGATCGCGTGCGATTTCATCGCCGGCTGCGACGGCTTCCACGGCGTCAGCCGCCAGGCGATTCCCCAAGACGTGCTGCGAACCTACGAGCGCATCTATCCGTTCGGTTGGCTGGGACTGCTCTCGGACACGCCGCCCGTCCACGAGGAGCTGATATACGCCAATCACGAGCGCGGATTCGCCCTGTGCACGATGCGCTCCACCACGCGCAGCCGCTACTACCTGCAGGTCAGCGCGGACGAGGACGTGGCTGACTGGCCCGACGAACGCTTCTGGAGCGAGCTGAAGCGGCGCATCCCCGAGGATGCCGCGGCAGAGCTGAGGACCGGCCCGTCGCTGGAAAAGAGCGTCGCGCCGCTGCGCTCGTTCGTGGCCGAGCCGATGCGCTACGGGCGCCTGTTCCTCGCCGGCGATGCCGCCCACATCGTGCCGCCGACCGGGGCCAAGGGCCTCAACCTTGCAGCGTCCGACGTGCAGTTCCTCGGCGAAGCGCTCCTTGCCTATTACGAGACCGGTGCCACCGACCTCATCGAGAGCTATTCGGCGCGATGCCTGGCCCGCGTCTGGAAGGCGGAGCGGTTCTCGTGGTGGATGACGGGCCTGACGCACAGGTTCCCCGAGGCCGCGCCGTTCGAGCGCCGCATCCAGGCCGCGGAGCTTGCCTACCTCGCCGGCTCAGTGGCCGCCCAGACGACCCTTGCTGAAAACTACGTAGGCCTGCCGCTGCAATAATCCCCGCACCGAAAGAGTGGTGGGCCGCCGATGCAGGTCCTGCTGATCGTTGCCCCGGTCTTCGCGCTGATCGCGTTCGGCTTCCTTGCCGCGCGGAGCGGGCTGCTCTCGCAACAGGCGCACCGTGGCATTTCCGAGTTCGCCTTCGGCATCGCCATTCCGGCGCTGCTGTTCCGCACTATCGCCACGGCCGAAGGGCCCGGCCATGCCTCCCTGACAATCTGGGCGGCTTACTTCGGCGCGACGGCCATAACGTGGCTGCTCGCCACGCTGGCCGGGGCAAAGCTGCTGCGGCGTCCTGCGACGGACGGGGCCGCACTCGCCATGAGCTCGGTCTACGGCAACATCGTGATGCTCGGCATCCCGCTGGCGCTCGCGACCTTCGGCGAGGCCGCTGCCGCGCCGATGGCGCTGATCCTTTCGATCAACACGCCGCTCTACTGGCTCGCGGGAACGCTGCACATCGGGTGGGCGGGGCGTCAGTCGGACACGCCGGTCGCGCGCGTGATCGTCTCCCTCATCATCGACCTAGCGCGCAACCCGATCATTATCGCCATCGTTGCCGGCGGCCTGTGGCGGCTGACCCCGCTGGTTCTTCCCTCGGCGGTGGAGAAGACCCTGCAGCTTCTTGGCCAGGCTGGGGTGCCGTGTGCCCTGGTGGCCCTCGGCGCCAGCCTCGTCAACTTCCGGATCAAGGGACAGGCGCCGACGCTGGCGATGCTGCTGCTGCTCAAGCTGCTGGTGATGCCGGCGATCGCCTGGACACTGGCCTTCCGGGTGCTTCATTTGCCACCCGTCGCCGCAGGCGTCGTGATTTTGTTCGCGGCCATGCCGGCCGGCGCCAATGCCTACCTGTTCGCGACGCAATACCAGCGGGTGGTGAACTCGACCTCAGGCGCGGTGGCCCTCGGCACCGTGCTGGCCGCCGCGACCGTTACGGCGCTGATCTCAATCCTGCCCGGCGGTGTGAGGTAGCCGATCTCTCCCCCGCGATGGCCGCTCAGCGCATGCTCAGCAGCACGCGGCTGCGCGATCCCGCCGCCTCGGCCTGATATGCGTCCTGCACGCGCTCGAGTGGGAATACGGCAGATTTGTCGACGGCAAACGGCTTGAGCGCGCCTGTGGCGAACGCCGGCGCGATGCTTGCCAGCCGCTCGGCGGACGTCGCCGACGACAGGCCGAGGGAATCGACCCCGATGTAGGTGTGACGGCCGCGGTAGAACTCGAAGATGTTGAACGGCACGGTGCCGCTGATGGCTGCAAGTAGCACCTGCCGCCCATCCAGTGCCAGCGACTTGTGCGCCGTCTCGAAATAGGGGTCACCCACCGTATTGAACACGATGTCGGCGCCCTTGCCGCCTGTGAGTGCGCGCACGCGGTCGGCAACGTCGCCGGCGGAAGCATCGATCATCTCCACAGGGCCGCTTGCATGCCCCTGGTACGGCTCCGCGCGCCGAGCCACGCCGATCACGTGGGCGCCCTTCCAGCTTGCGATCTGGGCGGCCGCCTGCCCCACCTTGCCGTTGGCCCCGAGCACCAGCACAGTGTCGCCGGCCCTCGGTTCGCCGGCGCGGCGGTAGCCTTCCACCGCCGTGACGAACGGAACGCCGAGCCCGGCTGCTTCCAGCAACGAAATTCTGGCCGGCTTAGGCACGCATGCCTTTGCCTCGACCACGAGATGGGTGGCGTGTGTGCCGTCGCGACGGATGCCGAGGTCGCCCGAGGAACCGAAAACCTCTTGCCCCGCCAGCCCGGGCGGCCCCTCGATGACGACGCCCGCAAAGTCTCGTCCCGGCGTGCGCGGAAAGACGGCGTAGGGCATGCGGCCGAGCGCGGCCTTCACGTCCGACTGATTGACCGCGGCGGCCGCAATTTCGATCAGCACCTCGTCGTCGCGCTCGCGCGCGAGCGTGCACGTCTCGATGGAGAGAGAAATGCGTGCCGCGTCCGGAGCCTTGGCGGCGAGCCGTGCGCAGCGGGCCGTCACCGCCTGCTTCGACATGCGTGGGGATCCATTCAGAGAGAGCGGCCGCCGTCGACGACGACGGTGACGCCGGTGGAATACGTGAGATGCGTCGCGCAGGCGACAATGGCGCGTGCCACGTCTTCAGGGGTGGCGATGCGCTTCAGCGGCGCTGCCGCCGCGGCCTTGGCATTGAAGTCCGGTCCGCGGCCCGGCACGAAGGTTGTATCAACCGCGCCAGGGGAGACGCCCAGCACCCGCACCTGCGGCGCCAGCACGCGCGCGAGCGAGCGCGTCATCACGTCGATGCCGGCCTTGGTCGCACCATAGACGATCGACGAGCCAGCGCCCGTGAAGCCGGCAATCGACGACACATTGACGATCAGTCCGTCGCCCGACGCCTTCAGCATCGGCGCAAAGGTGCGGATCGCTGCGTATTGCCCGCGCCAGTTGACCTGAAACATGCGGTCGATGAGCTCATCAGTGAGTTCATCGAGATCGCCGTGCGGCACCGCCTTCGTGAAGCCCGCCGAGTTGACCAGGATGTGGAGTCGCCCGAAGCGGTGGCTGATCTGGTCGCGCAGCGCCAGCAGGGTTGCCGTGTCGGCGACATCTGCAGGCAGCGCGACGTGGCCCGATCCAGGCAACGCCGCGATCTTGGCTTCGGCAACCTTCTGGGCCTCGGCCGCGGGACGGTGCGTCATCGCCACCAGAGCCCCCTCCTCGGCCAGCATGGCGCAGGTGGCCGCGCCGATGCCCCCGGCGCCGCCCACCACCAGTGCCACCTTGTCCTTCAGCGATAGGCCGGCCGGCATGCGCCCCCATCCCTCAGCAATTGCCCCCATCAGTGTCGCAGCCACCGCGACGCGCTGCAAGCGCCGGGACTTGTCTTACGAGGGAGGCTAGGAGGTCGCGGCGCGGCATTGCTCGTCGGCAGGCAGCGGATCGCAGCGGGAGTCGGCGACGCATTTCTCAAGAGCGGATTGCAGCTCCTGGCGCCACTTGCCGTCTATCTCGCCGTTGTAGAGGCGCTGCTCGGTGAGCCCGCACTGGTAGAGCCGGATCATGCGGCTCCCGCCGTACCACATGGCCTTGTTGTAATCCTCCAGGGCCCCTTTGATCAGGCCCTGGACCTGGCGGATGTGGGCGCGGGTGTCGAGGGTGTGGGGGCTAGTCGGGCTCAGCTCCAGCGACCGCTCCACGTCCGGCAACCCGGTGGTCGCCTTGCCCCAGCGAAAATAGGCCCAGGCACGGTTGTTGAGCGCCACCGCGAAATCCGGGCGCATGTGAATGGCGGTGTCGTAATCATGGATCGCGGCCTGGTAGCTGCCCTTCATCGAATAGGCCAGCGCACGCATGGCGTAGACGAGGCTCATATCGGCGACGCCCTCCTGGCGCCCCTCGATCAGCGCGGTACAGCCCTCGATCCGCCGCTCGATATCTTCGCTGAAACAGTCGGTGGCCGCGTCCGCGCGCGCCTGGGAGGCAAGGCCCGCCGCAAGCACGAGCACCGCGATGATCCCCGCCAAACGCCTCATGAATACGTCCCGCTCCGAAACGCGCAGCGCCGCGCGGGCTTCAGCCGCGCGCCGCGGTAGCCTATGCTGGCAGTGACCGGCTAGGCCGCCAAGCCTCATGACAGCCTTAAAGCATAGTGGCGCCCCACGCCTCCATTGTGGCGCTGCGCATCCGCTAGCTGTTGTTCTTGGCTACCCGCTCACGGAACTGCAGACCGCATTTCTTCTCCACCCCGGCTTGCTGAGGGGCCTCGAACTCACCTTTCAATCGCGCCAGTTTCCGCGGCCGTCTCTCCATCCACGAGAGCAGGAATGCCAAGCAGCGCCTGAGCCACACCGAGGCAATTATTTGAAATGCTTGGAAAGCTTCAGGCCCTGAGCCTGGTAGTTGGAGCCCAGATCGCGGCCGTAAAGAACCTCTGGCACCTCGGTGACGCGCTCGTATATCAGGCGGCCAACGATCTGCCCGTCCTCGAGGATGAACGGGACCTTGTGGCTCCTCACTTCCAGCACCGCCTTCGACCCAGAGCCCCCCGCCGCGGCGTGGCCGAACCCCGGGTCGAAGAAGCCGGCGTAGTGCACGCGAAACTCACCCACAAGCGGGTTGAACGGTACCATCTCGGCGGCGTGCGTGGGCGGAACGTGAACGGCTTCCTTGGAAGCCAGGATATAGAACTGGTCCGGATCGAGGATCAGGCGCTTGCGCTCATCGGCGGCGATGGGCTCCCAGAAATCCCCGACGCGGCAGGAAGCCGGGATATCGACATCGATCAAGCCGGTGTGGCGCTTGGCGCGAAATCCGACAAGGCCCGCGGCATCGCCGGTGAGATCGACCGACAGGGCAATGCCGTGCGCAATGTCGAACTGCTCACCCGACACCAGCTTCTCGCGGGTGTGCAGTTCGATCAGCGCCGCATCATCGTCCTGCGGCGCGCCGGTGCGAAAGCGGATCTGGTTCAGACGCGACCCCTCGCGCACGACGATCGGGAAGGTCTGGGGACAGATTTCGGCGTACAGCGGACCGTTGTAGCCGGCCGGCACCTGGTCGAACGACCCGACCCCGTCGGCAATTACGCGGGTGAAGACGTCGAGCCGACCGGTCGAGCTCTTGGGGTTGGTCGCGGCCGCAAGCGCCGGCGGCAGGGCCATGCGCTCGAGCAGCGGCACGATGTAGACGCAGCCGGTCTCCAGCACGGCGCTCCTGGTGAGGTCGATTGTGTGGAGGCTCAGGTCGTCCAGCTTGTCGGCGACGCGGATGCCGGGACCGGGTAGGAAGCTCGCGCGCACCCGGAACGCCTCGGCGCCAAGCCGCAAAT
Source organism: Hyphomicrobiaceae bacterium (assembly GCA_035550075.1). Taxonomy (GTDB): domain Bacteria; phylum Pseudomonadota; class Alphaproteobacteria; order Rhizobiales; family Hyphomicrobiaceae; genus AWTP1-13. The sequence goes on along the minus strand of DASZQG010000025.1, from coordinate 32,553 downwards.
CAAGGCTTGCCGGTTGCAGTTGCCCCGGCAGGAGAGGCTTTGCCGCGATTACCTCGCCGCTCTCGACCAGGCGACGGATCGCCTGCACGGGCAGGATGCCTGCCCCTGCGGCGTGCCCGCTTTGGGAGGCCACTTCCGGCCGCGTGTTGCCCATACCTGATCTCCTTTCGCGCCCGTCTAGACGATTGGGGTGTTGACGCCAAGGCGCGGGAAGCGATAATCCCCGTTGCATACGTGGTGATTTGGCCGGCCGGCTTGCAGCCACGCAAAACAAGTCGCTAAAAGGCCGCGCGCGACCCGTCTCACGCCGGCTGCCAAGCGGCACTACACGTGAGCCGGTTTTTTTGTGGCCTGCCGGGGGTGCAGGCAAGGAGCGCGCGATGACCGACAAATCCGCAAACAGCAGGCCCGACGCGGAGCGCTGGAGCCCCGAGACCTTGCTCGTGCATGGGGGCACGCTGCGCTCCCAGTTCGCCGAGACGTCCGAGGCGCTGTTCCTCACCCAGAGCTATGTCTACGACTCCGCCGAGCAGGCCGAGGAACGCTTCAAGAGCGAAGCCGGCTTCATCTACAGCCGGTATGCCAATCCCACCGTCGCCATGTTCGAGGAACGCATGCGGCTGCTGGAAGGTGCCGAGGCCGCCCGCGCCACCGCCACCGGCATGGCCGCCGTTACCTCGTCCTTGCTCTGTTTCCTGAAGGCCGGCGATCACGTGGTTGCCGCGCGCGCCCTGTTCGGCTCGTGCCGCTACGTGGTGGAGGACCTGTGTCAGCGCTTCGGCATCGCCGCCACCCTCATTGACGGCCGCGACCTTACCGCCTGGGAAAAGGCCATGCGGCCCAATACCAAGGCCGTCTTCTTCGAGACGCCGGCCAACCCGTCGCTTGACCTCGTCGACATTGCTGCCGTGTCGGAGATCGCGCACGCAGCGGGCGCGCGGGTGGTGGTCGATAACGTGTTCGCCACCCCAGTCCTGCAGCGGCCGCTCAAGCACGGCGCCGATGTCGTCGTCTACTCTGCCACCAAGCACATCGATGGCCAGGGCCGCTGTCTCGGCGGCATCGTGCTCGGCTCGGAGGCCTACGTCAAAGATCACCTTCATCCCTTCATGAAGCACACCGGCCCCTCCCTCAGCCCCTTCAACGCCTGGGTGATGCTGAAGGGTCTCGAGACGCTGCCGCTGCGCGTGCGCGCCCAATGCGAAACGGCGGGCAAGATCGCTGATCACCTGGCGGGCCGCAAAGAGGTGTCGCGCGTGATCTACTGCGGGCGGCCGGATTATCCGCAGGCTGCGCTGGCGAAGCGGCAGATGGCGGGCAACGGGCAGATCGTCACCTTCGAGCTTGCGGGCGGCAAGGCGGCGGCGTTCCGCTTCCTCAATGCGCTGCAGCTGATTGCAATCTCCAACAACCTCGGAGACGCAAAGAGCCTGATCACCCATCCCGCCACCACCACCCACCAGCGGCTGAAGCCCGAGGCGCGCGCGGAACTTGGCATCACCGACGGGCTGCTGCGCCTCTCGGTCGGGCTGGAATCGGCGGCGGATCTTGTCGCCGACATTGACCGGGGGCTGCACGCCACTAAGATCGGCTGAAGTCACCACGTTCCCGGTGCGCAGTCATGTACGAGGCGGTAAGCCGCAGCATTCGTGTGCGCGTAGTTCCGCAATACCTGGAAGAGGAGTCCTCGCCCGAGGAAGGGCGCTACTTCTGGGCGTACACGATCGACATCACCAACGAAGGCGAGGAGACAGTGCAGCTTCGCTCGCGCCACTGGCGCATCACCGACGCTCTCGGGCGCACGGAGGAGGTGCGCGGCCCCGGCGTGGTGGGTCAGACGCCGGTGCTTCGGCCAGGCACGTCGTTCCGCTACACCTCGGGCTGCCCGCTGGAGACGCCCTCCGGCATCATGGTCGGGAGCTACCAGATGACGACCGAGACGGGCGAACTTATCAACGTGGCAATCCCCGCCTTCTCGCTCGACAGCCCGCACGCCCAGCGCAGCGTGAACTAGAGGATGGCATGAGCGCCGAGCTGACCACCGCGAAGGAGCTGCTGGCGCGTCTCGTCGCCTTCGACACCACCAGCCACAAGACCAACATCCCCATCATCACCTTCGTGCAGAACTATCTGCGCGTGCTCGGGATAGAAAGCACGCTGGTGCCGACCGCGGATGGGCAGAAGGCGAGCTTGTTCGCAACCATCGGGCCGCGAGACGTGCCCGGCATCGGCCTGTCGGGGCATACCGATGTCGTTCCCGTCACTGGCCAGAGCTGGGATACCGATCCGTTCACGATGGTGGAACGCGATGGCAAGCTGTACGGCCGCGGCACCTGCGACATGAAAGGCTATCTCGCCTGCGTGCTGGCGATGACGCCGCGCTTCAAGGCGCGCGCGCTCAGCGTGCCAATCCACATCGTTTTCTCCTACGACGAGGAAGTGGGCTGCACGGGTGTGCGGCCGATGATCGCCGAATTCGGCAAGCGCCTGCCGCTGCCGCGCATGGTGTTCGTTGGCGAACCGACCACCATGAGCGTCGTGAACGCGCACAAGGGCCCGATGCGCTGGCGCGTGGAGGTGACGGGAAAGCCCGCGCACTCGGCGATGCCGCACCTGGGCGTCAACGCCATCACCTACGCGGGGCGCCTGATCGGCGAACTCGAACGGATGGAAGCCGAGCTGAAGGCCTTGCCGCCAGACCCGCGCTTCGATCCGCCCTTCAATACGTTGCAGATCACCGAAATCGCCGGCGGCACGGCCTCGAACATCGTGCCGATCACATGCACGTTCGGCTGGGAGATCCGGCGTCTGCCCGGCTTCGATGCCGCCCCTTGGGACCAGCGGCTGCGGCAGTTCGCCGAGGAGCAATGCATCGCGGAAATGCGGCGGCTGGCGCCCGAAGCCGGGGTGAAGATCGGCATCACCAACGAGGTTCCGGCCTTCTCCGTGGACACGGATGCGGAGATCGTGCCGCTGGCATTCCGACTAGCAGAGCAGAACGAAACCCACGCGGTCTGCTACGCGACGGAAGCGAGCCTGTTCCAGGCCGGCGGCGCACCGGCGGTGGTGTGCGGGCCGGGAGACATTGCGCAGGCACACACGCCCAACGAGTTCCTGCGCATTAGCGAGCTTGAGAAATGCCTTCGGTTTCTGGACCGGCTGGGTGACTGGGCCTGCGCCCGCTAGAGGTTCGCGCCCTCCCGTCCACAGGACATCCCCAACGCCGCCCGCCCTCGCTTTACACGATTTGCCGACTCACGCCACACGCCCGGCGCTTCACGACGGAGAGCGCCCGTGCTGGTTTATCTTTCGATCCTTGCGACGATGCTTGTCGGCTTCGGTCAGGGGCCGTGGTGGTTCTGGCTGCTGGGAACGGGCGCCGTCGCTCTCCTGATGCTCACCGACCATGACCACCTGCATCCCCGCCTCGACGGTGCGGTCACCTTCCACGTCCCCGTGCTCGGCGGCCTGGTGAACCTCACGGCAGGATGCCTCGCGTGCGCCGGTGCGTTCGCGATCGGCCGCATGATGTCGTGGGCGCTGCCGGCCTGACGCGGGCCTGGGTTCCCTTAACCCCCTGCCCAGCCATGTACTTCCAACCTGCGCCGCCGAATCGCATTAGCGTGTGCTTACGCTCGACCGAGGGGCCTTCGCTCGCGCGTCCAGCGCGTATGCGATGCCTCCAAGAGGCCGGGGCTAAAAAAGAAGGGGGTGTCCCATGTCGCCCGTGATGCGCAAAACACTCGATGTCGCGGCCGCCATCGCGCTGACCGCCGCGGTGGTCTTCATCATCGTCGTCGTCAACACCTTCCTGGTCGCGCGCGGCAGCCCCGCCTACGGCTTCAATCTCTGGTATGCCTTCATCGGACGCCCGGACATTCTCGGGACGATGGTGCTGACCGCGGTGGTGACCATGGCCTACCTGATGTGGCAGCAGGGCGGACGCCCCCGGCTGTAGTCGCGGCCTTCCTCCCGAAGGATCAGGTTTCAAGTCTGAACGGATTGAAGTCGGTGTCGCGGTCGTAATAATCCTCGTGCTCCGCCCGCTTGAGAAAACCGACCACCAGGTAGGTGACCGGCGTGAACACCACCTCGACCATGGTCTTGGTGATGAATTGCGCCACCATCACCAGCGGCAGCGCATCGTTGGGAATGATGCCGGTGCCGTAGAACGCCAGCGGATAGAAGATCGCGGAGTCGACGGCCTCGCCGGCGATGGTGGAACCGATCGTACGGGTCCACAGCCAGCGGCCGGCGGTCATGATCTTCATCTTTGCCAGCACGTAGGAATTGACGAACTCGCCGCAGAAATAGGCCGTCATGGAGGCGGCAACGATGCGCCAGGCGTTGCCGAACGCGACCTCGTAAGCATCCTGGTGCTTCCAGAACGGTGCCGGCGGCAGCGCGACAACGACGGTGGCCATCACCGAGGCGAAGATCAGCGCGGCAAAACCAGACCAGATCACCTTGCGTGCACGGGCATAGCCGTACACCTCGGTCAGTACGTCCCCGAAGATGTAGGAGATGGGGAAGAACAGTACGCCGGCGCCGAAGACGAACGGTCCCCAGAACGGCAGGTTAACCGTGGCGATCTTGGCTGGACCGATCAGGTTCGAGCACACCAGGACGACCACGAAGGCCACCATCACGAAATCGAAATAGCGGTATTGGCGCGGCGGTCCTTGCATGCGTCCCCCGATCCGGACGGGCTTCTCGGCGCGCTTGACAGACGCCGCGACGCCCCTACCCATGTGCCCCATGCATTTCCAACATGGGACGTTCTACATGCTTCGACCCTTCCATGGGAACGCGGCGCGTTGCACGCCACGCCCGCGCTGCCGGCAGAGAACCTGACGTGGCACGCAAGGCCTCCCCGCCGGGCCTCCTCGGCCGGTCCGCGCAGATTCCCGCGAGCCCTGAAGAGGCGGTGCTCGACCGCATCGCCAATCCGCATCCCGATGCGCACTACGTCGCGCGCTTCACAACACCCGAGTTCACCACGCTGTGTCCCGTGACCGGCCAGCCAGACTTCGCGCACTTGGTCATCGACTACGTGCCGAAGGCGTGGCTGGTGGAATCCAAATCACTGAAATTTTACCTCGCCTCGTTCCGCAACCGTGGCGCCTTCCACGAGGACTGCACCGTCGCCATCGGCAAACGGCTCGCCGAGGTTCTGGCCCCGCATTTTCTGCGCATTGGCGGCTACTGGTATCCCCGCGGCGGGATTCCCATCGACGTGTTCTGGCAGGTGGGCAACCTCCCAAAGGACGTGTGGCTCCCCGAGCAAGGCGTCGCGCCCTATCGCGGGCGCGGCTGAGCAGCCGCCGACCGGCTTTCCCAGCACCTGCGGCCCGCGCTAGTGTGCGGGCCTACATTGCGGGTACTGAGGATCGTCGTACACCCAAGCCGCAGGCTCGGCGCGGCTGCCATTACTCTCCAAAACATGCCGAGCGGGAGAAAACGTCCATGCACACTCATCGCCTGCGGATGAGCGCCCGCGCGCTCGCGTTATGCGCACCCCTGATGCTGCTGCCCGTCGTCGCCGACGCGCAGATTGCGGTCTCCTCAAATGATAACAAGGTCGTCAACGTCGATGGCGCGAACCAGATCGTGCAGAACCCGCCTGCCGATACCGCCACCATCATCGACCTCGGCGTTTCTCCGCCAAGGGTGCTCGGCGAGGTCCAGGCTCCTGGTTCGGTCGTCGGTCCGCCGCAGAGCGTGGCGATTGCGCCGGATGAGAGCCTCGCCCTGATCGTAGCCTCGACCAAGGTCGATCCTGCCGACCCGAAAAAGACCACGAGCGACAACCGCCTGACGATCATCAATCTCAAGGCCAAGCCGGCCGCGGTCGTCGGCACCGTTGAGGTTGGCGCTGCGCCCGCGGGCGTCTCATTCAGTCCCGACGGCAAGCTGGCGCTGGTTGCCAACCGCGGGGACGGCACCGTGTCCATCCTCACGGTCTCCGGCACCACCGTCAGCGTCGCCGGCAAGATCGACTTCGGGAACGCCAAGGCCGGGCCGAGCCATGTCGCCTTCACCCCCGACGGCAAACGCGCCTTCGTCACCCGCGACGGCGACCACCGCATTTCCGAGCTTACTGTCGATGGCGGCAAGGTGACCGACACCAAGCTTTTCATGTCGGCCGGCATCCGGCCCTACAGCATCACCATCAATCGCGGGGGGACGGTTGCCGTACTCACCAACCAGGGCGGAGGACAGGGCGATAACGACATCGTCAGTGTTGTCGATCTGAAGATGAAGCCGCCGCGCGTGGTCTCAGCCATCAACGTCGGGCAGATTCCGGAAGGCGCCACCTTCTCCCCCGATGGAAAGTACGTCGCCGTCACGATCCAGAACGGGTCGGCGCGGCCCAAGAAGCATCCCGCCTATCACGACCACGGGCTGGTCCAGATCTTCAGCGTCAAAGGGACCAAGCTCAGCCTCGTGGCCCAGGCCAAAGTCGGCGGCTGGACGCAGGGCGTGGTGTGGAGCAAGAACGGCAAAACGCTGCTGGCTCAGTCGATGCTGGAAAAGGCGCTCGACGTTCTGAGCTTCAACGGCAGGACCCTGAAGAAGACCGGAACCATCAAGGTGAACGGCGGCCCGGCCGGCATCCGCACCGCCGAGCACTGACCCGCAGAGGTTCCGGCGGATGCCGGAACCTCATTGCGCCCGGGCTAGGCTGCTGCCACCTCGCCCGAGCCCGCGCGGCGCAGATCCGGCGGCACCGCCTCCTCGCGCAGGGCGGCCAGCGCCTGGTCGAGCGACTGCACCTCGCTTTGCTGGCTGCCGAGACGGCGAATGGACACCGTGCGCTCGTCGGCTTCGCGCTTGCCGACGACCAGCATCACCGGCACCTTGGCAAGCGAGTGTTCGCGCACCTTGTAGTTGATCTTCTCGTTGCGCAGGTCGATCTCGGCGCGCAGTCCCGCCGCCCTAAGCAGGGCCAGCACCTCCTCGGCATAGGTATCCGCATCCGAGACGATGGTGCACACCTTGATCTGCACGGGCGCCAGCCACAGAGGCAAATGCCCCGCCGTGTTCTCCAGCAGGATGCCGGTGAACCGTTCCATCGAGCCGAAGATGGCACGGTGGATCATTACCGGCGTCTTCTTCTCGCCGTCGGCGTCGATGTAGAAGGCGCCGAAGCGGCCCGGCAGGTTGAAGTCGACCTGGGTCGTCCCGCACTGCCAGTCGCGCCCGATCGCGTCGCGCAGCACGTACTCGAACTTGGGGCCGTAGAACGCGCCTTCGCCCGGGTTGATGCCGGTCTTGATCTTGCCGCCCGACTTCGCCGCGATCTGTTTCAGGACGGCGGACATGTCCGCTTCCGCCCGATCCCACAGCTCGTCGGCTCCCACCCGCTTTTCGGGCCGGGTCGAGAGCTTCACGACCACTTCCTCGAAACCGAAGTCGCGGTAGATCGACAGGATCAGATCGTTGATCTTCAGGCACTCATCCGCAAGCTGGTCGTGGCTGCAGAAGATGTGGGCGTCGTCCTGCGTGAAGCCGCGCACCCGCATGAGCCCGTGCAGGGCACCAGAGGGCTCGTAGCGATGCACGATGCCGAATTCCGCCACCCGATACGGCAGCTCGCGATAGGAGCGCAGGCCGTGCTTGAAAATCTGGATGTGGCCGGGACAGTTCATCGGCTTGATGGCGAACTCGCGCTCGTCCTCGGTCACCGTCGTGAACATGTTCTCGCGGAAGGTCTCCCAGTGCCCTGAGGTCTCCCACAGCGACTTGTCGAGAATCTGCGGGCCGTTGACCTCGCGATAGCCGGCGGCGTTCTGGCGGCGGCGCATGTAGTTGATGAGGGTCTGGAACAGCTCCCAGCCCTTGGGGTGCCAGAACACGACGCCGGGGCCCTCCTCCTGGAAGTGGAACAGGTCCATCTCGCGCCCGAGCTTGCGGTGGTCGCGCTTCTCGGCCTCCTCAAGCTGGTGGAGGTAGGTATCGAGCTCGGCCTGCGTCGCCCATGCGGTGCCGTAGACGCGCTGAAGCTGCGGCCTGTTGTGGTCGCCGCGCCAGTAGGAGCCGGCAAACTTCGTCAGCTTGAACGCGGTGCCGATCTGCCCCGTAGAGGTCATGTGCGGACCGCGGCACAGGTCGAGCCATTCGCCCTGCTTGTAGACCTTGAGATCCTCGCCCTCGGGGATGGCGTCGACCAGCTCGACCTTGAACAGCTCGCCCTTGTCGCGGAAGTATCTCTTGGCTTGGTCTCGGCTCCAGAATTCCTTCGTGAAGGGCGCGTCCCGCTTGATGATCTCGCGCATGCGGGCCTCGATCCGCGCCAGGTCCTCGGGATGAAACGGCTCCTGTTTTGCGAAATCGTAGAAAAATCCGTTCTCGATCACCGGGCCGATTGTCACCTGTGTACCAGGCCACAGACCCTGCACGGCTTCCGCCATCACGTGCGCGGCATCGTGGCGGATCAGCTCCAGCGCTTCCGGATCGGTGCGCGTCACGATTTTGACCGAGGCGTCCGCTTCGATCGGGTCAGCGAGATCTGCTAGCCGGCCATCGACCACCATCGCCACAGCCTTCTTGGCCAGCGACTTGGAGATGCTCTGCGCAAGCTCCTTGCCGCTGATCCCTTTTGGATATGAGCGGCGGGCACCGTCGGGAAATGTCACGGAGATTTCGGGCACGTTCGTCTCCTCTCACTCGCTGCATACCAAGCAGGTAAGGTGGATGCGCCTCGCGCCGGCGCGCAAGCCGCAGGGCCCGCTTGTGCCGAGGGCGCGCGCGCAAGTCAAGCGCGGGCAGCCGATCCCGCAATTTGCGTATTGCAGGCCATAACCGGTGTGCTAGCCTTGCCGCGTGCGGAGTATGGGGAGGGGCTCCCGGGGCGAACCGCACACCCGCCGGACGCAGGGTTACTGCGCGGTTCGGTTTCGAGGGAGAGAAAACGTGCGTTTCACCCCATGTCTCGCCGCGTTCTTTTGCGCGGCGGTTGCCGCATTGCCCGCCACCCCCTCAGTTGCCCAGATCAGCCCTACCCGGCCCGGCGTCATCGAGGTGGCGCAGCGTACCAGTCCGCAGAATGCCGCGGCCCGGCATGCTGCGCTCACCGAGCAGATCAACGCCAACACCGTCACGGTGATCTCGGGCAACCCCAACGGGTCCTATCTCTACCTCGCCTACGACATGTCGGCCGTGCTCGACGACGGCAACGAACTGCGCGTGCTGCCCGTGATCGGCAAGGGCGGCTACCAGAACGTGATCGATGTGCTCCACCTGCGCGGTGTCGATCTGTGCATCACGCAATCCAACATCATGAGCTACCTGAAGAAGACCGGGGAGTTCGGCGCCAATATCGACCAGCGGCTGGCCTATATCGCCAAACTTTATAACGAGGAGATGCATGTCCTCGCCGGTCCCGGCATCAAGGACATCCGTGACCTGGACGGCAAGAAGGTGAACTTCAGCGACGTCGGTAGCGGCACCCAGTTCTCCACCCGGCTGATCTTCCAACTCCTCGGCATCAAGGCGATCGAGGTCAATGTCGGCCAGGCCGACGGCTACCAGATGGTGAAGAACGGGGAAATCGCCGCCACCGTCCTGATTGCAGGCAAGCCGACCGGTTCGTTCGCGAAGTTCAAGCTCGAGCCGGGGATGACCCTGCTGCCCGTGCCGTATGAGCCCGTGCTGGAAGCGGACTACTTCCCCGCCAAGCTGACCCACGAGGACTACCCGAACCTCATTCCCGAAGGCAGCTCCATCAACACGGTGGCGGTCGGCGCGGTGCTGGCAAGCTACAACTGGGAGCGCGGCAGCGAGCGCTATCGCCGCGTCGCCCATTTCATCGATGCGTTCTTTTCCAAATTTGACCAGTTCCTGAAGCGGCCCCGGCATCCGAAATGGAAAGAGACCAACCTCACCGCCACGCTGAAGGGATGGAAGCGCTTCCCGGCTGCCGAGGAGTGGCTGGAAAAAGCCGCCGAGAAGCCGGCGACCGCGCTCGGCATCGACCCTGCCATCGTGCGCGCGCAGGCCGCGAAGGCCGCGCCCAACGATCCGGCGGCGCAGGAACGGCTGTTCAAAGAATTCATGGAATGGGCAAAGAAGCAAAAGCGGGCGTCGCAGTGATTGCGCGCAGATAAGCGCTGCGCCCTGCGGCGACCTCGGGCGGCATGGATAAGGCAAGACGCGCCATGAGCCGACGCGAGGCAGATCGGACGACATCGAGGGCGAAGATGCCCCTTGGGCGGCGGTGTCGCCTGTCCGTTGCTGTCGCTGCCGTGGCCTGCACGCTCGCTTCGGGTCCGACCTGGTCGCAAGGCGCGCAGCGCTCGGTACTGACGGTGCCGCCATCGATCACGGCGGCGGCCGCGGGCAGGACGGTGTTCGCCATCAGCGTCGGTCCGGCCGGCGCGGTCCCGAAGAACAGCTTCGTCCGGGTGCGCGGCCTGCCGCCGATGGCCGCGCTGTCGGACGGGCATTCGATCGCCCCGGGCTCGTGGGCCATCCCCATCGCCGCGCTGCCCGATCTCACGATCACGCTGCCCACCGGTGCCAGCGGCAAATCCGATGTGAGCGTGACCCTGGTGTCGATCGACGGGTCGGTGCTGGCGACCGCCCATGCGACCCTTGTGATAGTTCCTGAGCAGCCGGCATCGACGGCCCCGGCACCGTCCGCCAGGATGTTGCGGGCGGGAGCGCCCATCGAGAGTCCGCAGCCGCCAACCGTCGCCCCGTCGCCACGCCAGCCGACGCTGAGCGAGGCCGCACGCGAGCGCGCACTTCGCCATATGGAAAAGGGCGACCAGCAGCTCAGCGAAGGCAATATATCGGCCGCCCGCCTGTTCTATGAGCGCGCGGCCGACGAAGGGCTCGCCAATGCCGCAATGGCACTCGCCGGAACCTACGATGCAAACGAGCTCGCCCAGCTCAAGGTGCGGGGCGTGCCGCCGGACCCCGCGCAGGCGCGGCGCTGGTATGAGCGCGCCCGCCAGCTTGGCGCAACGGAAGCCGACGTAAGGCTGCGGCGCCTGGGCTCGAAGTAAGGCTAGCCTTTTTTTGTGCAGCTAGGGGCGGGACGCGCGCACGGCGCCGGCTGAGCGCGCGGTCCAGCGGCCGTAGCGCCACGGCGCCAGCGGGTGGTGCTCGGCGCGGATGTCGGGTGCGCGGTCGATGCCGTGAGTGCCCCAGGGGTGGCAGCGGCATACCCGCGACAGCGCCAGCCAGCTCCCGCGCCAGGCGCCGTTCAGCTCAATCGCGTCCAGCGCGTACTCCGAGCAGGTCGGCAGGTGCCGGCATTCCATGCCGATCAGAGGCTTGAGGGTCCACCGGTAGGCGTGCACCGGCGCCTTGGCCACCTGCTTGGCGATCGTCGAGGAAAGCGTCATGAAACGCAAATTCACGCCGGGGCGCCGGCGGAGGCACCCTGTTTCGCCTCGGCCTGCGAAAGCGCGTTTTCCACCGCGTCGAACACCAGCAGCGTGGAAGCATGCCGCGCTTTGTAGTCCTTGACCGGCTGCAGCACCGCGAGATCCGCCCAGCGCCCGGTCGGGGGCTCGCCGCCTTCCTTGAGCATGCGCCGCATGGTGCGGCCGACCTCGCGCAACTCGCGCGCGCTGGAGCCGACGATGTTGCGGCCCATGACTGAGGCCGAGGCCTGGCCGAGCAGGCATGCCTTCACCGTCTGCCCGAATGCGCTGACGCGACCGTCCTTACCGAGCGTCAGATCGACGGTCACGGTGGACCCGCACAGCTTGGAATGCGCGGTCGCGGTCGCATCCGGGTTCGTCAGCCGCTCGGCCCCGGATATGTTGGCCGACAGCTCCAGGATGCGGGCGTTATAGATTTCGTCGAGCTGCGTCATGCGGAACGGCAACCTCACTTGGCCGGCAGCCTCGGCTTTGCTTGCCCGAGGCAGCCCTCCATACTATATCGCAATGGTGCCGGCCGGCGCCAAGACACCCTATGCCGGACGCCAGGATATCGCCCTCGCAGGGATTGATTTCAATGTTGCCGATGGACGCGGGAACGTGGTCGCCTGCGGTGCGAATCGGCCCACTCCAACGCACCTAAAGGGCTCATGGACGACATTGTAGCGAGAAAATCATCGGCCAAGCGACCGGCGGCGTCTCTGCGGCGACCCTCGCGGGCCGAAGCCGAAGAGGCGGTGCGCACGCTACTGGCGTGGGCGGGCGATGACCCTGCGCGCGAGGGGCTGAAGGACACCCCGCGCCGGGTGACGGAAGCGTTCGAGGAATACTTCGCCGGCTACCATCTCGACCCCAAGGACGTACTCGCCAAGACCTTCGACGAGGCGGGCGGCTATGACGACCTGGTCATGCTGCGCGATATTCGCGTGGCGAGCCACTGCGAGCACCATATTGCGCCGTTCCTCGGGGTGGCGCACGTGGCATACCTGCCGAAGGGGCGCATCGTCGGCATTTCCAAGATCGTGCGTGTGGTCGAGATCTTCGCCAAGCGCCTGCAGACTCAGGAGACGCTGACCGCCCAGATCGCCGACGCCATCGAGGCCGCCCTGCAGCCGCGCGGCGTTGCGGTCCTGATCGAGGCGGAGCACCAGTGCATGACGATGCGCGGCGTCCGCCAGCCCGGCGTCAAGACTGTCACCACCCGGTTCACCGGCGCACTCGAAGCCGACCAGAGCTATCGCGACCGGTTTCTCCAGCTCGTGCACTGCCCGCGCTAGGATCACAGCGCGGCCGGCACGGCTGCCCACCTGAGGACAATGCGCATGCCCTCGCAGCCGCCAGCCCCGTTCGCCGCGCGCGGAACGCCGCAGGATGTCGAGCAAGGATCGGCCTTCCAGCCGAAGTTCGATCGCGACGGGCTGATCGCCGCCATCGTCACCGACGCCGCGTCGAGCGAGGTGCTGATGTTTGCCTGGATGAACGCGGAAGCCGTCGCCAAGACCCTGGAAACGGGGTTTGGACATTTCTGGAGTCGCTCGCGCGGGAAGCTCTGGAAGAAGGGCGAGGAGAGCGGCAACCTGCTGCGCGTGCGCGAGATGCGCACCGACTGCGACCAGGATGCGTTGTGGCTGAAGGTGGACGTCGAGGGCGCCGGCGTGGCGTGCCATACCGGGGCACGCTCGTGCTTCTATCGCGCGCTTCCACTGGGCGCGCCGCCCTCGCCTGCGCTGCGCATGCGTCGCGTTTAATCCTTTTTAGCGGATCGGCTCGGCTGGCACAGGTTGTGCAGGCAAAGTGCCTGTGAGATGGCACGCCTGTAAGGCGCCCATTAACCCGACCGTAGGGCTCACTTAATTCCTGAGGACTAGGCTTTGCCGAAACGCGGCAGGCGGGATTGGCTATGACGAGTAACTGCAAAATCGGCCTCGCGCTCGGCGGCGGCTCCGCGCGCGGTTGGGCACACATCGGTGTGCTGCGCGCGCTGAACGAGGCCGGGATCCATCCCGACATCGTGGTCGGCACCTCGATCGGCGCGGTGGTCGGCGGCTGCTACGTGTCGGGCCATCTCGATGCCCTGGAGTCCTTCGCCTGCGACCTGACCCGGCGCAAAGTGCTCGGCTTCCTGGATTTCAATTTCCAGGGCTCCGGCCTCATTACCGGACAGCGGCTGGGCGGCGTGCTGGAGCACGCCCTGAAGGATGTGCTGATCGAGAAGCTGCCGAAGCGCTACGTGGCGGTCGCGACTGAGATTGGCACCGGGCACGAAGTGTGGCTCTCGCGTGGCAGCATCGTCGAGGCGATGCGGGCCTCCTATGCGCTGCCGGGCATCTTCAAGCCGATCGACATCGGCGGCCGTTGGCTTTTCGACGGGGCACTCGTGAACCCGATCCCCGTGTCGGTCTGCCGGGCGCTCGGCGCACGCTACGTGATCGCCGTCAACGTCAATTCCGACTCCTGCGGACGCGGCACCGTCGTTCCGCACATGGAGGCGCTAACTCCGCCGAGCGAAGAGGAGGAGCTGGCAGACGAAGGCGTGCTCGCGCGCAACGGCCGGGCCGTGAAGAAGCTCCTGCGCCGGCAGTTCTTCGGCCGCGCCGACAACGGCCCCGGCATCTCGCGCGTGATGATGGAAGCGATCAACATCGTGCAGGACCGGATCGCGCGCTCGCGGCTTGCCGGCGATCCGCCCGACGTCATCATCTCGCCCCGGCTGCCGGCTTTCGGCCTGTTCGATTTTCACCGCGCGCGGGCCATGATCGAGTGCGGCCGCGCCGCGGTCGACCGCGAGATCGACGACATCACGCGCGAAATCTCCGCGCGGCGTGAGCACGGTCTCGACCCGCTGCTCGCACGCACGGCCTGAGGCGCGCGCCAGCGGCCGCGCCTAGCTGTGGCAGATGTAGTCGCGCATGGCGGTGGCTTCCATCTCCACCTCCGCGATGTGGTCCTTGACCACGTCGCCGATGGAAACGATGCCGACCAGGGCACCGTCGGTGACGACCGGAAGATGCCGGAAGCGCTGGCTGGTCATCAGCGCCATCAGCTCATCCAGAGTGTCGGTCTCCGTGCAGCTCACGACCTGCCGAGTCATGTACTGCGTGGCGGGCTTTGCCAGGCAGTCTGCGCCGTCCTGGGCCAGGGCCCGGACGATGTCGCGCTCCGAGATGATGCCGGCAACCTCGCCGCCAGAACTGACGATTACGATGGCCCCGATGCGCTTGGCGGCGAGCTTGCGCGCCACCTCCTGCAGCGTCGCGCCGGGCGAGGCGGTTGTTACGGCCCGGCCTTTCTGTCTCAGGATTGCTGCCACGTTCATGGGGTATCTCCCGTATCGGACAACCTGCGGTCGCACCCTGGCAGCACAGCCCCAAACTGCATGGTTCGCTGCCGTTGCCGCGCCGCGGCTTCCTTTCGGCTCGTTCCCCCCTCGGTGCGAATGTTGCGCTACTTTAGTCTAACGCGCAAGACGCTTATTCCGGCGCCGCCATATTCGGCCCGCCGGGGCCCTCCTGGGCCCCTCCGTCGAACAGGCCATAGGTCAGCAGACCCAGGTAGAAACCGCCCAGGTGGGCCTCCCAGGCGATCCCAGCGGCCTCCTCCGGCACCCCCACCTTGCTCCAGGCCAGGACGAAATTGAGCAGCGTCCAGCCAACGATCGCCAGGAGGACGCGACGGTCCCGGAGCGTGTCGGACAGGCTGGTTAACGGCGGGCGGCGGATTTCGCCCGCAAGGCCCTCCGCGTCCCGGTCCCGCAGGGGCCCGAACAGGAAGCGGAAGCCGGCTCCCATCAGCCCGGAGATGGCGCCAGATGCCCCCACCACCATGGTGAACGCGCCGGGGTTGAGCAGGAGGTAGAACAGCGCGCCGGCGATGCCCGCCAGGAAGAAGAAGACCAGGAACCGGAACGGGTCCGTGCGGCGGGCAACGGGCGTACCAAAGGCCAGCAGCCAGGCGGAGTTGATGACGAGGTGCGTGATGTCGCCGTGGACGAACTGGTGGGTCAGCGGCGAGGTGAGCGCGGCCACGCTCCCGCCCGGGATCTCGCCGGCAAGGCCGCTGTAACGGGCGGGGATGAACGCCAGCGCCGCCGTCAACCAATCGCTCCACGGAGCTGGCAGCAGCAGGGTGCGAAATATGTGCATGGCAACGAAAATGACGAGCAGCCCGGCGACCACGCCAGGCACGTTAAAGATCGGCTGACGCTGGCTCAAGGGTTAGGCGCTCCGCGGCCGGATCGGCTGTCCCGCCAGCGTTTAGAGGGCCCCCGCTGCGTTGACAACCCTAACGGCAGTGGAGTCGCCCGGACCCGGCGCGCCTGCCGCCCATGGCACGAATGGTGCTCCTTCCGCATGTGATCCTGTCGCAAAGCCAAAGCGCCGTTCCGTTCTGGCACAGCGGCAGGCTCGCCGGAGGCCACCAGCGAGAGGGGGAAGGGCACGGGATGGGATGAAGCATAGAACCACGCAGATCCTTTACGCGTACTGGAACGAGGTACGCGCCGGGCGCATCGCGCCGCGGCGGCTGGAAATCGAACCGGCACGCATCGCCGGCATCCTGCCGGATACCTTCATGCTCGAGCACCACGACGCGGCGACCTACCAATATCGCCTCGCCGGCTCGCGCGTGTGCGAGTTGTTCGGCCGCGAACTGCGCGGCACCAATTTCCTCGAGGGATGGAGCGTTGCCGATCGCCTGGCTCTTGCGCGCCGCCTGAGCACGATGCGCGAGCAGGGCGGCGTCGTATTATTGGAGATCGCCGCCGCCAACGACGCCGGCCATCGAATCGAGCTGGAGGTGCTGCTGCTGCCGCTCGTGCACGTCGGCACGCAGGTAGGCGGCCGCATCCTCGGCGCCATCAGCACGACAGGCCCTGTGCTTTGGCTCGGCAGCGCGCGCCTCGACAGCAAGCGCCTGCAACGCGAGGAAGTGATTTGGCCCGACGGCCGGCCCCACTCCTTGCTCGAGCGCTCCGGCCGGCAGGCGCCATTTCTTCCCGCCGCGATGGACGGCCGTCTCGTCAGAGACCAGCGGCGAAACTTCCGCGTGTTGCAGGGTGGGCGCAGTCTGCGCGAGCCGCGCGAATAGTTCCCAAACACTTAACGCAACCACATCCCAAACGGGGGCACGCATTAGCGCTTCATTAAACGGCCCGGCGCCATACTGGCCCAGGGCTGGTGTCCGGTTGCCGACGCGCTGAAGGCACCGGCGGGGCTCGTGACAACACGCAGGCAACCCGCAGGTCTTGATGTCCGCAGCCCAGACATCCTTTGCCCGTCGCCCACAGGGCCCGCTGTCGCGGGTCGTGCCCGACCGGCGTCGCCACAAGCGCATTGCGGTCACGATGCTCGGCCGCTTCATGCGCGAGAACAAGGAAGAGCACACCTGCAAGCTAATCGACATTTCCGCCGGCGGCGCGGCGCTGAATGCATCGCTGTCGGTGCCTGTGGGCGAGCGAGTGGTCGCACATTTCGATCACATCGGCATCATCGAAGGCTCGGTGGTGCGTGAGTTCGAAGGTGGCTTTGCCTTCAAGATCGTGGCGACCCAGCACAAGCGCGAGAAGCTCGCAGCCCAGCTCACCTACCTGGCCAACCGCTCCGAGTTGCAGGGCGTCGACGAGCGCCGGCACGAGCGCATCACACCGCGGGCCGGCCTTTCAACGCTGCAACTGGCAGAAGGCATCGTGCTCACCTGCCGTGTCCTCGACATTTCGATTTCCGGCGCCTCTATCGGCACTCCGGCGCGCCCCGAGATCGGCACTGAGGTGACGCTGGGCAAGTTGCGGGCGCGCGTGGTGCGCCATCACCCGCAGGGCTTCGGCGTGCAGTTCATCGATATCCAGAACCCGGCCGCGCTGCGGCGTTATTTCGGCTGACGCGGGCGGGCGGGGTGCAGACCGGGCTGGAACCTGAGACGGGGCAATTCAGTTACCACGCAGTTAGCGGAAACATCGCAATTGGCGACATATCCGCGGCAAATTTAGCGCGAACTGCACGGGTCCTGCTCAGCAAACGCAAAAAGGTCGTTGGTAGTGTTGCGGTGGGTGGTTTGAGATGAGCATGAGAACCCAGGGCATACTCGCCGCGGCGTGCATCGCTGGTGCGCTGATGGCCGGAGCGGGCGCGCAGGCCGATCCCGCGAACCCACATCGGGAGCGCGAGCGGGCTTCGCCGTTCCTGCACGTGTACGGCGTGGCGCAGCCCCCCTACGGGTTCGTGCAGTTTTGCGAGCGCATGTCGCGCGAATGCCGCCCGAGCGCGGTGATGGATGAGCAGCGCTTCACCGCGTCGCCCGAGCGGATGCGCGAGATCGACGCGATCAACCGCAAGGTCAACCGGGATATCGAACCGGCGACCGATATGGAAATCTACGGAGTCGCCGAGTACTGGACCATCCCGACCATGCGCGGGGATTGCGAGGACTACGCGCTCCTGAAGCGCAAGCTGCTAATGGCGCGCGGCTGGCCCGCGAGCGCGCTGCTGATGACGGTGGTGCGCGACGAGAAGGGCGAGGGCCACGCCGTGCTGACGGTGCGCACCGTGCAGGGCGACTTCATCCTCGACAACAAGAACAACGACGTGAAGCTGTGGAGCCAGACCGGCTACCAGTACGTGATGCGACAGTCCTACCTGGATCCGCGCATCTGGATGTCGCTCGATCCCACCGACGGAGGCTCGACCCTGCCGATTGCAGGTGTGCGCCCGCGCTAACCGCGGCGACGACGGGGATCACCCCAAGATTCCGATCAGGTCCGGATGTCGGTACCCTGCCACTTCGGGCCTGCTTTGGAGCCGGGCTGGGACGCCAGTCCGGCCGCTTTTTTTGCGAGGTTCAGTCCGCCTCTTCCAGATCAAGATCGAGGATTGCCATCTGGAACTGATAGGAAAGCTCGCCCTCCTCTTCCTCGCGGTAGAGGACGCCGATGAATTCCTCGCCCACGTAGACCTCAGCGGAGTCTTCCTTTTTGGGGCGCTTGCGCACTGATAGCGTCTTCGTGCCGAACACTTTGCGCAGGTAAGCCTGCACGCGAACGATCTCGTGTGGCGTCACTTGCGCAGATCCCCCGCTGTTAGCCGCAGCCGCAATCGTCGGGCAGCAGCCGCTGGTCCATGGTGCGCGCCGGCTCTGGGCATCCCGCGGGGCCCACCACCTTCGCCGGTACGCCCGCCACCGTGGTTTCCGGCGGGACATCCTTGAGAACGACACTGCCCGAGGCCACGCGCGAGCAGTTGCCGACCTTGATATTGCCGAGCACCTTGGCGCCGGCGCCGATCATCACGTTGGCACCGATCTTGGGATGGCGGTCGCCGGTTTCCTTGCCGGTGCCGCCGAGCGTGACGCCCTGCAGCAGCGAGCAGTTATCGCCGACAGTGGCGGTCTCGCCGATGACGATGCCGGTGCCGTGATCGAGCATGATGCCGACCCCGATCCGGGCAGCCGGGTTGATGTCGACGGCGAAGATGCGCGAGCTCTGGCTCTGCAGGTAGAGGGCGAAGTCGCGCCGCCCCTGCTTCCACAGCTCGTGCGCGAAGCGGTAGGTGACGAGCGCGTGGAAGCCCTTGAAGTAGAGCAGCGGCTCGATGTAGCGGCTGCAGGCGGGATCGCGATCGTAGACAGCGGCGAGGTCCGCGCGGAAGGCGCGGCCAAGCTCGGGATGGCCCGCCAGCACGTTTGTGAAGGTTTCCGCGATCAGGCCGGCATCGACGTCGGAATGGTTGAGCCGCTGAGCCAAGCGATGGCAGACGGCATCCTCCAGACGCTCCTTGCTCAGGATGGTTGCATAGACGAACCCGCCGAGGCCCGGCTCGTTCGCCACCACCTGCTCCGCTTCCCGGCGCAGCTCCGCCCAGATCGGATCCACCGAAACGACTCCGGCGCGGCGAGCCGCTTGTGACTTGGCAACCATCTGTGTCTCCCGGAACCAGTGGCCTGGCACCTGCTACGACCTAATGAGACGCCCTGCCCAAGTCAATGCACGCCCTGCGCTTTCCCCGTGACAGGCTTGACGATTTGCACGGGGTGTATGGGCCGCAGGTGTCATGGGCCGCGGCTAGCCGGGTTTCCTTTCGCCCTCGATCTGTGCCACCGCCGTCGCCAAAAGATCATTCATGGTCTTGCGCAGCTCTGCATCCGCCACGGCCACGCCCTTGGCTTTCAGGTCCTGCATCACCTTCTGGAATACGTCGTCGTCGCCTTTCTGCGCGAGATCGGCCCGGCGAACGGCCTTCACGTAGTCCTCCACGGCCGCCCCAGACAGCCCCAGGCGGGCGGCAGCCCATTCGCCAAGCATCTTGTTCCGCCGCGCTTCCGCCTTGAACTTGAGTTCTTCGTCCAGGGCAAACTTCTTCTCAAACGATCGCTCACGATCTTCGAAAGTTGTCATGCGGTTCCCCTTCGAGTTGTAGGTTCACGAGATGTTCGCGACACCGAACCCTACACACCTAGGATTGGGCCGCCTCTACCCGAGCCTTAACCTGAGGAGTGCCCGCAAATCAATCAAGGTGGGGAAAGGCAGAGCGGAGCCGGGATGCGCCGGGCGGGCACATTGTTTCCGCCCCCGCCTTCGGCTAGTGTCCGCCATCGTTCCAAAGCGGGGGCCGGACCTCGCCGTGCGCCGCAGCATTGCTCTGCGACCCAGGTAAGCTGCACGCGTCCGGATCGCTGACAGCCAACAGAAAACCGGAATTCCAAAGGGCATGAAAATGAACAGGCGGCGGCGCGTCTACGAGGGCAAGGCCAAGGTGCTGTACGAGGGCCCGGAGCCGGGCACCCTGATCCAGCATTTCAAGGACGACGCGACGGCCTTCAACAACAAGAAGCACGCGCTGATCGAAGGCAAGGGCGTGCTCAACAACCGCATTTCGGAATACATCTTCACCAAGCTCGGCGAGATCGGCGTGCCCACGCACTTTGTGCGCCGCCTCAACATGCGCGAGCAGCTCATCCGCGAGGTCGAGATCATCCCGCTCGAGGTGGTGGTGCGCAACGTCGCCGCCGGCTCGCTGGCGACGCGCTTGGGAATGGAGGAAGGCAAGGCGCTGCCGCGCTCGATCATCGAATTCTACTACAAGAACGACGCGCTGGGCGACCCGATGGTTTCGGAAGAGCACATTACTGCCTTCGGCTGGGCCTCGCCTCAGGAGATCGACGAGGTGATGGCGCTGGCGCTGCGCATCAACGACTTCCTCGTCGGGTTGTTCCTAGGCATCGGCATCCGCCTGGTCGACTTCAAGGTCGAGTTCGGCCGCCAGTGGGACAACGACCAGATGCATATAGTGCTCGCCGACGAGATCAGCCCCGATTGCTGCCGTCTGTGGGACGCGGCCACCTCCGACAAACTCGACAAGGACCGCTTCCGCCGCGATCTCGGCGGCGTGCTCGAGGCGTATCAGGAGGTCGCGCGCCGCCTGGGCGTTCTCACCGAAAACCCGCGTCCCCGCGGCGCCGGCCCCGTGCTGGTGAGCTCCAAGCCGAACTGAGGCGCCGATGCCGCCTGAGGCAGCGTGGCGCTTGGCGATCGGTGCGGGCTGGGCGACAACGTAAAAGAGCAACCTCGGGAGAGTCGGCCGGCATGAAGGCGCATATCAAGATCACGTTGAAGCCGGGCGTGCTCGACCCGCAGGGCAAGGCCATCCAGAACGCGCTTGCCGGCATCGGGTTTTC
Organism: Hyphomicrobiaceae bacterium; assembly: GCA_035550075.1. Lineage (GTDB taxonomy): Bacteria > Pseudomonadota > Alphaproteobacteria > Rhizobiales > Hyphomicrobiaceae > AWTP1-13. Next base: position 11,494 of record DASZQG010000025.1, on the reverse strand, counting down.
CGGCATCAGCGACGTGCGGCAGGGCAAGTACATCGAGGTGGAGCTGGCGGAGGCCGACGAGGGCAAGGCACGCGAGCAGGTGGAGAAGATCTGCAAGGACCTTCTCGCGAACACAGTGATCGAGAATTACGCCTACGAGCTGGTGCGATAGAGGTTGATGCGATGACAAGGCTGCTCTGGGTCATGGGCTTTGCGCGCATCCTGGCAGGGCTCGCCGCAGCCGCCGCGCCCGCCGCCATGGCGGTCGCGGGCGAGTCTAGTGCCGCCGCGGAAATGAAGACCTTCGACGGCCAGACCTTTCACTATTCGGTGTCGCTGCCCGCCGCCTGCCGGCACATGCGCGGTCCCGGCACGCTGGACGCAGTCTGCGCGGAAGGTTTCGATCCGGAGAAGAGCTCCATTATCAATTCTGTGATCGCGCTCGTTTTGGAAGTTTCGGCCGAAGCGGTGCCGGCCGACACCGGCAAGTCGCCGGAAGCGCTGGCGCAGAGCTACGGTCAGGCGCAGTTCACGCAGGAGCTGCCAGAAGCCGTTTGCGGCGAGCAGGACAAGTCGCGGGTGAAGATCAGCAACGTCAAGGCGACGACGGAGACCGACCGCGTCGTCTATTCCGCCGACGTCGTGTGTCCGGCGGTGAAATTTCTGGCGCTTGACAAGCGCCGCGCCGTGGCGCGCACCGTGATTACGCCAGGCGTGCGCTACCGGATCATGGCGCGCGCTCAGGAAGACGATTTCGAGAAGGATAAGGCCACCATCGACGCCTTCCTCGACAGCCTGAAGCTGCAGCCCCCGGCACCGGCCCCCTCGACGCAGACGAGCGCGAGCGAAGCGCCGGCCGGAGCGGCATCATCAGGGAAACCGCAATGAACGCTTCCGTCATCGTCTTCCCCGGTTCCAACTGCGACCGCGACATCAAGGTGGCGCTGGAGAAGGTCACGGGGCGGACGGTGCGCATGGTCTGGCACGGCGACGCGACCGTGCCGGCAAGCGACCTGATCGTGCTGCCCGGCGGCTTCGCCTACGGCGACTATCTGCGCACGGGCGCCATGGCGGCGCATTCGCCGATCATGCGCGACGTGGTGGCGAAGGCGAAGGCCGGGACGCCGGTGCTCGGCATCTGCAACGGCTTTCAGGTGCTGACCGAAGCCGGCCTGCTGCCGGGCGTGCTGATGCGCAACGCCTCGCTCAAGTTCGTGTGCCGCGACGTGTGGCTGAAGGTGGAGCAGACCGACACATTCTTCACGCGGCGCTACGCCAAGGGCGAAGTGGTGCGCATTCCGGTGGCGCACGGCGACGGCAACTACTTTGCCGACACGGCCACCCTGGACGCGCTGGAGGCCGAGAACCGCGTGGTCTTCCGCTACGTGGACGCGGCTGGCGAGGCAACGCCTGAGGGCAACCCGAACGGCTCGCAGCGCAATATCGCCGGTATTTGCGATGCCCACCGGCGCATCCTCGGCATGATGCCCCACCCGGAGCGCCTGTTCGAGCCGATGCTCGGCGGAATCGACGGTCGCAAGCTGCTGGAAAGCGTGGCCGAGGGCCTGGTTGGCTGAGCCCCGTCGAAAATGGCCGCCCCGCGGCGTCCCCGGCCTTGTCCGCGCCGCATTGAGCCCCGAATTCACGGCCCATGCAGAAGCCGGCGTCACGAACGGCCTCGACCCGCCGAGCGATCGCCTTCATCTTCGCGGTCGTGCTGATCGACTCGATTGCGGTCGGCATCATCATCCCGGTACTGCCCAAGCTAGTCGAAGCCATGCTGGCCGGCGATACGCCGCGGGCCGCCGAAATCTTCGGTTTGTTCGGCACGGCCTGGGCCGTCATGCAGTTCTTCAGCGCGCCGGTGCTCGGCGCACTCTCCGACCAGGTCGGGCGCCGGCCCGTGCTGCTGATCTCGATGGCCGGCAACGGCCTCGACTATGTCTTGATGGCGCTGGCGCCAAACCTCGCCTGGCTGTTCGTCGGGCGCCTCATCTCCGGTATCACCTCGGCTAGCTATTCGACCGCTTTCGCGTATCTCGCAGACGTGACCGAGGCGGACAAGCGCGCCCAGGCGTTCGGGATCGTCGGCGCGGCGTTCGGCGTCGGCTTCGTGATCGGACCGGCTCTCGGCGGATTGATGGGCGCATTGGATCCGCGCCTGCCGTTCTGGGTGGCGGCCGGCTTTAGTTTCGCCAACGCGGCCTATGGCTACTTCGTGCTGCCGGAGTCCCTGGCCGGCGACAAGCGCATGGTCTTCCAATGGCGGCGGGCCAACCCGGTGGGCTCGCTGCGCCTGCTCCATCAGCGGCGCGAGCTGCTGGGCCTCGGCGGCGTCGTCTTCCTCTACTACCTGGCGCACGCGGTGCTGCCGGCCGTGGCCGTGCTCTACGCGAGCTATCGCTACGGCTTCGATGCCACCACCATGGGTCTGACGCTGGCCGCGGTCGGCGTCGCCATGGGGCTGGTGCAGGGGACCATGATCCAGCCGGTGATCCGGCAGATCGGCCTGCGGGCGACGCTGCTCGTGGGGCTGCTCTGTGGCGTCGCCGGCTTTGCCATCTACGGACTGGCTACGACGGCCGTGGGCTTCTGGCTCGGCATCCCGGTGATGGCGTTCTGGGGGCTGTCCGGCGCGGCCTTCCAGGCAATGATGAGCCAGATGGTGGGGCCCTCCGAGCAGGGGCAGCTGCAGGGAGCAAGCTCCAGCATCATGGCGCTGGCCGGCTTGCTCGGTCCGGGACTGTTTACGCAGGTGTTTGCCGTGGCGATTGCACCGGACGCGCAATGGCAACTGCCGGGCGCCCCGTTTCTGCTGGCGGCGCTGCTGCTGCTGCTCGGAACGGCGCTCGCCTGGCGGGTGACGCAGGGCAGCCCGGCGGCGGCGCGCGCCGGTTCGCCGCCCGCAGCGGCGGGCTGAAGCCGTCCGCGCAGCGGCTTCCAGGCCAGGGATTTTCGGGCGGCGACAGGGCGGGCACGGGCCGCTATAAGCGGCGCAGAAAACGTCTATATGGCACCACGCCCATCCCGACTCGATCCAGAGGCCGATGAAAGACGCCCCCGCCACCATCACCGCGCAAACCGTCGCCGAGCACGGGCTGACCCCTGATGAATACCAGCGGCTGCTCAAGATCCTCGGCCGCGAGCCGTCGCTGACCGAGCTCGGCATCTTTTCCGTAATGTGGAGCGAGCATTGCTCCTACAAATCTTCCCGCTACTGGCTGAGGCAGCTTCCCACCAGCGGACCGCAGGTGATCCAGGGACCGGGCGAGAACGCCGGGGTGGTCGACCTCGGTGACGGCGACGCCGCCGTGTTCAAGATGGAGAGCCATAACCACCCCTCCTACATCGAGCCCTACCAGGGCGCGGCGACGGGCGTCGGCGGCATCATGCGCGATGTGTTCACGATGGGCGCGCGGCCGGTCGCCAATCTCAACGCGCTGCGCTTCGGCGATCCTGATCATCCCAAGACGCGACACCTCGTAGCCGGCGTGGTGGCGGGCATCGGCGGCTACGGGAATTGCACGGGCGTGCCGACCGTGGGCGGGGAAACCAATTTCGACGCCGGCTACAACGGCAACATCCTGGTCAACGCGATGTGCGTCGGACTGGCGAAGGCCGACAAGATCTTCTACTCGGCGGCCAAGGGCATCGGCCTTCCTGTGGTCTACGTCGGCTCCAAGACGGGGCGCGACGGCATCCACGGCGCCACCATGGCGTCGGCGGAGTTCGACGACAAATCGGAGGAGAAGCGCCCGACCGTGCAGGTGGGCGATCCCTTTACCGAGAAGCTTCTGATCGAGGCCTGCCTGGAGCTGATGGCCTCCGACGCCATCGTCGCCATCCAGGACATGGGAGCAGCGGGGCTGACCTCCTCCACCTCCGAGATGGCGGACAAGGGCGGGGTCGGCATCGAGCTCGATCTCGACCACGTGCCGCAGCGCGAAACCGGCATGACGGCCTACGAGATGATGCTGTCAGAGAGCCAGGAACGCATGCTGATGGTGCTGAAGCCGGGGCGCGAGGCGCAGGCCGAGGCCATCTTCAGGAAATGGGGGCTCGACTTCGCCGTGATCGGCAGAACCACCGACACCGGCCGCATGATCGTGCGCCACAAGGGCAAGGTGGAAGCGGATCTGCCGGTCGCCACGCTCGCCAACTCTGCCCCTCTGTATGAGCGGCCGTGGCTGCCGGCCGTGCCGCCCAAGACCATCCTGCCGGAATGGGTGAAGGCGCCGAACAGCATGCTGGGCGCGCTGAAGACCATCATGAGCGGGCCGCATGGCTCCTCGCGCCGGTGGATCTGGGAGCAGTACGACCACATGGTGATGGGCGATACCATTCAGCGCCCGGGCGGCGACGCCGCGGTCGTGCGCGTGCACGGCACCGGCAAGGCGCTCGCCATGACCTGCGATGTGACGCCGCGCTACGTGGCGGCAGACCCGGTGATGGGCGCCAAGCAGGCGGTCGTCGAAAGCTGGCGCAATCTGATCGCGGTGGGCGCCGACCCGCTCGCCATCACCGACAACCTCAACTTCGGCAATCCAGAGCGGCCGGAGGTGATGGGCCAGTTCGTCGGCACCATCCACGGCATGAAGGACGCCTGCGAGGCGCTGAAGTATCCGATCGTGTCCGGCAATGTCTCGCTCTACAACGAGACCAACGGCGTTGCCATTCCGCCCACGCCTGCCATCGGCGGTGTGGGGCTGATCCCGGACATCGCCAAGATGGCAACCCTCGCGCTGAAGGCCGAAGGCGACCTGCTCGTCGTGATCGGTCGCGAGGAGGGGCACCTGGGCCAGTCGCTCTACCAGCTCATCGTCGCGGGCAAGCTCGAAGGGGCGCCGCCTCCGGTCTCGCTGGCCGACGAGATCAAGGCCGGCAATTTGGTGCGCGCGCTGATCCGCGAGGCCCGCGTGCGCGCGGTGCACGACGTAAGCGATGGCGGGCTGCTAGTGACGATCGCCGAAATGGCCCTGTCCGGAAATATCGGGGTCCAGCTCTTTGCCTACGAGGGCAAGATGCCGGTTCACGCCGCGTGGTTCGGCGAGGACCAGGGACGCTACGTGATGGAGGTGACGCCCGAGAGCGCGGAGTCTGTGATGGAGCGCGCGCGCCTGCTGGCCCTGCCCGCGCGCGTGGTGGGCCGCGTGGGCGGGCAGGCGCTGGTTCTCAAGGACGAGGCCTCGCTCCCCCTGGCGGAGCTCAGGGCAGCACACGAGGCCTGGATGCCGACGTACATGGGCGCCGGACTGGCCTAGACCGCGTGCCGGTTTCCCTTTGCCGCAACAGCCCAGCTGGCGCTGGAACCTGCCCACCCTGTATGATGCGAGAGCTTGGCCTCCCCGCCTTTTTCCCGCAACCGACTGATAGCTTAAGGTCCTCAACAATGCTCCTGCGCGTAATGCTGGCTGTTCCTCTCGTCGCCCTCCTGGCGCTGGCTGGCGCAGTCGCCTATCCGGGCTCCGCACCGCGGCAACCTTTGGCCTCGATCGGCGACCCGTTCAAGAACGTGGACTGGAGCGGGCTGCCGCCGCTCCTGCAGCTCGAGCGAGCCAGGGGCGCCCCGCTGGCCTATCGTAGCTATTCCGCGCCCGGCGATGTGGTCGTCATCGGCGTGCATGGATCGTCGGGCAGCAGCCAGTCCTTGCACCCGCTGGGAGCGGCTCTGCAGCGGGCGGGCATCAGCGTCTACGCGCTCGATGTGCGGGGCCATGGTGCCAGCGCGCCTAAGGGCACGCTCGGCTACCGGGGTCAGCTGGATGATGATCTCGCCGCGCTGTTGGCGGCGGTGCGGAAGGAACGGCCAAATGCCCGCGTGGGCTTGCTGGGATTTTCCTCCGGTGGAGGCTACGCCCTGCACGTCGCCGGCAGCCCGCTTGGGAAGGCCTTTGATTTTTATGTCCTGATGTCGCCCTTCATCGGCGTCGTCGACGGCGTCTACCGGCCCGGGGCTGGGTGGGCATCGGCCAACGTTCCGCGCATCATCGGGCTTTCGCTGCTGAACGGCGCAGGCATCACGGCTTTCAATGAGCTGCGCGCGATCTCCTTCGCGATCGACCCAAAGCAGGCCGGCAACCTGACGGGAGCCTACAGCTTTGCCTTGTTTCGCGAGTTCGCCTCATCGGACTATGCAAAGGACTTCACTCGCATCGGCAAGCCCGCGGCCGTGCTGATCGGCTCAGATGACGAGCTTTTTCACGCCGCGGGGCTGTCCAAGGCCGTGCAGTCCGTGCGTCCCGACATCCCGGTCGAGATCATTCCCAACCTCAGCCACATCCAGATGACGACCGATCCGGCAGGCCAAGCCGCCGCTGTCCGCGCCGTGGCTCGCCTCGGCAACGAGCGCCAAGCACTGAACCTACGGTGAACACGGCCTGAGGGGTGTGTGGCCTTTTGCGTCCGGCACGGCTTATGATGGGCCTGTTCCACGAGTCCAAGCCCGCGCGGGAGAATTGTTGCATGCCCATGGACGCCAGCGAGATCGAGCGGCTCATCAAGGAGCGCTTTCCAGGCGCTGAGGTCAGCATTCGCGATCTGGCCGGCGACGGCGATCACTACGCCGCCCACGTCGTTGCCAAGGAGTTTGTGGGGAAGACCCGCGTCCAGCAGCACAAGATGGTATATGAGGCCCTCGCCGGCCGCATGGGTGGGGTTTTGCACGCCCTCGCGCTCACGACGGCGGCCCCGAAAGATTGACTTCACCCAGGGCTTGCCCACATTAGAAGAGCAAATTCAGCGGTTCGAGCCAGCTTGGGTGGCGGCCGCCGGCAACTTCGGAAAGGATACGCTCAATGAGCGAGCAAGCCGTCCAGGACTGGATTCGCAAGACCGTCGCCGCCAACGACGTGGTGCTGTTCATGAAGGGCACCAAGAACTTCCCGCAGTGCGGATTCTCGGCGCAGGTGGCGCAAATCCTCGGTCACCTCGGTGCCGACTACAAGGACGTCAACGTGCTGGAGGACATGGGCATCCGCGAGGGCATCAAGGCGTTTTCCAACTGGCCGACCATTCCGCAGCTCTACGTCAAGGGCGAGTTCATCGGCGGCTGCGATATCGTCCGCGAGATGTTCCAGGCCGGTGAACTGCAGCAGCTCTTCGACGACAAGGGCATCAGCTACGACCGCGCCCGCATGACGGCGTGAGCCTGGGCGCGGCTCGGCGCCGGCCCACAAAAAGCGACATATTCCCGCCGCCTCTCCTGCTAGGATGAGGCGGCGTTTTTTATTGGCATCATACCCGCGGGGAACATGGCGCTCGGCGGTCGGCGTTTCCTTTTGAGCCTGGCGATCGCGGCTGCCAGTGTGTGCCTGGCGCTGGGCGTCAGCTTGCCGGTGATCAAGCTCACCAAGTTCTTCTTCTTTACCTACGAGCACTCGCTGATCTCGACAGTGAACGCCCTGATCCGATCGGGCCAGCTCTTTCTCGGCATCACGGTGCTGGTGTTCTCCATCATCCTGCCGGTCACCAAGCTTCTCTACCTGCTGCTGCTCTCCACCCTGCCGCAGCGCGAGCTGCGGCGGCTTTCCCGGCAGCTCAAGGCGCTCGAGTGGCTCGGCAAGTGGTCGATGCACGATGTGCTCGTGCTGTCACTCTCGATCTTCTTCATTAAGAGCCAGGGCGTCTATGACGCGCGTAGCCTCAACGGAGTCTACTTCTTCACAGCTGCGGTGGTGTTCATGATCCTGGCCTACGCCTGGCTCAGGAATGATGCGGCGGCCTCGGACCTCGCCGCGCCCGCTGCGCGCGTGGCGCTGCCCTCGTCCACACTGCGCAACTTCGTGTTCAGCTTCCTCATCATCCTGGCGACGGTGTTCTTCGCCCTAGGGGTGATGCTGCCGGCGATCCGCTTCACCACCGTGTTCGTGTGGACCAACCAGCACTCGATTGCCACCATCGTCTGGGCACTCTACCAGAACGGCGAGTTCTTCCTGTGCTTCGTCATTTTCATGTTCTCGATCTTCTTTCCGTTCCTGAAGCTGTTCTATCTGCTGACCCTCATCACCTCGCCCGACCTGCCGGCGGAATTCCGCGACAAGTCGATCTCCGCCATGGAATGGCTCGGCCGCTATTCGATGACGGACGTGATGGTGCTGGCGCTGATGATCTTCTACGTCAACGCCTCGGGCTACACGGAAGCCTCGGTGCTGCCGGGCGTGTATTTCTTCGCCGCATCGGCGCTGATGACGATGTTTGCCTATGGCTGGGCGAACTCGGTGACGCCGGGCATCGGCGTCAAGCCGCCAAGTCTGCAGGCGCGGCTCGCCGAGCTTAGCGGGCCGATGTCGTCCGATGTCAGCAAGCAGCCGTCGTAGGCTTTAGAAGGCCGCGCATCGCCGATCAGCGGCTGTAGAACTCGACCACCAGGTTCGGTTCCATGTGCACGGGGAAGGGCACCTCGCCCAGTGTCGGCACGCGCGTCAGCTTGGCCGTCATCTTGTTGTGGTCGGCCTCGATGTAGTCCGGCACGTCGCGCTCGGCGCTCTTGATCGCCTCCAGCACCAGCGTCGCCTGCTTGGATTTTTCCTTCACCTCAATCAGGTCGCCGACGCCGCAACGATAGCTCGGAATGTTGACGCGACGGCCATTAACGGTGATGTGACCGTGGCTGACGAACTGGCGCGCGGCAAACACGGTGGGCACCAGCTTGGCGCGATAGATGACGGCGTCGAGCCGCCGCTCCAGCAGACCGATCAGATGCTCGGAAGTGGAACCCTTGGCGCGCCAGGCCTCCTGATAGAGCCGGTTGAACTGGCGCTCGCCGATATTGCCATAATAGCCCTTCAGCTTCTGCTTGGCGCGAAGCTGCTGGCCGTAGTCGGACAGCTTGGCGCCGCGGCGCTCGCCGTGCTGGCCGGGCCGGGTCTCGCGCTTGTTGAGGGGGCTTTTCGGCCGGCCCCAGATGTTCTGGCCGAGCCGGCGGTCGATCTTGTGCTTGGCGCGAATGCGCTTGGTCATCGGTGTGGCAGCTCCAAAGCGGAGAAAAAGGTGGTTACCGAGTGTAAAGCACGCCTTCCTCTGCCCGGATTGCCCGGACCGACAGGCCGCCGCAAGAAGCGGCTGCCGCAGGTGTGCGGTAGGCTTGGGCCCAACGGCCCGCGCTGCCTTACAATAGAACGGGTCGGTGCGTCAACGCGCCCGTGCGCCAGCGGCCCTGAAAGGAAACGCTATTTGGACGCCGTCGGTGCCGGCGGATTGGCATTGACGTAGGCGGCGATCTCGTCGCGGATCCGCTTGCGCTCGGTATCGGTGCAGGTCTCGGTCTTGATCGGTTTGCTGTTCTCGAGCACGACCTGCTTGTCGCCGTCCTTCTCGACGATTGTGACCTTGCCGGTCAGGGTCATCACTGTAAACAGGTGAAGCTGGCTGATGTAGAGAAGCTGCTGGTCGGACCATTTGTCCTTGGCACGCTCGCGCCGCATCATGGTCTGGTAGTTCGACGCCTGCTCTTCGGCAAGCTGACAAAGCTGGGCGTAGGCCGTCAGCCGCGCCACCTTCACCACCTCGCGCGCGGTGTCGATCGGGACGATCACGTCCTTCGGCTTGTTCTTGTCGACCTCTATGACCTTGCCCTTGGGCGTGGTGAATTTCGCCGGCGTCATCACCCAGGCGTACTGCATCAGCACCGAAACCGACTTGTCGCTCAGGTCCTTGTGCTGCGCGGCGGCAGGCTTGCCCGCGCCGACCACAAGGGCTGCCACGGCCAGCGCCGCCATTCCCGCCAGTCTACCTTTGCCCGTCATTCTCCAGCCCCTGTTCTTGCGGCACTGCCCCGGGCCGCTCTTTTCCCGCTCAAGGTTGGTCATCCCACACTGAATCGTGAGCGCATCGCTCAACGGAAATCGAGGCGTAACTAAGGCAAGCGCGTCCGACTCCGCTTGGCATGGACGAGTGCCTTGACGATTCCCCGGAGAGTGCGGATTTCCTGCTCCGTCGCACCCATCCGGGTAAACATCGTCCTGATATTCTGCACCATGCTGGGGCGCTTTTCCGGCGGCAAAAAAAAGTTCTGTGCTTCGAGCTCGCGCTCGAGGTGCTCGAAAAATCCGAGCAGTTCCTCCTTGGTGGCCGGCGGAGAGCCGCGCGTGCGCAGTCCGGGCTCGAGCGGCGCCTCGTAGGTCGTCACGCGACCCAGCGTTCCTGCGCCCGACTGTTTCATCCATTCATAGCACATCAGCAGTGCCGCCTGCGCCAGGTTGAGCGAAGCGAACGCGGGATTGACGGGCGCCATTACCATCGCATCGGCGTTGGCAATCTCGTCGGTCTCCAGCCCGTTGCGCTCAGGCCCCAGCAGGATGCCGCAGCGCTGCCCGGCCTCCAGCCGCTGGCGCATCTCCGCAACCGCCTGCTCCGGCGTCAGTACGGGCTTGGCGAGGTTCCGCTGGCGCGCCGTCGTCGCGCACACCCAGTTGAGCCCGCCGATGCCGTCCTCCAAGGAGGCAAAGCTTTCAGCGGCGTCGATGATGCCGTTGGCGCCGGACGCGGCGATGCGCGCCTTCTCGTTGGGCCAACCGTCGCGCGGGTTGACCAGGCGCAGGTGCTCCAGGCCGAAGTTGGCCATGGCCCGCGCCACCATGCCGATGTTGTCGGCGAGCTGCGGGCGCACGAGGATCAGGGCCGGGGTGGCATATTCGGCGCCGCCGGGCATGGCGCCGGTGCGGCCGGCGCGGCGCAGACCGTGGCGCAGCTTGCGCAGCACCCGGCGCGCCCAGAACCAGTATTCCTCGCCGGCCCAGGTACGGGCGAGCTGCTCCAGGCTGTCCGCCTGCAGCGTGCCGTTGCCGGCGCCGCCCAGCCGCAGCGGGGAATGGCGGAAGGTGATCTCGGCGTGTCGGGCCACGTACTCATCGAAGGTTTTCAGGCCCAGGCTTTCGGTGCGCAGGCGGCAGCCGGGACAGGTGGCGCCGTCGGCCTTGCAGCGCTGCTCCGCGCAGTAGGTCAGCAGCGGCTCGAAATTCTTCCGCGTCAGGCCGGCCGATTGCCAACGGGCGAGGGCAGCGTCGAGGCCGCCTTCGTGGGCTGCGTGCACGATCTCGGCGACCGGCACCTCCGGCCCAAGCACGACGGGCGCACGCGCCTCGCCCGCGTCGTGCACCGAGATCACCAAGTGCGGCGGCGATGCGGTCACGGGCGAAGTGGCCTCCTCATGCGCCAAGAAAGGCACGCAGGTGGCCGATCACCTCGTCGGTGCGCTGGTGCACCACCCAGTGATCGGCGCCGGCGATCTCGCACACCCTGACCTCATCACAATAGTCGGCAAGGGTGGCGCGCGTGACCGGCAGCAGGGCGCGGTCGTCCATGCCCCAGATGACGAGATGCGGCATCCGCACGCGCAGCTGCGTGGGATCGAGCTTCGGCAATGTCGCCGGGTCGACCGTCTCGCCGGGCTTCGGCACCACCAGCGGCGTGGCGCGATACCAGTTCAGCATGCCGGTGAGCGCGCCCGGTGGCGACCACGCCTCGATGTAGCCCTTCTGCTTCTCCAGCGTCAGCCACGGCTGCGGCCCGAACCGCA
>DASZQG010000024.1:0-32796 GCA_035550075.1 Hyphomicrobiaceae bacterium | reverse complement strand
CATGGTACCGGTTCCCCCCTACGTTCCCGATAAATCGCCGGCTAAGCAGCGCGCAACAATGCGCCGCCCGTGTGACGGCGGGGCCTGTCCGGCGCCGCGTCAATCCGCCGGCAGCACGATCAGATGGTTGGGCAAGGCGCGCGCGCCCTCCGCCTTGGGCGGAAAATGCTGGGCAAGATGCCGTCCCACGGCGCCGATCGCGCGAATGAACCCTTCGGCGGGCTGGCCGCGCCCGATGTCGGCCGTGAGCTCGTCAACGATCGTCTGCCACGTCGACTCCGGCACGCGTGCGTTGATTTCGGTATCCGCCAGCACCTCGGCAAATCGCTCGGCGACCGAGACGAAGATCAGCACGCCGGTATGCGCGGCTGCGGTGTGCAGGTTCTGCGTCAGGAACTGCTCGACCGCGCGCCGGTGCGCGCGCCGGCGCTTCACCGCGGTAGGCACCAGCGCCATGCGAATGGGCGGATACATCAGAACGAGCGCAAGCACGGCGAAGGTCGCGATCTGCAGGGCGTAGATGTGCTGGATGGGCCACCACGTCCAATAAATGAACGGGAAGGGCAGGGCGAGCGCGGCCAGCGCCGCCCACAGCACCGGCACATGCAGATAGCGGGCACTCGCCGGCGCAATGATGGCAACGATCTCGCCGGAGGTGCCGGCTTCCGCGGCGGTGATGGCGTCCGCGATGCGCGCGCGGTCCATTTCGGAGATGAAAACCATGCTCGCCCTCCTACCAGCTCCCCGAGGAGCCGCCGCCGCCGAAATCGCCGCCGCCGCCGGAGAAGCCCCCGCCTCCGCTGCCACCGCCGCCTCCGCCACCGCTCCAGCCGCCCCAACCGCCCGGAATCACGATCGGATCATAACCTTGCCGCCGGTAGCGGCTCCGCGCGGCACGGTTGGGGTAGGCGGTCTGGCGCGCCTGCGCCCACACCACCAGGAACGCGATGGCAATCATGGCGAAGAAGATGAGGGTAAACCATTCACCGCCCCCGGAGCGCTTCTTGGCGACGCGAGCGCGCTCTTTCACCGCCTCGGCGTCGCCCAGCATAACGTCGCGGATGTCGTGCACGCCCGCCTTGATGCCGCCCGCGAAGTCGCCGCGGCGGAACGCCGGCAGAATGGCATTCTCGATGATCAGCTTGGTCATCAGGTCGGTGAGCTGCGGCTCCAGCCCGCGTCCGACCTCGATGCGCACTTTGCGTTCGTTGGGCGCCACGATCAGGATGACGCCGTTGTTCTTGTCCTTCTGGCCGATCTGCCAGGTGCGGCCGAGGCGATAGCCGAACTCCTCGATCGGATAGCCCTGCAGCGACTTGGTGGTGTAGACGACGAGCTGATCGGTCGATTTCGCTTCGAGCGCGGCCAGCTCCTGCGTCAGCTCGCTGCGGTCGGCGGCGCTGAGCAGGTTGGCATCATCGACCACCCGGCCCGTAAGGACGGGAAACTTGGGTTCGGCGGCGAGCGGGCTCCAGGCCGCCGCCACCACCAGCAGCGCCAGCACCAGGGCGGCGGCCGTTGTCAGGCGGCCGGCCGCGTGAGCCATGCCATGCAGTTGCGCGCGCACCTGAAGGCCCGCCCTTCAGCTCCTACTTCTTGGTCCCGAAATCCACGCGCGGGGTCTGGCTTTCCTGCGGCGTGATGTCGAAGGTCGCCATCGGCTGCGCGGAGGAATACAGCACCGAGCGCCAGATGCGCCCCGGGAAGGTGCTGATCTCGGTGTTGTAAACGCGGACCGCCTCGATGTAGTCGCGGCGGGCGATGGCGATGCGGTTCTCCGTGCCCTCGAGCTGGGACTGCAGGGCGAGGAAGTTCTGGCCCGACTTGAGATCGGGGTAGCGTTCCGACACGGCAAGCAGCCGGCCAAGCGCGCCGCCGAGCTGGTTCTGCGCATCCTGGAAGCGCTTCATGGCTTCCGGATTGCTGAGGATGTCGGGCGGGAGCTGCACCTGCGCCTGTGTCGCCTTGGCGCGCGCCTCGACCACGGCGGTCAGCACGTTCTGTTCCTGGGCGGCGTAGCCCTTCACCGTCTCCACCAGATTGGGAACGAGGTCGGCGCGGCGCTTGTACTGGCTCAACACCTCCGACCACTTCGCCTTGGCGTTCTGCTCGTAGGTGGGGATGTTGTTGATCCCGCAACCGGCGAGCGCGGTGGCAACCGTGACGACGGCGGCGAGAGCGGCGAGGCGGGTGAAGACGCGGGGAAGCATGAAGCTTGCTCCTGCAGTGTCGAGGGGAATCAGCGCCCCTCTCGCGACCCAACACATGGTGGCGCATTATGGCGAGTACTAGGACGACCTGCTATGTCTCTGAAACGCAAAGGGCGATTGGCGCAAGGATGGCCGCTTTGATGGACGCGCAGGCACAGCAGCGGGCGTATCAGCCCATTCCACTGCCCGACTTTGTTGAGCTGCCTGTCACCGAGATGCGCAGCCGCGCGCACGCCTTTCATGCCGAGATCCGCACCAGGCACACGGTGCGCGAATTTTCGAACCGCGCGGTGCCGCGCGACATCATCGAGGAATGTCTTGCCGCCGCCGGCACGGCGCCAAGCGGCGCCAACCACCAGCCCTGGCATTTCGCCGTCATCACCGATCCCGCCCGCAAGGCACAAATCCGGGTTGCGGCGGAAGCGGAGGAAGCCGCGTTCTACGCCGGCCGCGCCGGCCAGGAATGGCTCGACGCGCTGAAGCCGCTCGGCACCGACATGTCCAAGCCGTTCCTGGAAGCGGCGCCCTATCTCATCTGCATCTTTGGCGCACGCCGAAGCCGAACAGCCGACGGCAGGCTGCGCAAGAACTACTATGTGCCGGAATCCGTCGGCATCGCCACCGGTTTCCTGATCGCCGCGCTGCACCGTGCGGGGCTTGCAACCCTCACCCACACGCCGGCGCCGATGGGCTTTCTCAACGAAATCTGCGGCCGGCCCGCGGACGAAAAGCCCTACATCCTGCTGGTCACGGGCTACCCCGCCGCGGGCGCCACCATTCCGCGGGCGGCGACCGTCAAGAAGCCCTTGTCGGAGATCGCCAGCTTCCTCTAGGCGTGCTCGGGCAGCTTGTAGTCGGAGAACTTTGCCCGCAGGTCCTTCTTGGAGATCTTGCCCGTCGCCGTCATCGGCAGCGCATCGACAAAGACCACATCGTCCGGCATCTGCCATTTGGCGATCTTGGATCCCAACACATCCAGGATCTCCGCCTTGGTCGGCTCCGCGCCCGGCGCCTTGACGGCGATCAGCAGCGGCCGCTCGTTCCACTTGGGATGCGGCACGCCGATCACCGCGCAGTTGGCAATGCCCTTGCAGGCCAGCGCCGCGTTCTCCACGTCGATGGAGCTGATCCACTCGCCGCCGGACTTCACCAGGTCCTTGGTGCGGTCGACGATCATCAGCCAGCCGTCCGGCGTGATCTTGGCAACGTCGCCGGTGGCAAACCAGCCCTCGGCGTCGATCTGCTTGGCCGTCGCCTCATCGTTCTTGAAGTAGCCCGAGACGATGGCGGGCCCGCGCACGAACAGTTCGCCTGAGGTTTCCCCGTCGCGCGGGGCGCGCTTGCCCTTCTCGTCGATGATCTTGAGATCGACGCCGAACATGCGCCGGCCCTGGCGGGCGCTCAGCGCGGCACGCTCCAAGGCCGGCAGCTTGCGCTCCTCCGGCCGCAGCAGCGTGAGGGTCCCGACCGGGCTCATTTCGGTCATGCCCCAGCCGTGGATGACTTCGATCTCGTAGTCGCGCGAGAAGGTGTCGATCATCGCCTGCGGCATCGCGGAGCCGCCGGTGAGGATCTGGTCGAGGTTCTTGGGCTTGCGGCCGCGCTTCTTGAATTCTTCCAGCAGGCCGAGCCACACGGTCGGCACGCCCCAGCCGCTCTGCACGCCTTCGCTCTCCATCAAATCGTAGAGCGTCGGTCCGTCGAGCTTCGCGCCGGGCAGGATGAAGGGACAGCCGGTCAGCGGCGTGATGTAGGGCAGGCCCCAGGCGTTGGCATGGAACAGCGGCACCACCGGCAGGATCTTGCGGTTGTGGGCGAACGAATGCGGATGCGCGGAAATGACGAAGAAGGTGTGCAGCAGCGTGGAGCGGTTGGAATAGAGCACGCCCTTGGGTTCGCCGGTGGTACCGGAGGTGTAGCACAGCGCCGAGGCCGCGTTCTCATCGAACTCCGGCCACTCGAACTCGGACGGCATCTCCGCCAGCAGGCCCTCGTAGCACAGCAAGCCCGGCAGCTTGCCGTTGGTCGGCATATGCTCCCGGTCCGTCATGGCCACGTAGGTCTTGATCGGCTTGAGCGCGGGTGCCAGCTTTTCCACCAGCGGCAGGAAGGTGAGATCGAAGAACAGCGCAGTGTCCCCGGCATGATTGGCGATATAGGTGATCTGCTCTGGGAACAGGCGCGGGTTTATGGTGTGGCACACCGCGCCGATGCCGGAGATCGCGTAATAGAGCTCGAAGTGGCGGTAACCGTTCCAGGCCAGGGTGGCGACGCGATCGCCGGGCTTGACGCCAAGTCCGACCAGGGCATTGGCCAGGCGGCCGATACGCTCGCGCGCCTGCGCATAACCATAGCGGTGCAAGCCGCCTTCCACGGTCTGCGAGATCACTTCGACGTCGGGATAGACTTCGGCCGCAAAGTCGATCACGCTGGAGATCAGCAGCGGCCGATCCATCATCAATCCGCGCAGCATAAGGCAAGTCCTCCCTGGAATGCTTTGTGTTCTGGCAGAGTAGCGCTGCAAACGCCTCCGCGCCAAGCGCGCTCAGTGCGGGGGTGCCGAGTTAAGCAAGGTCGAGTTGAAAGGAGTGCCGTCCGTGGGCATCGTTGACACAGAAAAGCAGGGCGACGTCGCCGTCATCCGTATGAACAATCCGCCCGTCAACGCGCTGGGCCACGCCTTGCGCGGCGGGCTCGAGAAAGCCTTCAGCGACGCCAACGCGGACGCCGGCGTCAAGGCCATCGTACTCACGGGCACCGGCCGCTTCTTCTCCGCCGGCGCGGATATCACCGAATTCCGCGCGCCGATGAAGGAGCCGTTCCTGCTGCAGATCATCGAGAGCATCGAGAACGGGCCCAAGCCGGTGGTCGCGGCGGTCAACGGGACGGCGCTCGGCGGCGGGCTGGAGCTGGCGCTCGGCTGCCACTATCGGGTCGCGGCCAAGGACGTTCGCCAGCTCGGGCTTCCTGAAATCAAGCTCGGCATCATTCCCGGCGCCGGCGGAACGCAGCGGCTGCCGCGCGCCATCGGCGCCGAACGGGCGCTGCAACTCATCACCACCGGCAGCTTCATCGATGCGACGAAGGGCGCGGCCGCCGGCCTGATCGACAAGGTCGCCGACGGCGACGTGGTGGCCGCCGCGGTGGCGTTCGCGCGGGAGCAGGCGGGCAAACCGCCCCGCCGCATCGGCCAGCAGAAGATCGAGAAGAGTTCCATCCCGAGCGGACTGTTCGACAAGGCGCGGGCGTCGCTGGCGCGGCACCCGAGCGGCCCGGTCGCGCCGAAGGCGGCCATCGACGCGGTGGAGGCGGCAACCACGCTGCCGATCGCGGAAGGCACCAAGCGCGAGCGCGAGCTGTTCCGGGAAGCTGCGGCGAGCCCGTATGCGCGCGCCCTTCAGTATGCGTTCTTTGCCGAGCGGCAGGCGGCGAACCTGCCCGGCATCGCTGCCGACGTGAAGCTGCGCGACGTCAAGACCGTCGGCATTCTCGGCGCCGGCACGATGGGCACCGGCATCGGCCTCGCCTTTCTCAACGCCGGCTTCCCACTGACAATCGTGGAGACCACCCAGGACGCCCTGGACAAGGGTGTCGCCCGCATCAAGGACACGCTGGCCGCCAACGTGAAGCGCGGCCGCGCCACGGAGGCGCAGGCCCAGGAGCGCATGGCGCGCCTGACGCCGAGCCTCAAGCTGGAGGACCTGGGCAAGGCCGACCTCATCATCGAGGCGGTGTTCGAGAACATGGCCTTGAAGAAGGAAATCTTCCAGAAGCTCGACAAGATCGCCAAGTCCGGCGCGATCCTCGCCACCAACACCTCGACGCTGGACGTGGACGAGATCGCCGCGGTCACCAAGCGGCCGCAGGACGTGCTCGGCATGCACTTCTTCAGCCCCGCCAACATCATGCGGCTGCTGGAGATCGTCCGCGCCGAGAAGACCGGCAACGACGTGATGGCCACGGCCATGGCGATCGCCAAGAAGATCGGCAAGGTCGGCGTGCAGGCCGGCGTGTGCGACGGCTTCGTGGGAAACCGCATGCTCGCCTCGTACGGCAACGAGGTGCAGGCCATGAACCTGGAAGGCGCCATGCCGCAGGAGATCGACGGCGCGCTGGAAGGCTGGGGCATGGCGATGGGCCCGCTTGCGGTCAGCGACCTTGCCGGCCTCGACGTCGGCTACCGCATCCGCAAGGAGCGCAAGCTGACCGGTGAGGCCGCGCAGTTCGCGCGCATCCCCGACAAGATCGTGGAGATGGGCCGTCTCGGGCAGAAAACCGGCGCGGGCTACTACAAGTATGACGAGAACCGCAAGCGGCAGGTCGACCCGGAGATCGAGGCGCTCATTAAGAGCGAGGCGGAGGCGCTGCAGATCAGACAGCGCAGCATTCCCGCCGACGAGATCGTCGAGCGCTGCCTCCTCAGGCTCGCCAATGAGGGCGCGAAGATCCTCGAGGAGGGGATCGCCCTGCGCGCCAGCGACATCGACACCATGTACCTCAACGGCTACGGCTTCCCGGCCTGGCGGGGCGGGCCGATGTGGCAGGTCGACAATGTCATCGGCATGAAGAAGGCGGCGGAGAAGATCAAGGCGTACGAGGCAAAATACGGGTCGCGCTGGAAGATCGCGCCGCTGATCGAGAAGCTGGCGGCAGAGAACGGCACCTTCGCCGGCCTCGACGCGAAGAAGAAGTAGCGCCGGACAGGCGGTCGCGATCCGGCGCCGCAAGCTTCTAGCGGATTGCGACTGTTGCTGTCGCCAGCGCCGCGATCCCCTCGCGACGTCCGGTGAAGCCGAGGCCCTCGGTGGTGGTGGCCTTCACCGCCACCCGGCCGATCTCGATTTCGAGGATCCCGGCGATGCGCGCGCGCATGGCTTCGCGATGCGGTGCGATCTTCGGCGCCTCGCACAGCAGCGTGACGTCGGCGTTGGTGATGGTGCCGCCGGCCGCACGCACGCGCCTCAACGCCTCGCTGAGGAAGATATGCGATGCGGCGCCCTTCCAGCGCGGGTCCGTATTGGGGAAGAGCGTACCGATGTCGGCCTCGCCGATTGCGCCCAGCAGGGCATCGGTGAGAGCGTGCAGGCCGACGTCGGCGTCCGAATGTCCCTCCAGCTTGTGCGTGTGGGGAATTTCCACGCCGCATAGCCAAACCGAGGTGCCCGGCACCAGCCGATGCACGTCGTAGCCGGTCCCGGTGCGGATGTCGGCGGCCAATGCCGCGTCGGCCATGGCAAGGTCCTCCGCCGTCGTGATCTTGCGGTTGCGTTCGCTGCCGATGACGAGCGCCACGGACAGCCCGTGCCATTCGGCAACGGCGGCATCGTCGGTGAAGTCCTCGCGGCCCGCCGCGGCGGCGGCCTCGTGGGCCGCCAGGATATCGGCGAAGCGAAAGGCCTGCGGGGTCTGGGCGCGCCACAGTCCGGCCCGCTCGACGCTCTCTCCAATCGAGCCGTCTGCCGCCGCGCGCTTCACGCTGTCGGCAAGCGGCAGGGCGGCTATGGCACCGGCGTGCGTATCAAGCGCGGCGAGCACGCGGGCCACGATATCTGGCGTCACGAACGGGCGCACGGCGTCATGGATGAGCACGCGGTCCGGACCCGAAGCGGCTAGCGCCCGCAATCCATGGCGCACCGAAGCCTGCCGCGTCGCGCCACCCTCGACCGGTGGCAACAGGCCTTGCACGGGAGATGCCGGCAGTGCTGCGCGATAAAGGGCGTGCTGTCCTGGGCCGATGACCACCTGCACGGTGTCGAACCTGCCGCCGGCCCCGAGCGCGCTAAGGGTTTGGGCCAAAACCGGAACCCCCCGCAGGGGCGCGTACTGCTTGGGGATCGGGAGCCCCGCCCGCACGCCCTGGCCCGCAGCAACGATCAGCGCGGCGATTTTCATTGGGGCGAGACTTCCTGGCTGGCGGGCGATTTGGCCTTGTACGGCCACGTATAGCGCCGCAAAACGGGCCCTGGGAAAAGGGCTCTTTCGCGCTTGCGAAAGCTAGGGGCGCACGCTAGTCTGCCTAAGAGTGAAGCAACTTTTTCGGTTGCCTAATTAATGTGCATAGAGCCGTCGATCGCTCCGCTTTGCATTGGCCCGCATGCGCTTTCCAACCGCGTGCTGCTGGCGCCGATGTCCGGCGTCACCGATCTTCCGTTCCGCCGTGCAGCCTACGCCCACGGCGCCGGCCTGGTCATCAGTGAAATGGTCGCGAGCCAGCACTTGGTGCAGGAACGGCCCGACAGCCTGCGCCGCGCAGAAGGCCGCGAACTGGCACCCTTCGTCATACAACTTGCAGGTTGCGAAGCGCGGTGGATGAAGGAAGGCGCGCGCCTCGCGGAAGGGCTGGGCGCGGACATCATCGACATCAACATGGGCTGTCCCGCCCGTGAGGTCACCGGCAAGCAGGCGGGTTCCGCGCTGATGCGCGACCTCGACCACGCGCAGCACCTGATCGAAGCCGTGACGGGCGCGGTGCACGTCCCCGTCACACTGAAGATGCGGCTCGGCTGGGATCATGCCAGCCTCAACGCGCCGGAGCTGGCGCGGCGTGCCGAGCTTGCCGGGGTGCGGCTGATCACCGTGCATGCGCGCACCCGCTGCCAGTTCTTCAAGGGCGTCGCCGACTGGGCGCTGGTGCGCGGCGTGAAGAACGCCGTGCGGATCCCGGTCGTCGTCAACGGCGACATCACCGATCCGCAAAGCGCGCGCGCGGCGCTCAATGCCTCCGGCGCCGACGCGGTGATGATCGGCCGCGGCGCGTACGGCGCGCCGTGGATGTGCGGGCGCATTGCCCGCTATCTCGCCACCGGCCACGACCCCGGCGCGCCTGGCCTGCGGGAGCAGGGCGACATCGCGACCGCACACGTGGAGTCGATGCTGGCGCACGATGGTCCACTGCATGGCGTGCGCAAGGCCCGCAAGCATATCGGCTGGTACCTGGCCGCCAGCGGGCGGCCGCTGCAGGTCATCACGGCCTGGCGGCGGATGCTTTGCACCGAGGACGACGCCGGGCGCGTGCTCGCCGGTGTGCGGGCCTTCTTCGTTGAGTCTGCGCAGGCTGTGGCATGAGCACGGAACCCATCCGAGACCGTGTCCCGGCCCCGCCCCGCCGCCACCTCGAATACGATCTTCTGCTGGCGGCGCTTCCCCATCCCATCCTCGTATTGGGCGACGATAACCGCGTCGTTTATGCCAACAACGCGGCGGAGACCTTCTTCTCGCTGAGCCAGGGCATGCTCAAGCGCCAGTCGCTGCCCGACATGATCGGCTTCTCCAGCCCGCTGGCTGCGGTGGTGGGGCAGGTGCGCCGCACCGGGGTGACCGTCAACGAGTATGGCGTCGGCGTCGCGCTGCCGCGCAGCGGCGGCGTGCAGCGGCTTGTCGACGTGTTCGCCGGCACCCTGCCCGATCAGCCCAGCCTGATCGTGCTGATGCTGCAGCAGCGCACGATGGCGCAGATGATCGAGCGCCAGCTCACCCATCGCGCCGCCGCGCGCTCGGTGTCGGGCATGGCGGCGGTGCTCGCGCACGAGATCAAGAACCCGCTGTCGGGCATTCGCGGCGCCGCCCAGCTTCTTGAGCCCGGCCTCAAGGACGACGATCGCGCGCTGACGCAGCTCATCTGCGCGGAGACCGATCGCATCCGCACGCTCGTCGATCGCATGGAAGTGTTCGGCGACGAGCGGCCGCTGAGCACGGAGCCGGTCAACATCCATCAGGTGCTTGATCATGTGAAGCGCCTGGCGGAGACCGGCTTCGCGGAGGGCAAGAAGATCCTGGTGGACTATGATCCCTCGCTGCCGCCGGTGGCTGGCGACCGCGACAAGCTGATCCAGGCCTTCCTCAACCTCGTGAAGAACGCGGCGGAAGCCGTGGACGAGAGCCGCGAGATCGGGCGCATCGTGCTGCGCACCGCGTTCCGGCCGGGGGTGCGCCTCGCCGTGCCCGGCACCGGCGCGCGCGTCAGCCTGCCGCTGATGATCGAGGTGGAAGACACCGGTCCCGGCATTCCCGACGCGCTCAAGCCGCACCTCTTCGACCCGTTCGTCACCACCAAACGCAAGGGCACGGGGCTCGGGCTGGCGCTGGTTGCCAAGATCATCGGCGACCACGGCGGCATCATCGAGTGCGAGACCATGCCCAAACGCACCATCTTTCGCGTGCTGTTGCCGCTGCAGGACAAGCCGGCGCGCGAAGCCCCCAGCAATGACAAGGAATGAGCCATGGCCGGCGGAACCGTCTTGATTGCCGATGACGACAGCGCCATCCGCACGGTGCTGAACCAGGCGTTCGCGCGGGCAGGATACGCGCCGCGTGCCACGGGCAACGCTGCCACGCTGTGGCGCTGGGTGTCGCAGGGAGAAGGCGACGTCGTCATCACCGACGTGGTCATGCCGGACGAGAACGGCTTCGACCTGATCCCGCGCATCAAGAAGGTGCGCCCGGACCTGCCGATCATCGTCATGAGCGCCCAGAACACGCTGATGACCGCGCTTTCGGCCGCCGAGAAGGGCGCCTTCGAATACCTGCCGAAACCCTTCGACCTCAACCAGATCGTGAGCGTGGTGGGCCGGGCGCTGTCCGACCCGCAGCGCCGCAAGGAACGCCCCTCGCAGGAGCCGGACGCGGAGGAGTTGCCGCTGATCGGCCGCTCGCCGCCGATGCAGGAAATCTACCGTGTCCTGGCGCGCCTCACCCGCACCGACCTCACGGTGATGGTGACGGGGGAATCCGGCACCGGCAAGGAGCTGGTGGCCCGTGTGCTGCACGACTTCTCCAAGCGCCGCAACGGACCGTTCGTGGCCATCAACATGGCGGCGATCCCGCGCGAGCTGATCGAGAGCGAGCTGTTCGGCCATGAGAAGGGTGCCTTCACCGGCGCGCAATCCCGCACCGACGGCCGCTTCCGCCAGGCCGAAGGCGGCACGCTGTTCCTCGACGAGATCGGCGACATGCCGATGGAGGCGCAGACGCGGCTTCTGCGCGTCCTGCAGGAGGGAGAATACACCACGGTCGGCGGGCGCACGCCGATGCGCACGGACGTGCGCATCATCGCCGCCACCCATCGCGAGCTGCGCACGCAGATCCAGCAGGGCCTGTTCCGCGAAGACTTGTTCTACCGCCTCAACGTGGTGCCGCTGCGCCTGCCGCCGCTGCGCGAGCGGCTTGAGGATATCGGCGACCTCGTGCGCCACTTCTTGCGTCAGGCGGCCAAGGCGGGACTCGGCCAGAAAACCATCGAGTCGGCGGCGGTCGAGCGCTTCAAGCGCTACCATTGGCCCGGCAACGTGCGTGAGCTGGAGAATACGGTGCGCCGCCTCGCGGCCCTGCATCCGGAAGACACGCTGACGGCGGAGATCGTCGAAGCGGAACTCGCCGATGCCGCCCCGGCACCGGCCCCGGAGACTGGGCAGACGCCGAAGGAGCTGTCGGAGCTGGTGGAGCGTTATCTCGCCGGCCACTTCGCCAGCTACGGGCGCGAGCTGCCACCACCGGGCCTCTACGACCGGCTGCTCGCGCACGTCGAGCGGCCGCTGCTGATGGCGGCGCTGGCGGCAACGCGCGGCAACCAGATCCGCGCGGCAGCACTGCTTGGGCTCAACCGCAATACGCTGCGCAAGAAGATCCGCGACCTCGACATCCAGGTCTTCCGCACGCCCTTGTGAGCTGCACCGCTCGTGCTTTTCAACAGCCCAAAGCGTCGTCTGTAAGCCCGTTTGCCAAAAGCGCCGCGCGCGCAAGCAGGCTGACGAGCGTCTTCGCTTGACGCTGGCCACTTGCTTGGCTAAGCCCACAATGTCGCGAAAATGCCACACTGATGTCGGCCTGTCTGAGCCGGGTTGTTGCAAGAAAGTCGCGAATTCCTTGATTACGGACGATCTCATCCGCACGGCTGGGCGTCTGGGGGCCCGCCTCCAGGCCTCCCTCGGGGCTGCCTGGGCGCGCCCAGCCGGCTTCGGCCGAGGCTCGGCACGGCCTGCGCCCGGGGCCGGGGAGGACCCCGATGGGTCGCTGCTCGACCGGGATCCGCCGCTGCCGGGCACCGGCAACCGCGCCTTCTGGATCGGCCTCGTCATCGTCAGCCTGTCGATGGTGTCGGGGCTGTGCACCTACCTGATCCTCACTGGCCTCACCCCGATCGCGCCGCGCAAC
The DNA here is from genome assembly GCA_035550075.1 of Hyphomicrobiaceae bacterium. Classification (GTDB taxonomy): domain Bacteria; phylum Pseudomonadota; class Alphaproteobacteria; order Rhizobiales; family Hyphomicrobiaceae; genus AWTP1-13. The sequence goes on along the minus strand of DASZQG010000024.1, from coordinate 20,437 downwards.
GACATCGTCGTCGCCGTGCTGTTCCTCAACCTGCTGCTGGCGATCGCGATGCTCGCCGTCATCACGGTGCAGATCGTGGGGCTGTGGCGGGCGTGGAAGAAGCGGGTGCCGGGCGTGCGGCTGCACGCGCGCATCGTCCTGCTGTTCAGCCTGATCGCCGCGCTGCCGGCGCTGCTGCTGGCAATCGCCGCCACCATCACCTTCTCGCGCTCGCTCGACAACTGGTTCAACCAGCGCACGATCTCCATCGTCATGAGCTCGCTGGATGTGGCCAAGGCCTATCGCGAGGAGCACGGGCAGATCATCCGCACCGACATCGTCAACATGGCCAAGGACCTCGACGATGCGGCCTCGTCCGTGGCGGGCAAGCCCGAGGAATTCCGCAAGCTGCTGTTCAGTCACGCCGGCCTGCGCGACTTGCCGGTGGCCTACGTGATCGACTCGCAGGGCCGGGTGAAGGTCTCCGCGCTTGAGGACGACTCGCTGCCCTACCAGGCGCCGCCGCGGGACCTGATCCTCGCGGCCGATGCAGGCCAGGTGCCGGTCATCAACTCCGACGTCAGCTATCGCGTGGCGGCCATCGCCAAGCTGCACAACTATCCCGACTCCTATCTCTACGTGGCGCGCGGGGTGAGCCCCGAGGTGGTACGCCAGTTGCGGCGCACGCAGGCCGGTGTCGCCGAGTATGAGCACCTGCGCGAGGTGCGCGGCGGCCTGAAGATCGCGCACGCGCTGATGTATTTCATGATCTCGCTGACGGCGCTGCTCGCCGCAATCTGGGTTGGCCTGTGGTTTGCGGGCCTGTTCGTGGCCCCGATTCGGCGGCTGATCAGCGCCGCGCAGGAGGTGTCGCGCGGCAATCTCAAGGTGGAGCTGCCGATCCGCCGCGGCGAAGGCGACCTGCGGCGCCTGTCGATGAACTTCAACACGATGGCCAAGGAGCTGGACCGCCAGCGCGCCGACCTCGTCAACGCCAATGTGCTGCTCACCGAGCGCCGGCGCTTCATGGAGGCGGTGCTGTCGGGCGTCTCTGCCGGGGTGGTCGGGCTCGACCGAGACGAGCGCATCACGCTCGCCAATCGTTCGGCCGAGAAGCTCCTCGGCAAGCCGGGCTCCCAACTTGTCGGCCACGTGCTGAAGGACGCCGTGCCCGAGTTCGCGGGGCTGCTGGAGCGGGCGGAGGAGCACAAGGGCCGGCTGCAGGACCAGGTCACGCTCAACATCGCCGGCGAGGAGCGCAGTTTCTCGGTGCGCGTCACGCGCGAGGCCCAGGGCGAGGAAGACTACGGCTCGGTCCTCACGTTCGATGACATCACCGAGCTGGTGTCGGCACAGCGCACTTCGGCGTGGGCGGACGTGGCGCGCCGGATCGCGCACGAGATCAAGAACCCGCTCACCCCCATACAACTCTCCGCCGAGCGGCTGCGGCGCAAGTACACGAAGATGATCACCGAGGACCGCGAGGTGTTCGAGCGCTGCACGGATACCATCATCCGCCAGGTCGGCGACGTCACGCGCATGGTCGATGAGTTCTCCGCCTTCGCGCGCACGCCCAAACCGGAAATGGCGGAGCAGGACATCCGCGAGATCGTGCGCGCGGCCGTGCTCGACCGGCAGATGACCACCACCGAGGTCGCCTATGACACCAAGGTCGGCGGCGAGCCCATCATCGTGGTATGCGACCGGCGCCTGATCTCCCAGGCCGTCAGCAACCTGGTCAAGAACGCCCAGGAAGCCGTCCAGACCTACGCGGCGAGCCCCGAGCGCGAGGCCGGCTGGTCCGGCCGCGTCGAGACCGTGGTGCGGCGCGACGGCGACCGCGTCAGCATCGAAGTGATCGACAACGGTCCGGGACTGCCCAAGCACAATCGCGCGCGCCTGCTGGAGCCCTACGTCACCACCAAGGGCAACCGTGGCACCGGCCTGGGACTGGCAATCGTGCAGAAGAGCGTCGAGCAGCACGGAGGCTCGCTGGCGCTGGAGGATGCGCCGCCGGCGCCGGGGCGCAGCCACGGCGCTCTGGTCCGCATCGTGCTGCCGGCCGCGCGCGCGGCTGACGGCAATGCCGTGCAACCGCAATCGGAACGCGCCAGCGTCCAGGGCGCGTGATGTCTTTGAGGCGAGGAGCAACAGATGGCTTCTGACATCCTGATCGTCGACGACGAGGCGGACATCCGCGAGATGGTTGCCGGGTTCCTGCAGGACGACGGACACCGCACGCGCATGGCGCGGGATTCCGACGAGGCGTTGAAGGCGATCGAAGAGCGCCGGCCGCAGCTCGTGATCCTCGACATCTGGCTGCAGGGCAGCCGGCTCGACGGCCTGGAAGTCCTCAACATCATCAAGAAGACGCACCCCGACCTGCCGGTCGTCATCATTTCCGGCCACGGCAACATCGAAACCGCCGTCACCGCCATCAAGCGGGGCGCCTACGACTACATCGAGAAGCCGTTCAAGGTGGACCGCCTGTTGCTGGTCACCCTGCGCGCCCTGGAGGCTTCCAAGCTGCAGCGCGAGGTGCGCGAATTGCGCGAGCGCTCCGTCGTCAGCTCGGAGATGATCGGCAAGTCGACCGCCATCAACCAGTTGCGCTCGGCGCTCGAGCGCGTGGCCCCAACCAATAGCCGGGTGCTGATCCGCGGGGCGGCCGGCTCCGGCAAGGAGCTGTGCGCGCGCGTGCTGCACGCCAACTCGCAGCGCAAGGAGGCCGCGTTCGTGGTGCTGAACGCAGCGGCCATGGCGCCCGACCGCGTCGAGGAGGAGCTGTTCGGCATCGAGGACCACTCCGGTCCGCGCAAGGTCGGCGCCCTCGAGGAAGCGCATGGCGGCACGCTCTACATCGACGAGGTCGCCGACATGCCGCTGGAGACGCAGGGCAAGGTGCTGCGCGTGCTGGTCGAGCAGAAATTCCAGCGCGTGGGCGGCGGGCCCAAGGTTGCGGTCGACGTGCGCATCATATCCTCCACCAGCCGCGACCTGGAGCGCGAGATGCAGGAGGGCAGGTTCCGCGAGGATCTCTACCACCGCCTCAACGTGGTGCCGCTGCGCGTGCCGAGCCTCGCCGAGCGCCGCGACGACATTCCCCAGCTCATCCAGTTTTTCGTCGGGCAGGTCGCGCAATCCTCCGGGCTGGCGCCGCGACGCATCGGCGAGGACGCGATTGCCGTGCTGCAGGCGCACGATTGGCCGGGCAACGTGCGCGAGCTTCGCAACAACATCGAGCGGCTGCTGATCCTTTCAGGCGGCGAGCCCGATGCCATCATCACCGCCAACATGCTGCCCGAGGAGATCGGCTCCAACGTGCCGCTGCCGGTCAACGGCGGCGCCGAGCACCTGATGTCGCTGCCGCTGCGCGAGGCGCGCGAGATCTTCGAGCGCGAGTACCTGCTGGCGCAGATCAACCGCTTCGGGGGCAATATCTCGCGCACCGCCGAATTCGTCGGCATGGAGCGCTCCGCCCTGCACCGCAAGCTGCGGGCGCTGGGCGTCAGCTCGCAGGAGCGCGGCAACGAAATCCGCCAGAACTAGGTCGGCCATGACGCGCATCGTCTATGTGAATGGCCGCTACCTGCCTTACGCGCAGGCGCGCGTGCACGCGGAGGACCGCGGCTTCCAGTTTGCCGATGCCGTCTACGAGGTGTGCGAGGTCAAGGATGGCCGGCTGGTCGACGAGACGCGCCACATGCAGCGCCTTGCCCGCTCGCTGTCGGAGCTCGGCATTTCCGCGCCACTGTCGCAACGCGCGTGGTCACGGGTGCTGCGCGAAACCATTCGCCGCAACCGCGTGCGCGACGGGATCGTCTACCTGCAGGTCTCGCGCGGCGCGGGTCCGCGTAACTTCCTGTTCCCACCGGAGGACGTGGCGCCGACTGTGGTGTGCCTGGCGCGCAGCGTATCTGCAACTCGACTGGCAGCCGCCGCCGAGAAGGGCATTGCCGTCGCCACCATGCCGGACACGCGCTGGGCGCGCTGCGATATCAAGACCGTGATGCTGCTGCCCGCCGCGCTCGCCAAAGAGGCGGCGAAAGGGCAGGGCGCCAAGGAGGCCTGGTTCGTCGACCGGGACGGCTATGTCACGGAGGGGGCCTCATCCAATGCCTGGATCGTGGACAAGCAAGGCCGGCTGGTGACCCGCCAGATCAGCCCGGCGATCCTGCGCGGTGTCACACGTACGACATTGATCGACCTGCTGAAGCGGCGTGGCCTGGAGTTGGTTGAGCGCCCGTTTACCGTGGCGGAGGCCAAGGAGGCCCGCGAGGCATTCATCACCTCGGCCACCAATATTGTGATGCCGGTTGTCAGCATCGACGGGCAGACTATCGGCAACGGGGCGCCGGGCCTGCTGACATTAACTTTGAGGGCCGAATTTCATTCCTCGGCAGAGCTGTCCGGCACGGCGTAAGCCGGTTTACCACCCCCGGCGCAAGGCGAATCTGCTTGTGCAAATTTCCCCGACACTGCAATTTATGCCGTTGAGGGGTAGGGGGTTGGCGACGGCCGGCCTTTCCGCCTGACAGGACGGACAACAATGGCCGAAAGAGCCCAGAGTCTTCAGGACACGTTCCTGAACCATGTGCGCAAGAACAAGACGCCGCTGACGATCTTTCTGATCAACGGCGTCAAGCTGCAAGGCATTGTCACCTGGTTCGACAACTTTTGCGTGTTGCTTCGTCGCGATGGGCACTCGCAATTGGTCTACAAGCACGCCATATCCACGATCATGCCGGGGCAGCCCGTGCATCTGATGGACACTGACCCGGCCGAGACCTCGCAGGCCTAGCCATTTCGCGCGTATCGCAGTCCAAGCTTGCCCGGCAACGCAGCGCCGGCGTCGATCGCCGTCGCGCCCCCGAGCGTGCGCTGGTGCTGGTTCCGTTCCGCCGCGCGCGGCGCGCGGCCAACGGCGAAGCCCGCGCTTCATCCGCGACGCATTCCCTGGAAGACCGTGCGCAGGAGGCAGCCGGTTTGGCGCGCGCGATCGCCCTCGATGTGCGCGCCGTCCACACCGTCAACATCGTGCATCCGCAGCCCGCCACGCTGCTCGGTTCGGGCAAAGTCGCCGAGATTGCAGCGCTGGTCACGGAACACGGCGCGGGGCTCGTCATCGTCGATCACGCGCTCAGCCCAACCCAGCAGCGCAATCTCGAGAAGGCCTGGAGCTGCAAGGTGCTCGACCGCACCGGGCTGATCCTGGAAATCTTCGGCGCACGCGCGCTGACGCGGGAAGGCCGGCTGCAGGTCGAGCTGGCGCATCTGACCTACCAGCGCAGCCGCCTGGTCCGAAGCTGGACCCACCTTGAGCGCCAGCGCGGCGGCTTCGGCTTCCTGGGCGGCCCCGGCGAGGCGCAGATCGAGACCGACCGCCGGCTGATCGACGAACGCATCACGGCAATCCGCAAGGAGCTAGCCGGTGTGGTCAAGACCCGTGGGCTGCATCGCGCCGGCCGCAAGCGCGTGCCGCTGCCGGTGGCCGCCATCGTCGGCTACACCAATGCCGGCAAGTCCACCCTGTTCAACCGTCTCACCGGCGCGGGCGTCTCCGCGCGCGACCAGGTGTTCGAGACGCTCGACCCCACCATGCGCGAGGTGAAGCTGCCGAGCGGCCGGCGCATCGTGCTGTCCGATACCGTCGGCTTCATCTCGCACCTGCCAACGGCGCTCGTTGCCGCCTTCCGCGCCACGCTGGAAGAGGTGGTGGAGGCCGATCTCGTTCTGCACGTGCGCGACATCTCTCATCCCGAGACGGAGGCGCAGCGCGCCGATGTTGCCCGCGTTCTGGCCGATCTCGGCGTCGACACGCAGGCGGCGGACGCTGCCGTGCTGGAGGTGTGGAACAAGATCGACAGCGTGAGCGCGCCCGCGCGGGCCGAGCTGACGCGCGCGGCACGCCGCAACGAGCCGCCGACGGTGGTGGTGTCGGCCCTCACCGGGGAGGGCACTGACGCGCTGCTCGCCGCGATGGACCGCCATTTCGGACGGCGCGACGAGGTCGTCACGGTTGAAATCCCATCCAGTGAGGGGCGGCTGCTGAGCTGGCTTCACCAGAACGCCGAGGTGCTGCATCAGTCCACCAGCGACAGCGGATCCATTACTGCCACTCTGCGCCTCGATGCGGCGGCGCGCGCGCGGTTTGACCGGGAGCTGAAACGGGCGGGGTTGGCGCTGCCCCATGCAGGGCGCCGCATGGCCGGCTAGCCCTACGCGCATCCGGGCGTCAGCCGCGCCCCTTCTCCTCGGCCTTTGCCTCGTCCCACAGCATATCCATCTCACCCAGCGTCGACTGCTCGGGGGTCCGGCCCAGCGCCGCGAGCTTCTGCTCGACAGCGCCGAAGCGGCGGATGAACTTCTGGTTGGCGGCGCGCAGGGCGGCCTCGGGATCGATCTTGAGGTGCCGCGCGATGTTGGCGACCACGAACAGGAAATCGCCGAATTCCTCCTTCACCTCTTCGCGCGCATCGCGCTCCGTCGCCTGGCTCTTGCCGTCGCCGGTCAGCGCCTGCTCGAGCTCGGCCAGCTCCTCCTTGAGCTTGTCGAAGACCGGGGCGAGCGAGGGCCAGTCGAAACCGACCTTGGCGGCCTTGTGCTGCAGCTTCACCGCGCGCGTCAGCGCCGGCAGGCCTGCCGGCACGTCGTCCAGCACGCCGCCCGGGGCGGGCTGCGCGGTTCCCGCGGGCATGCGGGCGCGCTTCTCGTCGGCCTTGATGCGCTCCCAGAACCCGGGGGCCGCGCCGGCCCTGCGCTCCGCCTCGCTGCCGAATACATGCGGATGGCGGCGGATCATCTTCGCCGTGATGGCGGCGACCACGTCGCGGAACGCAAAGTCGCCTTGCTCCTCTGCCATGCGTGCGTGATATACAACCTGCAGCAACAGATCGCCGAGTTCCTCCTTGAGCGCGGGCATGTCGCCCCGCTCGATCGCGTCCGCCACCTCGTAGGCCTCTTCGATGGTGTAGGGCGCTATGGTGGAGAACGTCTGCACCAGGTCCCACGGGCAGCCGCTGTGCGGCGTCCTGAGAGCGGCCATGACGCTGATCAGCTCGGCGATGTCACCGTCGGGCACCGGCGGGGGCGAGGGCGGGCGAGGCTTGTCGGACATGCCGTTTCCTTGGCGCGCGGCGCGCGCAGACGCAAGGGGAGAATTTGCGCGATGGGACTGAAGCCGCGTGTACTTGGGGCCGCCCTTGCCCTGGCAGTTTCAGCGGGCGCGGGCGGCACGCCAGCCCGCGCGGCGATGGATGAGCAGGTCGTCGATATCGGTGGGCTGTCGGCCACCTACACGCGACCGCAGGGCGCGCCCCGCGCACCCCATGCCGTCATCATCGCCGGATCGGGACCGACCGACCGGGACGGCAACAATCAGGCCGGCTTGCGCACCGACACCTACAAGCTGCTGGCGCACGCGCTGGCCGAGCGCGGCATCGCCACGGTGCGCTATGACAAGCGCGGCGTCGGCGGCAGCGCGGCGCTGCTGCGCAGCGAACGCGACCTCACCGTCGACCTGTTCGCGGCCGACGCCGTCAAGGTCGCCACCTGGACCAGGGAGCGGGCGCACGGCGCGCCGCTCGTGCTGATCGGACACAGCGAAGGCGGCGTGGTTGCCCTGCTGGCGGCCAAGCGCGCCGGCGCGAAGGCACTGGTGCTGCTCGCCACGCCTGGCCGGCCTTACGGCGTCATCCTGCGGGAGCAGTTCTCGCGGCCTGGCGTGCCGCGCGCGATGAATCTCGCCGCCGTACAGGTCATCGGCTCCCTGGAACAGGGCAAGGAAGTGCCGAATATCGATCCGGCGCTGGCTCTCGTATTCCGCCCCACCGCGCAGCCGTTCCTCATCAGCATCATGAAAATAGATCCCGCCGAGCGGCTGCGCGCCCTGCACCTGCCGACGATGGTGGTTGGCGGGGGACTCGATGTCCAGATCGGCAAGACCGATTTCGACGCTCTGACCGGGATCGGCGCGAGCGACGATGCCTACTGGGACCCGACCATGGGCCATACCTTGAAGGAGATGTCGCCCAACGCGCAATCCCTGCGCCGCGCCTATACCGACCCCACGCTGCCGCTGTCGGTCGGCCTGGCGGAGCGCATCGGCAAGTTCATCAGCGATCAGGCGGGGAGCTAGTTCCCGGAGGCGTTCTGTCGCCCTCAGTGGCCGCCGGCGTCAGGGCTGCGGCTGGCCTCGAACAGGAACCACGTACGTCGCTCGGTCTGATCGATGAACGTCTCGAGGAAGCTGGCGGTGCCGGCGTCGTCGTGCTTCTCGGCAAGCTTGTGGGCCTCGCGCATGGCGGCGGTCATGGCCTTGTTGTCGGCGACCAGCTCCCGCAGCATGTCGGTGGGCGCGACGAACGCCTCGTCGTTGTCCTTGATGCTCTGGTGCTTGGCGACGTCGCCGATCGAGCGCAAGGTCGTGCCGCCGATCTTGCGTACGCGCTCGGCAAGTTCGTCGGTCGTGCCGAAGATCTGTTCCGCGTGCTCATCCAGCAGCAGATGGTAGTCGCGGAAATGCGGTCCGCTGACGTGCCAGTGGAAATTCTTGGTCTTCAGATAGAGGGCAAAGGCATCCGCCAGCAATCCGTTCAGCGCCTTGGAAATGTCGCGCACAGCCGCTTCGGGAAGGTCGGTCGGCGTATCGAGCGCGTCGATGTTCGGGCGGGTGTCATTGGAACGGGTCTTGCTCACCGGAGGTCTCCGAGCTGCGTTGAGAAATTGGGGACGGAAGATAAAAAGCGCGCCGGAGGTCAACGCATCGAGACCGGCCCCGTTCCATAGCCGCGATGAAGGTCGCCGGCAATGCTCGCGGCTTTCGCCTGGCACCTCGTGCGATGTCTGCGCGCAAGCTCCGAGGTATCGATCGGAGAATGGCGCCGTGCGCCATTCCTCGATGTTCGCATAATATATATTATGGAAAATATCGTTGACTTAATACGCCGCTACAACGTGTACCCGGACGGAAATACCTTCGCGGCGCCGCAACCTCAACCGCGCCTGGTCCTATTTTTCGGCCTTCTCGTAGTTGTCCGCGACCAGCCGGTCGAGCAGCCGAACACCCCAGCCGCCACCCCAGCTCTGATTGATCTCGGTGCGCGGCGTGTCCATGCCGGTGCCGGCAATGTCCAGGTGCGCCCAGGGCGTGTTGCGGATGAAGCGCTGCAGGAACTGGGCGGCCGTGATCGCGCCGGCGTTTCGTCCGCCGATGTTTTTCACGTCCGCGTTCTTGCTGTCGATCATCTTGTCGTAGGCCTTGGCGAGCGGCATGCGCCACACCTTCTCGCCGGTCGCCTCACCGGCTGCGGACAGCTCCGCGGCCAGCCGGTCGTCATTGCTGAACAGGCCTGCGTACTCCTTGCCGAGCGCGACCATGATCGCGCCGGTCAGCGTGGCGAGGTCGATGATCAGGCGCGGCTTGAAGCGCTCCTGCGCGTACCAGAGCACGTCCGCCAGCACGAGACGCCCTTCCGCGTCGGTGTTGAGCACCTCGATGGTCTGGCCGGACATGGAGGTGACGATGTCGCCCGGTCGCTGCGCGGTGCCGGACGGCATGTTCTCGGTGAGGCCGATGAGGCCAACGGCGTTCACAGGAGCCTTGCGCCGCGCCAGGGCCAGCATCAGGCCGGCAACGCACGCTGCGCCTCCCATGTCGCCCTTCATGTCCTCCATGCCGCCGGCCGGCTTCATGGAAATGCCGCCGGTGTCGAAGCACACGCCCTTGCCCACGAAGCAGAGCGTCTTGGCGCGCTTGCCCTTCGCCCCGTTCCACTGCAGGACGGCCACGCGCGAGCCGCGCGCGCTGCCCTGCCCCACCGCCAGAAGCGCATTCATTTTCAGGCCCTTGAGGTCCTCCGGCGTCAGAATTTCCACCTCCAGGCCGGCGTCCGCGAGGTCACGCATGCGCTCGGCGAATTCCTCCGGCCCCAGCACGTTGGCGGGTTCGTTGACGAGGTCGCGCGCCAGGAACACGCCCTCCGCCACCGCCTTGCGCGCCTGGAACGCCTTGTTCGCCGCCTCCGGCTTGGCGCAATGAACGATGAGCTTGCGCAGGCTGGCGCGGGCAGCGTCGTTCTCGCCGTTCTCGTCGCGCGCGCGGGTGACATATTTCTTGAACGTGTAGCTGCGCAGCAGCGCACCGAATGCGAGATCGGCGGCCCACACCTCCGCCCCTGCCTCGCCCGCATCGGCTGGGTCGACGATCAGCGTCGCCGTATCGCCCTTGCGCGCGCCGAGTTGCGCCAGCGCATGCCCGCCCAGCAGCAGACGGTCGAGTTCCGTCTTGGCGCCCGCCGTACCCGCCACAAGCAGGCGCTGCACATCCAGGCCGGCCGGTGCCAGCAGCTCCACTGACGTCTTCATCTTGCCCTTGAAGTCGGCGGCACGCATCGCCTTCACCAAGGCGCCCTTCGAGCGCTCGTCGAGCCCGCGCGCCGTCGGTCCCAGCGCCAGCTCATCACCCGCAAGCACCATGGCCGCGCCGGTGATCGGGCCGGAGAGTGGCGCAAAACTGATCTGCAGGGGGCCGGCCATCGCGCGATACCTCAGGCATGCGTTGGAATTTCACAACGTTCCCGCTTCCGCCCGTCCGCGCCTGGGCGCCGCCACGCCGGGCAGGCCGCACGGGATCGAACGGTGGGTTCGGGAAACGTCATTCGGGAAACTTCGGCGGGCACAATAGACCCTCGGCGCGCCAGTGCAAGCCAGGCCTCCGCAACGGCCGCCCCGCCACCTGCGGCGCGGCAGCAACGCCCTGTGCGGGATAGGGAAATGCTGCTCTTTGGGCCACCTTTCCGCCACCATGCTATGGGAGCCAGACCCGAGCAGGTTGCAGGACGCGCCGCGCGGGGGCCGGCAGGCGCGCCGGGGCCTACGCCCGACCGGCCGGGGGACGCCACGAATGAGCATTTTCAGCCGCTATGTCAGCCGGCAGACGGCAGGTGCGCTGGTGCTTATCGTCGTGTCGCTGACAGCGGTGGTGTGGATCGCTGTAGCACTGCGCCAGCTCGAGCTGATCACCAACCAGGGGCAGAATGCGCTGCGCTTCCTGACCATCACCACCTTGGCAGTGCCGAGCATGATGGCAGTCATCGCGCCGATCGGCCTGCTGATCGCCAGCATCCACGTGCTCAACAAGCTGAACGGCGACAGCGAGCTGATCGTCATGACCGCGGGCGGCATGGCGGTCTGGAAACTGCTCCGGCCGTTCCTATGGGTGGCGATCGCCGTGGCGCTGGCGGTGGCGTTCGTCAATCACATCGTGGGACCGTGGAGCCAGAGGGCGCTGCGCAGCTATTCCATGCTCGTGCGCGCAGACCTGATGACGCAGGTTCTGCAGCCCTGGCTGTTCACTTCGCCGGAAGCCAAGCTGACGGTGCACATTCGCGACCGCATGCCGTCCGGCGAGCTGCTCGGCCTGCTGATGCACGATGCGCGCGATCCCAAGCAGCAGGTGACATACCTTGCCGAACGCGCGCGCATCATCAAGCAGGGCGATGATGCCTATCTGCGCATGCAGAAGGGACACATCGTGCGTCGCCTGCCCGACCAGGCAGCGCCGCAGATCGTCGTGTTCGACGACTACATGGTGGATCTGAACCAGCTCGAGCGGCGCGCAGACCAGCCCGAGTATCTGCGCCCGCGCGAGCTCGACACGCCCGAGCTGATCAGCCCCAACCGGAACGACCCGCTCTATCAGCGCAACCCGGGCCGGTTCGTTTCCGAGTTGCATGAGCGGCTCTCGAGCCCGCTCTACCCGTTTGCGTTCGTTTTGATCACGCTGGCCTTCCTCGGCCACGCCAAGACCACGCGCCAGAACCGGCTCAACGCCGTGGTCTCCGCCTTCACGGTGGCCACCGTGTGCCGCATCCTCGGCATCAGCGCCGCCAACGCCACCGCCATTCGCCCCTCCGCCGCCTGGGCGCTGTATGCGATCCCCATCGGCGCGGCCGTGGCGGCGGCGATAGCCGTGCAGTGGCAGGCTTATCCGCGCCCGCCCACGCGGCTGGCGCGTGCCCTCGGCGCGATCCGCGACGCCTGGGCGGGACGGCTCGTGCGCCTGTGGCATGCGGTATTCGGCCCGCGCGCTGTGCGCAGAAGCGGAGGCAGGGCGTAACGTGCCGGGCGCATCCACCCTTCGCCGCTATATCGCCAAGCGATTCATTCTCACCATCGTCGGCGCGTTTTCCGTCTGCGCGCTGCTGATCTACATGATCGACATGATCGAATTGTTGCGCCTGTCGCGGCGCGCGACCGATCTTTCGTTTGTGTCGCTGCTGTGGATGGCGCTGCTCCGCCTGCCGGCGTTCACGGAGATCCTGCTGGGATTTGCCGTGCTGGTCGGCAGCATCGGTGCCCTGCTCAGCCTGGGGCGCAAGTCGGAGCTGAACGTGATGCGTGCCGGCGGCATGTCGGTGTGGCAGATCGTTCTGCCAGGCGTAGCGGTGGCCCTGCTGATGGGGATCGCGGCCATCACCCTGTACAATCCCTTGGCTGCTGCCGCCCGGTCCGAGTCCGAGCGCCTGCTGGCGGAAGCCTTCGGCAAGGAGGCCACCCTGCTCGCCAATTCCGGCGATGCCTCCTGGCTGCGGCAGGACGGAGCCGACGGACAGTCCGTGATGGCCGCCCGGGCCGTGGCGAACCAGGGCCTTTCGCTCGCCGGGGTCATCGCCTTCCAGTTCGACCGCCAGGGGCGCTTCGTGGAGCGCATCGAGGCCGACCGGGCGACCCTGCAGGACGGCTATTGGGAGTTGCACCGCGCCGTCGTTTCCCGGCCGCTGCGGGACCCGGAATTTTTCGACGTCTATGCCCTCAGCACCTACCTCACCCGCGAGCGCGTCGGCGATGCGCTGGGGTCGGAGATCGCGGTCTCCTTCTGGCAGCTTCCGGACCTGATCGAAGTTGCTGAGAAGGCTGGTCTTTCCGCCTCTCGCTACCGGATGCAATATGCGCTGTTGATATCCCGTCCGATGCTGCTTGTCGTCATGGTTATTTTGGCCGCCACTGTGTCCCTGCGGTCATTCCGCTCGGGGGGGATACAGACTATGGTTTTGGCGGGGATGGTAGGGGGAATCGGGTTCTTCCTGCTGGCAGAGGTTTCGCGGCAGATCGGCGTTGCCGGTCTGATCCCGCCGGCCATGGCAGTCTGGGTCCCGATTGGTCTCGCGTTACTCGTTTCGCTAACGGTGCTGGTGCACCAGGAGGACGGCTGAGTGATGCGTCGAGCGCCCATACCGCACGGATCGTGCGGCGGAGCGCGTGCTGACGGCCGCCATCGGTGGCTGCAGGGCACGTGTGCGCTCGTTGCGCTGTGCCTCACCGTCCTCTTCTTCGCCCTCCCCGCCCGCGCCCAGGATCCCAGCACCAAGATCGTCGGCGCCCCAAGCCAGACCAAGGCCTTCCCCAGGCCCAAAGGCGGCATCTTCGGCCCCCATCCCAAGATCGACCAGGCCCAGCCGCTCTATCTGCAGGCAGACCAGCTGATCTACGACACCAAAGCCAATCGGGTGATCGCCCAGGGCAACGTCGAGATCTACTACAACAACTACATCCTGACCGCCGGCCAGGTGATCTACGACCAGAACACCAACCGCCTGCTGGCGGAGGGCAATGCCCAGCTCAAAGACCCCAACGGCGGCATCACCCGGGCCGACCGCTTCGAGGCGACGGACGATTTCCGCGACGCGTTCGTGCAATCCCTGAGCGTGGTGACCAGCGACGAAACGCGGATCGCCGCCCAGCGCGCCGTGCGCCGGGAAGGCAACATCACGGAATACGAGCGAGGCAAGTTCACGCCCTGTAAGAACGAGCCGGGCGTGCCGCCGCTATGGTGCATCGGCGCGGCGCGCATCATCCACGACCAGCGTGCCGGAACCATCACCTACCAGGACGCCCAGTTCGAGCTGTTCGGCGTCCCGATCCTGTACACGCCCTACTTCCAGCACCCCGATGCGTCGGTGAAGCACCGTTCCGGCTTCCTGGCGCCGAGCTACAGCAATTCCTCCACCCTCGGCTTCTCCGTCGAGGTGCCCTACTACTTTGCCCTCGCCCCGAACTACGATTTCACCTTCCATCCCCAGTACTTCTCCAAGCAGGGCATCCTGTGGCAGGGCGACTTCCGGCACCGGCTGGCGAACGGCCAGTACTCGATCAAGTTCGCCGCGATCAACGAGGATGAGCCGGCAGCGGCCGGCAGCAAGGACTGGCGCGGGTCACTGGAGACCAAGGGCCAGTTCTCGCTCTCGTCGTGGTGGCGGTTCGGCTGGGACGTGACGGTGGAAAGCGACGATACCTTCCGCCGCTTCTACAAGCTCGACCCGATCCTGCAGACCGATCGCGTCAACACGATCTACCTGCAAGGCATGAGCGAGCGGAACTACTTCCAGGCCAACCTCTACCAGTTCGGCGGCCTGCTGTTCGGGGATCTCGGCGAGATCTCCAACTCGCGCGTCTTCCCGGTGGTCGACTACAACTACATCTACGGGTCGCCGGTCCTTGGCGGCGAGCTGTCCTTCACGGCGCACGCGCGCTCGATGACGCGCACCGACGGCACCGACACCAACCATGCGCTGGCGGAGGTGAACTGGCGCCGCAAGACGATCGATAGCCTTGGCCAGGTGTGGACCCCCTTCGCAAATGCGCGCGGCGACGTCTACAGCTACGCGAACGCCATCGATCCGGTGACGCTGCTGCCGATCCCCGACGATACCCTGGCCTACGGGCAGGTCGCCGGCGGCCTCACCTACTCGTTCCCGTTTGTGGCGCGCACGGCGAATGCCTCGCACGTCATCGAGCCGACCGCGCAGATCATCGTGCGGCCGAACAACGTCGGTCAGCGCGTGCTGCCGGATGAAGATGCGCGCAGCCTGATCTTCGATGACACGCTGCTGTTCGACACCGACAAGTTCTCGGGCTACGACCGGCTTGAGACCGGCACGCGCGCCAACCTCGGCGTGCAATACACCCTGCAGGCCAATTCGGGCTTCTACGCCCGCGCCGTGTTCGGCCAGAGCTTCCAGCTCAGCGGCGACAATCCGTTTGCCAACCCCGGGCTTAGTCTTGGGCTCAATCCGGCGGGGAACCCCAACTTTTCGCCCATCAACGGCCTCGGCACCGACCGCTCCGATTACGTGGCGGGCCTCTACCTGTCTCCATTCTCTGGCTTCAATCTGGTGGCCCAGGGCCGCTTCGACGAAAAGGACTGGAGCCTCCGCCGCCAGGACACCTACGCCCAGGCAAGCTACGGCCCCATTTACGGTGCGGCAGGCTATACGTTCACGAAGTTCGAGCCCGTGCTCGGGGCCATCGACAATCAGGATGAGCTGCTCGGCTCGCTCGGCCTGCGCCTGACCAACAATTGGTCGGTCGAAGGCCAGATGCGCTACGACATCGATGCCAAGCAGCGCATCCAGGACCTGCTGCAGGTGAAGTACAAGGACGAGTGCTTCGCCCTGTCGGTCAGCTACATCGAGACGTTCGTGGAGAACCTGCCGCTCGACATCCGGCCCGACCGCACGCTGATGGTGCGCTTCGAGTTCAAGAACCTGGGCGGCTTCAACTACAAGACGGACGTGCTGAACCACGTGTTCGGCGACACCACCGGAACGCCGCCGCTCTAGAACGGTTGGCGCGGGCAAGCACCATCCCCGCGGGCATATCGATGCCCCTTGCCATCCCGGTGCCACGGTTGTCTTGTGGAAAAGATCCGCCGCCGGCGAGGGCACGGCGGTAGGATCATCTGCCGCGAATCGCGCGTCTCGAACCATTGATGGCCGGCCCTGGAATGTCCGACGGAATTGCCCGCACCATCCTGCTAAGCGCCACGGCCACGCTCGGTCTCGCCGCCGGCTGCCTGTGCTGGATCGCGGAACCGGCTGCCGCGCAGGGTGGCGCGGCCCGCAAGACGGCCGCGCGTGAGGGCCCCGCCAAGGCTGCCGACGCGACGCCTTCGCGGTCCAAGGGACTGCAGTCGATCGTGCTGCTGGTCAACGACGAGCCGATCACCGGCTACGAGATCGACCAGCGCGCCCGCTATCTGGCGGCCAACCAGAACATCTCCGACCAGGCCAAGGACGCCTTCAACCGCCTGATCCATGCCGAGAGCACCAGCAAGCACCTGCGCGCCATCCTCGACGAAGTGATCGCCGCCAATCGCGGCAAGACCCGCGAGCAGATCCTCGCCATCTTCGAGGAGCGCAAGAAGCAGTACGGCCTCACCCTGCAGAAGCAGGCGGTCGAAAGCGCCCGCTCGTCCGTACTGCCAGGGCTGAGGAAGAAAGCGCAGGAAGACCTGATCGAGGAGCACCTCAAGCTTCAGGAGGCGAAAAAGCTCGGGGTAGAGGTCAGCGACGCCGACGTGAACAAGATCATCAAGAGCATCGCCGACCGCAACAAGCTGAGCCTGGAGCAGTTCGAACAGCACCTGAAGGGCGCGGGCTTCGGTTTGCAGACTTTGAAGGACCGGCTGCGCGCGCAGGAGGCGTGGAACGAAGTGATCCGCCGCCGTTTCGCCGCGCAGATTTCCATCGGCCAGCGCGATATCGATCGGCTGGTCTCGGCCGAGGCGGTGGATGCGGGCGCAGATGCCGTTGAGTTGCAGCTGCAGAAGATTACGCTGGCGATCCCCGCTTCCAAGGACCAGTCGGGCATGGCGCGGCGCTACCGCGAGGCGGAGGCGCTCAGCCGCAAGTTCACCGGCTGCAAGTCGATGGCTGGCCTTACCAAGATGGCCGGCGATGCCCACTTCGACGATCTCAAATACGTCAAGCCCAGCAGCGTTCCCGAGCCGACGCGGTCGATGCTGCTCGCCGCCAGGGATGGCGACATGCTGCCGCCTGCGACCACGCCGGCCGGCATCGAGCTTTATGCCGTGTGCGGGCGCCGCAGCATCAAGGCGGACGACAAGCAGCGCGAGAAGGCGCTGCAGGAACTGCAAATCAAGGAATTTCGCATTTTTTCCGAGCGTCACCTGCGCGACGTGCGGCAGGATGCGCACATCGAATACCGCTGAGAGGCCAGGATGAGTATTGCCAACCGCGCACCGGGGCCGGCCGGTGCGCCGGTGCTGCCTGTTGCGGTCAGCATGGGCGATCCGGCCGGCATCGGCCTCGACGTCGCCCTGGCTGCCTGGCTCGCGCGCGAGCGCCTGCGACTGCCCCCGTTCCTCCTCTACGGCACCACCGCTGCAGTGCATGAGCGCGCGCGCCAGCTCAACCTCGATGTGCCAATTTCGGAGGTCGATGCGCCCGCGGCCGCCGGCGTCTTTGCCGGTGCCCTGCCCGTCCGTCCGGTGCAGGGCAGCGCGCCGATCGTGGCAGCCATCGAGGCCGCAACCGCCGCCGTGGCGCGCGGCGAGGCCTGCGCGCTCCTCACCAATCCCATCGCCAAGAAGTCGCTGCAGGGAGCCGGGCTCGCCTACCCGGGCCACACGGCGTTCCTGGGGGTTCTGGCCGCGCGCCACTGGCCGGGCCACGGCTTTCGCCCGGTCATGATGCTGGTCTGCGAGGCGCTGAAGGTGGTGCCGGTCACCGTGCACATCCCGCTTGCCGCGGTGCCCGGCGCGCTCACCCTGCCCCTGCTGCGCGACACCATCCGCATCACGGCGGCGGCGCTCTCCGGCGACTTCGGCATCGCGCAGCCGCGCATTGCTGTTGCCGGCCTCAATCCGCACGCCGGCGAGGGCGGCATGATCGGCACCGAGGAGGAGCGCATCATTTCGCCCGCGGTTGCGGAGCTGGCCGCCGAAGGACTTGCCGTGCGCGGTCCTTATTCCGCCGACACCATGTTTCATGCCGCCGCGCGCGCCGGCTATGATGCGGCGGTGGCCATGTATCACGACCAGGCGCTGATCCCGCTCAAGACGCTCGACTTCGATCACGGCGTCAACGTCACCCTGGGCCTGCCGTTCGTGCGCACCTCGCCCGACCACGGCACCGCCTACGCGCTGGCCGGCACCGGCAAGGCCCGCCCCGACAGCTTCGTTGCCGCGCTGCGCCTCGCCGTCGACATCGCCCGCCGGCGGGCCAGCGCGCCCAGGCCATGAACGGCCCCCCGTGGGCCGATCCACCGGATGGCCTGCCGCCCCTGGGCGAGGTGGTGCGCAGCCTCGGCCTCAATGCAAAGAAGAGCCTGGGCCAGAACTTCATTCTCGACCTCAACCTGACCCGGCGCATCGCTCGCGCGGCAGGTCCGCTGGACGGCCAGACCGTGGTCGAGATCGGCCCCGGACCCGGCGGGCTGACGCGGGCGCTGCTGCTGGAAGGCGCTGCCGGCGTGCTGGCGGTGGAGCGAGACGAGCGCTGCCGGCCAGCCCTGGAGGCCATCGCCGAGCGCTATCCGGGCCGGTTGCAGGTGACGTATGGCGACGCGCTGGAGATCGACTGGCGCGCACTGTCCGCCGGCCTCCAAACAAAGCCCGTGATCGCGGCGAACCTGCCCTACAACATCGCCACGCTGCTGCTGATCGGCTGGCTGGAAAGCGAGCCGTGGCCGCCCTGGTATCAGCGCATGGTGCTGATGTTTCAGCGCGAGGTGGCCGAGCGCATCGTCGCCCAACCCGCCACCAAGGCCTATGGCCGCCTGGCCGTGATCAGCCAATGGCGCACGCGTCCGCGCCTGCTGTTTTCGCTGAGGCCTGAAGCGTTCACACCGCCGCCGGCGGTTTCCTCGGCGGTGGTCGAGTTCACACCCATACCCGCCCCGAGCCCTGCGTGCTCCGTGCGCACGCTCGGCCGCGTCACCGGTGCCGCCTTCGGCCAGCGCCGCAAGATGCTTCGCCAGAGCCTCAAGACCATCGTCGGCGATCCGGAGGCCCTGCTGGCCGCGTCAGGAATCGCGCCGACGCTGCGCGGGGAAGCCTTGACGGTTGCCGATTTCGCCCGTGTCGCCTACGTGCTGGATCGCTGGCCGGGCCGCTGAGGCCTGCGCGCCGTCAGAATGACGCCAGCACCTTGCGCACGAAATCCCCAAGCCCGGTCTGGCGCGTGCGCCGCAGCCGCTCCGCCGCCAGGATGCCGGTCAGCGTGGCAAGGCTGGCCTCCACCTCGCTGTTGACGATCACGTAGTCGTACTCGTCCCAGTGCTCGATTTCCGCCGCGGCCGCCTCCAGGCGCCGCCGCATGACCTCGTCGCTGTCCTGGTTGCGCGTCTTCAGGCGCCGCTCGAGCGCCTTGCCGTCCGGCGGCAGAATGAAGACGCTGACCATATCGCCCGACAGGTGTGCCTTGAGCTGCCGGGCGCCCTGCCAGTCGATGTCGAACAGCATATCCTCGCCGCGCGCCAGCGCCGCCATCACCGGCGCCTTTGGGGTGGCATAGAGATTGCCGTGCACGTGCGCCCATTCCAGCAGCTCGCCCGCCGCCTTCATGCGCTCAAAGACCGCTGTATCGACAAACGTGTAGTCGGTGCCGTCGACCTCGCCGCGGCGCGGTTTGCGCGTGGTCAGAGAAACCGACATCTTCAGGGCCGGATCCGCCGCCAGCAGCCGCCGCGCCAGCGTGGTCTTGCCCGCGCCCGAGGGCGAGGACAGCACGAACAGCAGCCCCCGCCGCGCAATCGGAATGTCGCCCGCGCTACTCAATGTTCTGCACCTGCTCGCGCATCTGGTCGATCACCGCTTTCAGCTCCAGTCCCATGCGCACGATGTCCGGGTCGAACGACTTTGAGCACAGCGTGTTGGCTTCGCGGTTGAATTCCTGCGCCAGGAAATCGAAGCGGCGGCCGACCGGCTCATCGGATTCGAGCAGCTTGCGCGCGCCTTGCACGTGGGCCGCCGTGCGCTTCAATTCCTCCTCGACGTCGGCGCGTGTCGCCAGCATCGCGGCCTCCTGGTAGAGCCGCGCCTCGTCCAGCGGCGCCTCCGTTTCCAGGAGCCGCGCCATCTGCTCCTTGAGGCGCCTGCGGATGGCCTCGGGCGAGCGCGCAGGCGAGGCGGCAATCGTCGCGGCAAGCTTTTCGATGGCGGCAAGCTGTTCGCGGACGATCGTCTCCAGGCGGCTGCCCTCCTCGGTCCGGGCCCGGACCATTGCTTCGAGCGCGGTGTCGAAGGTCGCCAGCATCGCTGCGTGCCGCTCGGCGACTTCCCCCTCGCTGTCTTCGGGCTCGCTCACTTCCAGCACGCCCTTGACGTTCAGCAGCGCCTCCGCGCGCGGCGGCGCGGCCTCGGTATGCTTTCGCACGGTAGCGAGCGCGGCCAGCACCTGGGCCAGCACCGCCTCGTTGAGCCGAAGCTGCACCTCACCGGTGGTCCGCCTGACGGACAGAGTTGCCGATACGCTGCCGCGGGCAACGCGGCGGGCAACGGCATCGCGCACACGCTGCTCCAGCATCTCGAATCCCGGGGGCGTGCGCAGGCGCACGTCGAGGCCGCGGCCGTTGACCGAGCGCACCTCCCAGTGCCAGCTCAGCGGTCCCGCCGCTCCGTCCGCGCGGGCAAACCCGGTCATGCTCCTGATGGTCA